>NZ_PVWN01000084.1 GCF_003003885.1 Chlorogloea sp. CCALA 695 | reverse complement strand
ATGTGTTAACTCAAAGCATTCTTACCCTATTCCTTTTTTGGGTCTACTTCTCCTCAAATGGCTAAAGTCGAGCTTAGACTCTCCTCTGCTCTGCCTAACAAAAAAGCGATCGCGCTCTAATATTCCTATCCCTCAATACACTTGAGGGACAAAGAACTGCTCGTTACGAGGGGCGCGAATATAATCTTCTGATGGAGGTCTGGGCGGAAGCTCTAGAGGAGGAGGTGTCATATCTTCGTAGGGAATTTTGCTCAGTAAATGATGAAGGCAATTCAGCCGGGAGCGTTTTTTATCATCCGCCTCAATCGTAAACCAGGGCGCTTCGGGAATGTTTGTACGTGCAAACATGGCATCCTTAGCTTGCGAGTATTCCCGCCAACGAGCGCGCGATTCTAAATCCATTGGACTGAGTTTCCAACGTCTTGCTGGATCGTGACTACGGGATAAAAAGCGCTGCTCTTGTTCGTCATCGCTGACTGAGAACCAATATTTAAGCAAAATAATCCCGGAATTTACTAACATTCGTTCAAATTCTGGGCAAGATTCCATAAATTCCCCGTACTCAGCATCAGTACAAAAGCCCATGATTCGTTCAACTCCGGCTCGATTGTACCAACTGCGGTCAAATAAGACAATTTCACCAGCCGCCGGAAGGTGTGCCACGTAGCGCTGAAAATACCACTGCGTTTTCTCGCGGTCGGAGGGAGTACCTAGAGCCACAATGCGACAAACACGAGGATTGAGTGGTTCAGCAATCCGTTTAATCACGCCGCCTTTTCCCGCCGCATCTCGACCTTCAAAAATCACCACAACTCGATAACCAACGTGCTTAAGCCAGTATTGCATTTTGACCAATTCAACCTGGAGTTGCTGTAGCTGGGTTTCGTAAGTTTTCTTAGGAATTTTCTTGGCAAAGATTTCGTTGCTACCATCAAAAATCTTTTTTGATTTCTTAGGTTTTTTTTGGTCTTGTGCTAATAATAGTTTCTCTGCCAAATCTGGAGCCAGTTGAACTAAGCCATTATTTTTTAATTCTTCTCCTTTAATTTCATCCGTTGACATATACAGTTACTTTCTTATTTAATTGGCTAACTTAAATTTACTTACGGGGTGAGATTCTAGTCTGTATAACGTATGTCAGATGAACATCAGGAGATGTCACATAAACACGATTCTGGAAATCTTTACCAATTATAATGAGATAGGATCGACAGTAGATGCCACTTGTTCTAAAACTACCTTGACTGCTGGCTGTTTGATACTGATACGTTTTGGATGAGGCTATGCAACTTCGCTCTATTGAAACTACCCCCAGCCCTCACTGTATTAAGCTTAACCTCAATGAAGTGGTTAGCACCAAAGCCCTGACCCTCACTCAAGGCGCAACTAAGCCGGATGCCCCTGCTTTTGCTCAACAGCTACTTGCCATTGAATCGGTACAATCGGTCTTCTTATTCCAGGACTTTATCACCCTTACGCGCCAAGGAAATGCAGATTGGCAACCTATTCTTGCTAAAGCTGCTGGCATTATTGGGGTAGCGAAGGATGCTGATAAAGCGCTACTTTTTCAAGTTACTCCGTCTCAGATAACAGCAACAAGCGCTAATTCCACTACCGAGCAACTTGCATTCTCAAATTTCGGTTCTGTTGAAGTTGCCGTACAAATGTTTCGGGCAATTCCGATTCAAGTTCGAGCGATTTCTGCCGATGGTCAACAAGCACGAGTGGCATTGCCCGACCGATTTAACCAAGCGCTGCAAAGGACAATTGTTTCAACGGGAGCCAATTATGTAGCCGAGCGACGCTGGGAACCTTATCAGTCTCCTGCTGGCTCTCCTGATGAGGTGGCAAGGGTAGTTGCTGATGAAATTGCCGATCTAATCGATGAGGATGAGTTGGCTCGAATCGAAGCCTCCGCCATCTCTAATCATGCTGAAACTAAACAATTTAGCCATACCGATTTGCAGCAATCTCTATTAACAGAGCTACAATATCCGAACTGGAAACATCGACTCAAAGCCCTCCAACAGATTGAGGTAAACCCTGAAACATTGGAGCGGGTTTTGACTTTACTCAATGACGAACAAAGTACAATCCGACGTTGGGCGGCGGCTCTAGTGGGTGCTAGTGGGATGACGGAGGTAGTTGAACCGCTTTGTCAGGTTGCCCTTATAGATCCCTCCGCAATTGTACGTCGAACGGCGGGGGATGCCTTAAGCGATTTGGGGGATGTGGCGGCGATGGCTACAATGACTCAAGCATTAACAGATCACTCAAAGCTAATGAGGTGGAGAGCCGCTCGATTTTTAAACGAATTGGGAGATCGTAGTGCTGTGATGGCTTTACAACAAGCTATTAAAAGCGAAACTGAATTTGATGTACGCCTTGAAATGATGGCAGCGTTAGAACGGATTGAGGGCGATGGCGATACTCTTTTACCAATGTGGCAGAGGATTACTCAAGGCATAGTAAACCAATAATTACCAACTCTGACTGCTGCTTTATCTAGGAACGTCATTCAACTCTCATAACTTAATTCTTTTTTTAGCGAAAAACTTGTTTGTTTCTTCAATACTGATAAATCCGCGCCTTTGGGTCTGCTCAATGAAATCATCTACGATCTCATTTCCAGGCGAGACAAGGAAGTATTCAAAAGTGCCTGATTCCATCTCGTCCAATATAGCGAACGCCTCATGAAGAACAGCAAATAGCAAATCCCGTTGATTTTCTTCGTCTTTGCTTATAATCTGATAACGTAATGCAGTATTTGCAAGACGACCGAAAAACTCAAGTTTTGATGTACTGTCCTAAGTACAGGACAAAAATCGTAAAACATTGAGGAATTCATCCATTTTCTGTTCCAAGTTGAAAATAATGTTGCGGAGATAGTCAAGCCCATAGCGAAAAATACTCTTAGCTCTGCGTCCATGCTTCTTAATCACGAGTGGTTTGAATTGATGCAACCATTCCCCGGTTAAAACCACCCAACACAAGGCTAATGATAGGAGTGCCAGCAGCTTACTGAGGCGTTCAAAGTCAGTCAGATGGGTTGATTCCAAACAGAATCCACGAGTGCGTGAAGATGCCAAACAAGGTTTCGATGCCCCATCGTTTTGCATAATCAGTAAGGGCCGTTTTCGGAGCCGTTTGAGTCGCAATCACCAATAGTGAACCGTCTTCCAGACGCAAGGCAGCAATGTAGACCCAATGTCCCCAAAGCTGGCGTTTATGGCGAAGCACTTTGTGTTGTCCTACAGGTAAATCCTGAAACAGGACTTTCACTTTGAGGCTTTGACGACCATGCTTGAGTGTGTGATTTTCAAGGGATGCGAATGCGAAACGGTGTGAGCGGCTCACCCAGCAAATACCCAAACCAAGCTTGTAGGGCAAACTCTCGGTCTGCGGTTAGGCAGCTTTTGTCTCGCTCCCTAAAGTATTCCAGGAATTGGTCGAACAACTTCATGCGCTCGATGCTATTAGAATTGCCCCGTTTGTCCAGCAAACACCACACCAGAGGAAAGGCAACCCCCTCATGCACGACTCCTAGCATTAGGATGTTGAAGGTACACGCACCAAACTGCCATTCGGTGCGGTCAATTGAAAGAGTCCACGGCTCTGGGATTGCCATTAAGGCAACCACCGCTTGAGCAATCTTGGCATAATCGACTTCGCACGTGACGGAAAAATCGCTGCAACCGTTTGTAATGTGAATCGGTTTGAGCCTTGCCACTGAAAGCTGTTGCCAGTTCAGTAAAATTTACTGTCTTGAAGAGCAACAGCGCCATCAAAAAGGCTGCCACAAAGCTTAGTCGTGCGCCATGCCAGGCTAAGTGAGGGCGCAAAGTATCTCGCAGTAGAGTAACCTGGTTCATAGGGTTTCATCATTAGAATGTGGTAATTCTTATGAAACCCTTTCCTAGCACTTAGTTGCAAGCTTTTGTCCTGTACTTAGTGTACTGTCATACAATCCTAAAAAAATATCCCCAAGTTGGCTCAAAAGCCAACTTAATTCCTTTGCGTCCTTAGTAACAACGTGTCTTGGCTGGGAATAAAAACTACTGCTTGCTCTGTTGACTTGACGAGAAGTTATAACAACATTAGCGCCGCCCCACTCTTTATCGGTTGGAACTGGCGTTAGTAATAGTCTTTGAAACAGATAGTTAAGTGCTTCTCTCTTTACCGTAAAGTTACTATCCATTTTCAACCCAGGCTTTTGTTTCGTAGAGTTTACACGATTAATACAATTTTTATCACAGGGGTTTCTCCTGACCACCCTGCAAAGAAGCAACCGCAGTATGAGAAGTTGCATCAATACTCCTCTCCCTCAACGAAGTTTTTGATGATTGTCATTACCTTAAAAAAGGTCAAAAGATGAAACTCTAATCTATTGATAATCTGTCCGTAACCTATCTGTTATTGACAATCTGATAATCTAAATTGCTGGCTGAAATGGCGCGGTTGAAAGCTACTTGCTTAAGATGCGCTCGCTCCTGCATAGAATAGTTAAGGATATCTTGATGACAAACGACTACTTGAGACTCAGACGCTTCGCCACTACTCAATTACTGTATAAAATGTGTGTAGTGGCTCTAACTGTGCCTTTTCTAGCAAGTCCAGCGATTGTCGCGATTGCCAAAGAGAAGGAGTATGGTAATGAGAATGCGACCTACGCCATCGGACTTTGGGGCGACTTACCTTACTCTGACTTACAGGCGACGATTGGAGTTCCAAACCTCATTGCTGACATGAACTCGCAAAACCTAGCCTTCACTGCCCACAATGGCGACCTCAAGGCTGGCAACTCTACACTCAACTCAGTTACGCCGACAACCTGTAGCAACGAACTTTATGCCCAAGCAGTCGGCTATTTCAACGCCCTCAAAGCTCCCGCCGTCTTTACACCAGGCGACAACGATTGGACTGATTGCGATCGCCCCTCAAACGGTGGATTTAACTCGCGAGAGCGTCTCGACTACGAGCGTCAGGTATTTTTCAGCACCAAGTTTTCTTTGGGTCAGCGTCCGTTAGTCCAAGTAGTGCAAAAAGAGCCGCTATGCCTTGGTGCAAACGCCTCAGTACCCTGCACCGAAAACCGTCGCTGGGCAGTTCGCGGAGTTACTTATGCCACCATGAATATCCAGGGTTCGTGTAACAATTTATGCGACACTGCGCCGGATGAGCAGGAGTACGCGGCACGAAACACAGCTAACAAAGCCTGGATGAAGCAGACTTTCGCAGAGGCGAAAGCAAGAAATTCAGTAGCGGTCATGTTTATATCCCAAGGTAATCCAGGGTGGGATCTATCTGATGGGACTAGAGCGCCCCTACGCGATCCCAAGACGCTTGCTCAAACCGACGGACAGCCTGATGGCTTCCAAAACTTTTTGTTAGCTCTGCGCGATGAGACAATTGCTTTCCGTAAACCCGTTAGCTATGTACATGGCGACTCGCACTATCATCGGATTGATAAGCCATTTCAAGATGCTCAAGGCAGACGGATTGAGAACTTCACTCGTGTTGAAACATTTGGTAATAGTGCGGCAAATGGTAACAACGAAGTGCAATGGGTCAAGGTGATTGTAAATCCTCGTAGCCGAGAAGTATTTTCGTATCAAGCGCAGATTGTACCTGGCAATCGAGTAGCAGTTCCAGTTCCTTAACCTTAGTTGACCGATTGGCGATTGCTGGCGATAAGTCTTCCTGTCTCTTACTTTGTAAACGCTGATGGAGGATGTTCTCAACCGGACTAGCTCTCATCATGGCGATTGCCTGCGGCAGTGCTGGAAGCAATCGCGCATTGAGGTCTTAAAGTGTAGGCGAACTTGCTGATTCTAACTTCAGGAGGTATTCAAGGCTTGCTCCCCCGCTTAGACTCAACTTTGATACTCTGCTTTGGAGCTTTGACGTTGCCATGCTTATGCCCCTCGATTTTCTATTGCGCTGGCTGTCAGGTTTACTGACAATCGCGCTTCTGGGTGGAGCAGGCTACATTCTTTACCAGTGGTATGAGGGCGAATTAGTTAGCAATCGTTGGTTGCTGCTAGGTGCAGTCATGATGCTATGGTCATTTTTGGGTTTTCTGCCAATTTTGCTATTGCATCGTCCTGGTCAAGATGAACCAAAACCCACTCGTAGTCGGCGAAGTCAACGCCTAGTTCGACCTGATGGCAGTGAAATTCATATCGAATTTTACGGTTTAGATAACGATGCTCCAACGATTATCTTGACACATGGCTGGGGACCTGACAGCACAGTTTGGTATTACGTCAAAAAGCAACTGAGTGATCGCTTTCGTGTCGTTGTCTGGGATCTGCCTGGTCTGGGTAAATCTATTAAGCCTAAGAATCGAGATTATTCCTTAGAAAAATACGCCCGCGACCTGGAAGCCGTTTTGGGCTTAGTGGGAGATCGACCTGTCATGTTACTGGGGCATAGTATGGGAGGTATGATCCTGCTGACATTGAGCCGTTTGTTTCCACAGCATTTGACAGGGCGAGTCGCTGGACTAATCATCGTAGACTCAACCTATACTAATCCCCTCAAGACCACTATTTTTAGCAACCTACTATTGATATTGCAAAAGCCGCTTCTAGAACCTTTGCTGCATCTGGCAATCGTTCTTTCTCCCCTGCTATGGGTCACAAGTTGGCTCAGTTATTTGAATGGGTCAACGCTACTAACTACGGAAATCTCTGGATTTAGAGGCACAGAAACTCGCGGACAGCTTAATTTTTCTACATTGATTGGTCTAAAAGCATCGCCTGGTGTACTAGCACGGGGAATGCTGGCAATGCTGAGATTTGATGAAACCGAAACCCTACCCCAAATCTCAGTTCCAACAATGGTTGTAGTTGGAAAGTCCGATATTGCTACCCGACCATTGGCAAGTAAGCGGATTAGTCAGGAAGTACCTCAAGCAGAACTCGTTTCATTATCTCCAGGCGGACACATGGCACTTATGGAGCGCAATCAACAATTTGCCAAAGTCATTGAGTCATTCGGCATTGCTTGTTTAGAGCGTAAAAATATCTAGCAACGGAAAGAATTTTAATTGATATTTTGCCAACTTTTTCAAAAAGTTGGCAATGCTTTAAGCAGGAAGCTTGTTACGATCAATATAGCCTGGAAGCGATCGCACCCAGCAGCACGACTAATCCTAGCGCTTGTCGGAAGTATTTAATGATCGAAAAGCTACTAAATGCGATCGCTTTCTAATTATTTCTATAAATCTTATAAAAGTGGCAACTGTTTTATCCAGCGCCTAAGTTAGCAATAGTGATTTGATTATCTACAATGTTCTCATTGTTACCATTATCCAAAAGTCCTGAATTTTGAGTATCAACAATCTCTTTATTATGAACTGAATCGTTCAAGTCCTGTGATTCGGCGGAAGCTTCTTGATGTGGATTAGGACTAATCTGACTTGGATCGGCGGTTTCATGAACTGCTAGGTTAATAGGATTATTAGATTTTTGGGTCATTTCTACCTTTCTGTTAAATTGCAATTATTAAACCACTGTCATCAATAATTAAGGGTGAAATTAGGTATAAGTTTCTTCTAGCAAACGACATAACCCTTGAGGATGACTTGAGGATGACTTGTTCTCACATCGCTATGTTAGTGAGGAGCTTGCAATAATCAACAAAGCATTCCTGAACTGCTTAGACAAGAGATTGAGAAATAATTGAAAGCACTCGGTATTTAGCCAAGAAAACTTAAATCGGAAATGCTCCCGATTTTTGATTCGTCAATACCGTAGATAGCGCTTCAAACAGAATATTAACTTTTATTTAATCAAAAATTAACTACTGGTTGATAGCCTAGTTTAAGTATTTTTTGCTACGAAATACTCCAGACTTTTCTGGATTTAGGACATTAGTTTAACATCGCATCCCTAATCAGCAGGAGACACAATAACAATGTCGTTTTCACGACGCAAGTTTCTAACCCTAGCTGGCACAACGGCGGCTGGCGTAACAATGGTTTCTCCTTTGGAAGCTTTTTATGCCAAGGTTGCCCAAGGTCAAGTTGCAACAGGTATTGGTTTTGGTTCATTAGAGCCTAAGCTTCCTGTCAATGCTGCCGAACTAGCGAACACCGTTGTTGGCGACTTAAGTAAAGAAGCCTTACTGGCGCTTCCCCCAGGTTTTAACTACCGCGCTATCTCAATTGTTGGTCAACCAATGAGTGATGGCACTCTTGTCCCCGCAGGTCACGACGGCATGGCAGCATTTCCCGGCCCAGGCAATACGACAATCCTAGTTCGCAACCATGAACTAAGCACCTCCTTGCCTGCCAATTATAACTATCCGGTTTCTGGTTCGCCGAGGTACTCAAATGCCGCCTTGGGTGGAACAACAACTCTGATGATCGGATCTAACCGAGAAGTCATCAAGCATTTTGCCTCTTTAGCAGGAACGAGGACGAACTGTGCAGGGGGACTAACACCCTGGGGTACTTGGATTAGTTGCGAAGAAACCTTCTCTACCACTACTAGCAATGGCAATACAGTTAAGCACGGCTACAATTTTGAGGTTATTGCCGACCCCAATACAGGATTAGTAACTCCAGTTCCGCTCACAGCGATGGGACGTTTCAGCCACGAGGCTGTAGCAGTAGACCCCAATACTGGATACATTTACGAAACCGAAGATCGTGGTGATAGCTGTTTTTATAGATTTGTCCCAGCAGTAGGTAGACCAACTTCCCCCGGACAGTTAACTGAAGGCGGTAATCTTTATGCTCTAAAGATTAGAGGCTCAAGCGTGCCTGTAAATACAACTAACAACCCAACTCAAGGCGGTCAACTCGGAGCTATCCAGCCTGGAGTACCAATGCCTGTTGAGTGGGTTGCCATCGATAATCCCGACCCAGTATCAGAAAATAGACTTGGCAATATTACCGCAGGTGAAGTTGGAGTCCGCTATCAAGCGCAGTTAAAAGGTGCAGCTATTTTCTTTCGGGGTGAGGGAGCTTGGTACGGCAATGGGTTAGTTTATTTTGTGGCGACTCAAGCTGGGCCTCCAGCCTCCGGTAGCACTAATGGTCGCGGTAACGGACAAGTTTGGGCTTACAATCCTTCAAATGAAACCTTGACCCTTTTAGTTGAAGCCGCTTCTAGTGGCGAACTACTAGATGAACCTGATAACGTGACGGTTACTCCTTTCGGCGACCTGTTGCTTTGCGAAGACAGCAGCGACGATTTCCAATATCTTGTTGGTGTTAACCCACAGGGCGAACTTTATCAATTTGCTAAGAATGTTCTTTTTGCTGGAGTAACTAACGACCCAGCAAAGGAAGCATTTGTCGGTAATGAATTTGCTGGTGCTTGCTTCTCACCGGATGGCAGAACACTTTTTGTCAATATCCAGACCCCCGGTATTACCTTTGCTATTTGGGGCCCCTGGAGTAGAAAACGCAGCTAAAGTAGCGATCGCTTAATCAGGAACTCCAAGAACTACCTGGAGTTCCTCTGCCGTCCAGCTTGACATCAAGGCTGGATGGTTTCAGTTGCGAACCATTAAATTTTTGATTAACCTTTTAATTATTTAGCAACCTTACCTCTATTTGCCTTAGTTTGCCCTCCTTTGCTTTTACTATCAAGCCGCGTTAGTTGGGAACTGCGAGAAGGTCTGCTGGGCTTGTGTTTTCTAGGGATGACAGTGGCGCTTTTACCTTTCGATCTGGGTAATCTAAGAGCATGGAAAAACAACGTTTCGATTTCAAACGATTTGCGATCGCCCAAGCCATATTAATTCCCCTTGCCACCTTCCCGATATGGTATTTAAAGCTATTTCCACCGCCCAAAATACTTTGTGTCGTCCGTAATGGTGAAGCCGTGAAGCTTTACAATGCCGATTGCGAACAACCAGGTCGGATTAATATTGTTGAGCAGTAGTCAAAACAATTTCCCTATGCCCAAAATTCCCGATTGCGAAGTCTGCCTGATGTGCGCCCACGATCCATCATTGGTCTGTGCGGTTCATCCTTACGGACAAAATAGCGATTTCTGCCCAGACTTTCGACCCGACCTGACGCGCGAGAACAAGCGCTTTCAAGACTTTCTGGGATTGCAACGCCAGCAGCCAGAAAATAGTGACGAGCCATTTAGCAATCCTTTCAGCCTAGACCCTGATGAGGAGCAGTGGGAGCCAGAAGGGGCTAGTTACTACAACGGCGAATTAATCGTACAACCTAAGCAAAAGACCAGAGAGGAGCAGTTGTGGCTCTTGGATAATCACCCACTTTTCACAGGTGTTTGTCCTCAATGCAAGTATCATTTCCCACAAGCTAATTTCCATATCGTTCATTTTGATTGCCCCCATTGTGGATGGGTAGATGATTCAATTTGAGCCAACAATGATTTTATCCTCCTCTCACTACGCCCTTAATAGTTGCGTCCACTATGTCTACATCCTTTGCTGGATAAACAGAAGCTTGGGTTCCCCTATACAACTGTTTCTGGGGGACTTGTCCGTGCCGCTCTTTGTATGATTCATTTGCCCACATCTCAACTTTCATTCGTTGACTTGCACTAATTTCTAACCCTAAATGTTTGGCTCTTTGCTGAATAAACCAAAACTCAGGCTCTTTCCGTGCGATCACTGCCTTAGTTTTGCTGCGGGGCGATTGAGTAGCGGCTTCTGCCCCTTCTAAGAATGCCACCTTTTCAGATAAAGCAGTGACCTGGCTTTGCAACGAATCAAGGCGAGTTGCCAGATACTCATCCACGCTGGCTTTAACTCGTTCGTCCAATCGCTTATCTAATGGGTTTACGTCCAGGTCATCAAGGGAGCCATCCAGGTAAAGTTGGATAAATCTGGTAAGCGTAGCGGTCGCCGTCGTGCCTTTCTGCTGACACCGACTTTTAAAGCTTTGCCACAGACTCTCATCACAGTTAAATGATGCTAACTTCTTATCTCGTCCCGTATTGCTCATATCTAGGTGGTGGTCTAGGTAAATACAGGTACAAAGGTTTTTTCTACACCTGTTACATATCAAGGTACTACCTTGATATTAGAGTTTTTCTGCTTTTGAGTAAATTCAGGGGCAAGCAGCGATGTCTTTAGTAATAACCTTAGTCAAATACGAAAGCCTTGCAAGTTTGGCTAGAGTGCAAGCACTTTGAAAGAACGTTACAAGAGTGATTAAACGAAGCCCAAATCCCAATCATTGCTTAACCTTCCACATTCTGTTATCAAAATTAAACCTCAGTGCTGGTTCTAAAGTTAACTGCAAATCAGGATGCTGAGGATTAAGCAAGTAATTAAATTCGACGGGAATAATAGAGGATGGAACTTTGAGTACGGGCGAGTCTTGCTTTTGCAGCCATTGCTTGCCGATATTTTGCAAAGTGGGATAAGCTGCCATACTTTGCCAATCTTCCGGTAGGCTATTTACGTCTACTACCGTCATCGCAATGTCTTCTGGCAAAAAAGCACGGATAGCAACCAAAGGAATGCGCGAGCTTTCGGTATGTACAAAGACTTCTAAACTAGCAAGAGCTAGACTTTCTGCTGTATAAACAACCTTAAATCCTTGAGGTGTCCATCTTGCTTGAGCGTAAAGTCCACCTATTCCAGAAAAGGCGCTATCAGTATGTTTCCGCTTACAAATTCGCCAAACTTGCACTTAACCAAACATCCCATATTCAGCGCGATACAGCATTGCTTCAACTTTTTTGGCTCCAGCATCGGTAGCTAGGGCTTGCAATGGTGTTTCTCCTGATAGTGCAGTTTTTGCGGTGGATAGCCACCGCTTAGTTTCCGCTTCATCTTCAAATAACTCTGACGCTTGCTCGGCAATTCGGTTAAAGCGTTCCAAGCGGTCAGCAACAGCTATTTTGAGGATTGGATTTTGCTTCTCATAGCGAAACTGAGTGCTTTCGGAAATTCCGAATAGTTGTTTCACATCAGTTTTGTCTAAATCAAAACGTTTGACTACCTCCTTAATAGATGCGTACTTTTTATTTCCTGTCGCAACGCTATATGAATCAACGAATTGTTGATCTGCTGCGATTTCTTGGTATGAGTCAATTTGATTGGTAGTTTTGACCATAGTTACTTGGTTTCAATTGACACTTTAATTATATCAAATGAAACAGATAGATAATGTATCTACTGTTTTTGCATTATTGCCAAGACTTTACGCGCCGTCTCAATTGATACGAATGCCATTACAGCAGCTTCGCGCAAAGAACAGCCTTGGTGCAGTGCGGCAATTACTCTCTGTGATGAAGGGCGTGATAAAAAACTTTGTTTCAACTCGGATTCCAGGCGAAGCCCTGCGTACGCGCTATCGCAAATCCGCCCATCAGCTAAAAGTGCTGCTAGAAACTCATCTTGTTTTCCTGCCAAAATATCTTGCTCTACTGGCGATAATATCTTGGCTTCCATTTCGTGTAGGTCGTGTCCTACAGATTGAGTCTCGTCAGGGTCGGCAAACTTAAAATACTCGGTTAAGCTGCCGATTGGGTAATTAAAGTTAGAGTAACGATACTTAAAATATTTTTCTGCATTCCCTCGATGCGCCCAAACGTTAAGCACCTCAATTTCTACCGTCTGGTAGTGTGATCGCAAGTCCCAATATATCTCTGCAAGTCGTTTAGACATAGGGCGGGTTGTTATGCCAATTTTGTACAGGATTTTTTCATCTGCCTGCACTTTTAAATAGTACAAACTAGCAAGCAGAATCTTCCTCATCTGAGCGCCGTAGATTCGTAAGTCAGTGAGGCGAACCCGTAATTCCTTTTGTGGTAGCACGGAGCCAGCATTATCGAAAATAGCAGATTCTAATTGGGTTAATTTTTGCTCAATCAGCGATTCATGCAGGGGATTGAATGAAGCTAAAGATAAAACTCCAACAGGAATTAAGCCTAAATTTGTGAATTGGTAAGTTTTTCGCCCCGTCACAGCATTAACATTCTGCGATTGCTCAACTAAGTTTTCCCTAGAAAAAGCTGGTAGGAGTTCCAGGCGATCCATGCCATTGTTATGAGATTTATGCCTGTGCCAAAGCTTTTTTAACTGCTCTAACTCCTTACCTGTCAAATAGATATTAAAGGCATCGTACAAAGGTAGATGTGGTATGTCGCGCGGCGCTCTCTTAACAACTAAATTAGTTAGAGTCGAGGGCGGGTATTGTCCCGCGCCCCTCTCTGTTCGATCCGAGCGTGCGACTTTCACCGCACTCGGCTC
>NZ_PVWN01000140.1 GCF_003003885.1 Chlorogloea sp. CCALA 695 | reverse complement strand
AGCCGTGTAAGGCGAAAGTTTTACGCACGGATCTAACAGAGAGGGGCGAGGCATAATAGCCTCCCTCGACTCTAACCTTACATCATCAACTCGAAAAGAATTTTCCTAACTACAGCACAAAGCCAGATTTGCTCCCAGAGGATGCTTTATGGACAGTTTACCCAAGCACGGAGCCACTAAATTTTTTACTGGTTAATATTAACACCCTAGAATCAACTAGCTCTGATTCTTCTAAGCTAAAAAGAGAAAATCAAAGAAAAGTTGATTGGTTTAAGCTAACAGGGCAAATTGAGTCGGTGGCAAGCGGAAGTATTACTGTCGTTATCCGGCGGAACCAACAGCGACGTAAAAGAAAAAAGGATGGTTTGAAATATCAACCCTTTGCCCTGGAAATTGTGGGTAGTTTGCCTGGCGAATCTGTAGGGCAAATTTGGGAACTAGAAGTGCAACGGCAAAAAGAAACACTGGTTTTAGGCAAGGGATATTTTGTGCGTGGTTCGCTAGGAAAGCCGAAGGTAATAGAGCCTGTACCGCAAGAGAACGCTAGTACAAGTACAAAGGCTGCAACCGATACGTTGTTGTCACTAGAGAGTAAGTTTGGTATTGAACAATCATCAGTGCAGGCTCTAGTAGAGAAGGAAGGACGAACTAATCCCCAAGCAGGAGACTGTGAGGCAAAGAGCGAACTACAACAAACGGATGCGACTGAACCAATGCCAGCATTAGCTAATGCTGGCAGTAACAAAACTGTCGGGAAGATTACGGTTATTGAGCGGGAGCGTGACTATGAATGCGGTACCAATGTTGACCTCACTCTCTACCCAAATTTGTCCACCGTGTAAATCTACAGATTTTTTAACAATGGCTAGCCCCAATCCTGTACCCGAAATAGTACCCACATTGCTACCTCGTTGAAATGAATTGAACAGTTGAGCTTGGTCTATATTAGGAATACCAATGCCTTCGTCTTGAATCTGGAATATTACTTCTCCCAGTTTGTAAATGAGGTCAAACCGGATTGTGCCTCCCTGGGGTGAATACTTGATGGCATTGGAGAGCAGATTGCTGAAAATGTGTAGTAGCAATTTTTCATCCATGTAAGCATCAACGCATTCACCTTGCTTGCCAAAGACAATTGTGTGAGTGTTGGTGGTGAGTTGTATTTCTTCCACCAGCTTACGGCAATATTGTTCCAGTTCCAAAGAAGTTGGATTGAACTCTAATTTGCCTGCTTCGGCTTTCCCAATTAGCAGCACATCACTCAATAATCCGTTCATGTGCTTGACTGCTCTTTGAATCCGTTGGAGATGTTCAAGTTTTTTTGCTTCAGTAAATTTGTGGCTGTAGCATTCTAGTATTTCGGCGGAAGACAAGATTGTGGTCAACGGTGTGCGGAACTCGTGGGAGGTCATAGTAACAATTGCAGATTTGAGGAGGCTAAGTTCTTTTTCTTTTTCCAGCGCACTGCGTAATTCTGCCTCAACTTGTTTCTGGTCATCAATATCCGTACCAGTGCCAACCCACTGAACGATTTTTCCGTTCTCGTTTTTCATCGGCAAAGCTCGACCCAAGTACCACCGATAAGCTCCGTCTGACGCTCTTTTGAAGCGGTACTCAATTTCGTAACTTTTTCCTGTTTGATAGGCTTGAGTCCACTGGTCAATACACAATTGTAGGTCTTCTGGATGTAAAACGCTCCCCCAGCCCGACCCCTCGGTTTGCTCCAGCGTCATGCCAGTGTAGTTGTACCAGCGCTCGTTGTAGTAATCAAGAAAGCCATCAGGTCGAGCCGTCCAGACAATCTGCGGCATAGCGTCCGCTAAGAAGCGGTAGCGTTGCATACTTTGGTGCAGTAACTTATTAGCTTGCTCACGTTCAGCAATCTCCTTTTGTAAAGCCAAGAGCGCAGATGATAATTCACTGGTTCGTTCGCTCACCCGATCTTCCAACTCGTTATGAGCTTGAAGCAGCATCTCTTCTGCCTGCTGGCGCTCTCTAATTTCTTGAGAAAGGTTTTGGTTTGCTATTTCCCATTGTGTCGGGCTGGGAAGCACGAGGGCTTCAGGAATTAAATCAAATAGTTCCGACGCTGTATACAACGAAACTATTGCTGTAATCACTTTAAGACCCCCAGCTAGCCAATAGGTCGGATACCAAAGTGTCCAAATTTCCATCAGATGAGTTGTGCCACAGGAAACAATGAAAGCGGCAAAGAGTAGAAAAATTCCCTTGAAAGGTACATCCTGTCGCTGGCGGACGAAGTAGAATAGCATAACTGGAATTGAATAGTAGGCAAGTGCAATTAGCAAGTCCCCTACAATATGTAGACCCAATAGGTAAGGATTCCAGAGATAGCAATGACCGTGAGAAACAAACTGCCCTAAGTCAAATAAATTTTCTATAAATTTTATTATCAATTATCGCTCTTCTTGTAGTTGAGGTAAATCTTTACTATTAAGTAACCGCTACGGAGAACGCAACGGTGAAAATACTTAAGCTTTAAAGTGTTTACCTTAATAAAGCCCGTAATTATACGCCAGGTGAGATAAGGATAAATACTATTAATTCTCTCGTTTGTACTACGGCATTAGCACTTAAACATCGCACGGATTATCTTAATAGGCTGCTATCGCGCAACTGGCTATTTGCTCTCCTGAGAGGCTCCCAAAACTAACAGCTAGCTTCAAACAAACATAGTTGAATTGCTTTGGGTTCAGTGGCTCCGTCAAGATTCGATAGAGAAATACCTAATAAGTAGGTAGACACAATTAATTACACAAAGCAGGGAGAAATTAACTAAACTAGCACTCGTTGTTAATTGGAGATGG
>NZ_PVWN01000083.1 GCF_003003885.1 Chlorogloea sp. CCALA 695 | reverse complement strand
AAACAACATATCCGCATTATTGGGCAACCAGACAGCCCCAACATCCCAGACCTAGAAACTCTAGTTCGGCAGCACATCGGCGAACAGACAATTCGGAAGAATGCGGTACTAGCGGTGGAGTTTCTGCTCACAGCCAGCCCTGAATACTTCCGACCAGATGACCCAAGCAAAGCAGGACACTACGAAGAGCAGCGATTAGAGGACTTCCAGCAGTCTGCCTGCCAGTGGCTAGTTAATAGATATGGCGAGCGCATTGTCAGAGCCGAACTGCATCTAGACGAATCCACACCACATATTCACGCCTATATGGTTCCACTGGATGAGAAAGGGAAGCTCAACTGTAGAGCCTTACTTGGTGGGAGTCGCTATCGACTGTCCGAACTGCAAGATGACTTTGCCCAAGCTATGGCGACCTTAGGACTAGAACGCGGCATCAAAGGCAGTAAAGCCAAGCATACAGAAATCAGTAAGTATTACGCTGCGGTCAACTCTGCACCTGATGTTTGTCTAGATGTCTCCTCAATGCAGCAACTTGTCGCAGATCGGCAACGAGCAATTAAGAGTAGCGCCCAGATGGAGCAGACTGCTAAGGCACTTGCTCTAAAGTTAGAAAGCAAAAAGCAACGAGTTATTGAACTAGAACGCATTGCTAAAGAGCAAGCGCAACAAGCTCAGTTGTGGCAGATGAAATATCAAGACTTAGCTAACAAGGTGCGGGATATTCCCCTCGAACAAGTTGCTTACGAATTAGGTCTAGAATCAGACCCCAAAGACAAGCATAAGTGGCAGCATGAAGACTACATTATCAATATCACTGGCAGCAAGTTTTATGACTGGCAGCACCTCAAAGGCGGTGGCGGTGCAATAGACTTAGTGATGCATGTAAATCAGTGCAATTTTAAACAAGCAGTAGCGTGGTTAAATGACCGCTTGGGAGAATCAGCAACCCTTGAAGCTGTTACTTATCAAACGAGAGTTATTATCCAAACCGAACAGCTACAACCATTCATTGCCCCAACGCCGGACGCAGATAAGTGGCAGCAAGTAAAGACCTACCTTACCCGTGAACGCCGACTTCCTAGCAGCCTGGTAGATAATCTGCATGACTTGGGGTTAGTTTATGCAGATGACAAGCAAAATGCTGTGTTTATTCGCCGCGACTTAGATAAGCAAACAATCACTGGTGCAACGCTACGAGGTACAGCCGGAGCCGACAACACATTTAAAGGTTTAGCGCTGGGGTCTAAGCGGAGTAATGGCTGGTTGCACTTCCAAAAGGGAGGACAATCATCCGACCCAATTACACGAGCAGTATTGGTAGAATCGCCCATTGATGCGATGTCATTTGCTGTCTTAGACCGCACCGACTCACGTAAGACGATTTATTTGTCTACTGATGGAGCAGGGCAAGTTCCTCTAGAATTTTTACGGCAGCTACCAACTAAATCAGTCATCGTTGCTTATGACAATGACCAGCCTGGTAATTTGATGGCGCAAAAAGTAATGGAGCAGTTACCTAATTGTATTCGCAAGCAACCCAAGGCTCATGACTGGAATCAGGAGCTAAAGAATATGTTTAATCTAGAGCAGCAATTGCAGCCGAGGGGACACGAACAGAACCCCAATAGGGAATTCGGATTAAGCCTCTAGGTCTGAGTTACCAGATACTTAGGCAACTCTATTGCTGAATTTTGTGAGAATCGAGGTAATACAGGGAATACTAAGTCAAATGAGTAATTAGAAAGAGAAAATACCCAGGTATGGACTATAGTCACTTGAAATCAGCCCTGACTGCCAATATATACGCCCACACAGTTGCTCAAACAGAGTATGAAAAAGCTCAAGCCTTAGCAAATGACTGGAAAAAACGTTATCAAAAATATCTTAAGGAAGGACGTGAGGATTTACTCAAGGAAGCAGAATTCCGTAAAAATATTTATGTAAAACAAGCGGCTAACTTGAAAGTGATGCTAGATGAGCAGGCACAAAGATTAGCTACTCTCAAACATGACATAGCCCTCCACACCGAAACCTCAATTAATAGCTTTAATTTACCTCAAAAAGAGTCAAATCCGAGCAAAACCCCTTCTCAAGCAATGACTAATTTGCCTGCTACTGATTTAGAAAATCGACTGCATAAACTTGAGCGTGAGCTTGAAGCTATGAAAGCTCAACTAATAAATCAGCAAGCAGCTATTGGACACTGCCTCAAGCAAAACTCAACTGCTTTGGAAGGTGTGAGAGCTTTGCTTGAGATAACTTCTTCTGCTGAGAATATTGAACCAGTTAGTACAGATTTATCAAGTGCATTAATGATCGTTGATATTGATGATGTAGATGATGAACTGGCAGTTTTGAACGCACAAATGTTGCTAGTGGCTACCACTCCAAGTCAGTCACAACTACCACAAGCATTAGATCAATCAGCTAGAGCAAATTCTAATCAAGCTGTCGATGCGGAATTAGAACAGTTGAGAAAGCAGTTGGATGAATTATAAATTCACTTACTAAGGTTTACAGAGGCTCATTAGGATTTTTTGCTTGAGTCTACCAAGCGCTACTAGTTGAAAACCACACTCTGCATCAACTCGGTAGCGCCTGATATTTAAACTGCTAGGTTAGATTGACTTTCATCGCCTCCCCTAGATGCAGGCGCAAGCGTTCCAGCGCCCTAACTTCTATTTGGTGTACGCCCTGTCTGCTGATGCCTAGTAACGCCCCAACCTGAGCAAACGTCAGTGCTTGACCATCTATCAATCCATAGCGCAGTACTATCACTTGTCGGTACTTCGGCTTGAGCCGCCAAAGTAGTGCCTCTAAATCAACGGCAAAACCTTCTTGCATCATTAACAAATCTTCTGGGGTAGGACTGGAAGACGGCAGCAAGTCTCCTATTTCAACCTCTTGGTCATCTCCTAGCTTTACATTCAATGACTGTGGTTGTCGCGCCCACTTCAAGCATTTTGTTACCTGCAAAGACGTTAGTTCTAGTTCTGCCGCTAGCTCAGTGAAGTTGGGAGTACGCCCCAACTTTAGGGACAATTGCCTGCTTGCCCTTCTAATTTGGTCTAACCTCTGGTTCAAGCACATCGGTAGCCGGACTATTGTACTCGTGGCTTTAACCGCGCGGTCGATTGATTGCCTAATCCACCAAGTCGCGTAAGTGCTGAAGCGAAATCCTTTGATTGGGTCGAACTTCTCTACTGCCCGTTGCAGCCCGATAGCTCCTTCTTGAATTAAATCTTGGAAGTCTACGCCACGTTCTCTGTAGCGCTTGGCAATTGACACTACCAAGCGCAGATTGGCTTCAATCATTTGGCACTTAGCCTGCTGCCCCAGCGCCAACGTCTCGGTTAGCTCCGCTTCGCCCTGATGAACAAGCAATGCCAATTCTTGGGGCGTGGGTTCGCGGTGCAACCGTTGCGCTAGGGTTTTCTTGGCTGCTAACAGCGACATCATCGCTTGTACCTGCGTCCCTAAGAATACTTCTTGTTCTTGGGTCAGCAGCGCCACTCGCCCGATTTGCTGAAAATAGGTGCAGATTGGGTCTATTTTCATGCCGCACCTCCAAGGCAATTATTCCACTTAGGAACAGAGGCGCGGATTTCTTCTAACTCGACTTCTATGTTTTTCAGACAGGGCTTGGCTTGCTCTAGGTAGCTAATAATCAGCAGCCCAGTTCTTGCTCGTCTTTCTTCTGGTGCTAGGTCTGCTCGTTGTAGTTGTTCTAAAGCAATATCTAGCAACTCTTGCAGCCCAATGAGTGCATATAGCTCATCAAGTGCCGCAACAGTTGTACTGTGCAGATTTTGTGACATGATAAATTCGCTCCAATGTTGCTGTTTTCAACTTTGGGGAGGTCGTCCGGGCTTGGTGTTACCAGCACCATACCTGGGCGCATCAATTCAGTTGTGATTGCACATTAGCAGAATCTGTGAAAAAAAGCGATCGCTCAATGCTACCTTAATAAGCTCTTAGGGTGGCACAAGAGCGCCAAGCACCTACCATTTGTGATAACTTTCGTAAAGTTACTCCTATATGTAGTTTTTTGATAAATACGTACTTATAATAACGATATGGCACAAAAACGAGGCAGAAGATATAAGAATGAACCTGCGCTCTACAACGAGCTAAAAAGGCGGTTAAACCTTACCTTGACTCCTACGGCTATTGAAGGCTTGAATGGATGCGCGAAGGAGTGGAATTTGTCTAAGTCCGAACTGGTAGAGCAGATTGGACGCGGCATAATTGCACTACCCAGTCCCCAGGAGGTCGAGCGCCTGGGGGAATCCTCAATTACACAGCCACCCTCCTCCATGAGCAACTCAAAGAGCGAGGGCAGGACAAAGAGCGAAAAGCTAAAGGAGAACAAACAGTTGATCTTACTCGGCTAATTGCAGAAATAGAAGCGCTTTTAGAGTCGCTTGATCTTGAAAATTAAATAGGGTACTACGGGTCATAAATTTTTTACCCCACTCAGACAGTGCGAAGTTTGGCGACGAAACACTGGACTGAGAAGTCTTCGACAGAGGCTAACCCGTAGCTCTTCAATTTTACTTAATCTTGTGGGATTTTGTTGAATTAAGTGAAAGCCCATCAAGCCTCTGTCGCACACCACATATTCGGCAGAGGCATTATGGTTGCAACAACAGTACAAGAAACAGTCCCGACATATTTTCCCGACTCATTAGACCTACCCCTACCTCTAGAACACAAAACCTGGCACACCGAAAGATTATGCCCACCCTTATTAGCGCAGGCATTAGGCAGCGAACGGCAGGCAATGTTCATCGCCCAACTGCACTACTGGTTGCAGAAGGATAACGTAGGGGTTAACAGACATGGCTTTCACTGGATCTACAACACCGAGTGGGAATGGCGCGAACAGTTCCCCTGGATGTCCGAGCATACCATCGGGCGCATCCGGCGCAAGCTGGAGCAACTCGGTTACGTCGTCTCCAACGACTTCAACCGCAACCCCTTAGACCGCACCAAGCACAGCACGTTGGACTACTACCGCATTGCCCTAGAAACTGGGTGGAACCCTCTAGGACTAGACCTCAAGCGCAATTACAACAGTCCACCGCAGTTTATCAAAGGGATCAGACTACGCGGCAGACATAAATCTGACACCACCCCCCTAGTCCATAAGCCAGTAGACTTGGATGAGTCAAAAATCCCCAAACCCGCGAAACTCGCCGATTCTGCAAAAGTGCAGAATGCATCCTGCACTTTTGCAACAATGCATTCTGCACTTTTGCCACTCTCATCTATATACAAAGATATTCCATACATTTCCAAATCAAATCCAGAGACTGATTTAAAAATTGAATTACTGAAAGCTGACAAAGAAGTTGGTGGTGAGGAACTTCTTGGAAAAGAAGAGGCGATTTCTTTCGAGCTAACTGATAAACAAGAAACCGTATCCTTGGAGCTAACAGAGTTTTCAAGTATTGCTCAAGAAACCCCGCCGCCATCGCCAGATAACGATGAAGATATTAAAGCGACTCAGCAGTCCCTCGCGGTTTTGAATGCCAGAGCAGAAATAGCCGAGCGCCACCGTACTAACGAGGGAGTAAGGGGGCTACCTATCCGCATTTCTGGTGTAGATGAATTGACCCATGAGATTTTATGGAAGCACCAGGAGCAGCTAGAGAAGTTAAACGCGGATCTTCGCGCTCCTCGCATCAAAACGGCGATCGCCGACAACCCGCAGCACCTTGAGGATGCCATCAAAGCGTTTTATGAAAATTCGGCGAATGGTGCTAAAACTCAAGCTGATGCCACTGGCTTTCTCTACAATGCGCTGCGTCATGGTTGGAAGCCCCGGCAGTCAGGCAGAAGTGCTGAAGTCCAAGTCTATACTCCGCCGCCACAAATGCTTGAGGAGCATAAGCCAGGCACTCTAGAGCAGTTGATAGAGCGCAAGCGTTTAATGTGGCAGAATGCGCCTCTTCTACGGTCTCTCATCGAGGCTTGGATAGAGCAGACCCCCGGTGTAATTAGGACGGATGATGGTCCTGCCCTGGCTGATGCCACCGCTCAACCTAGTCACCAAGACTTGGAGCTAAAGGCAGGGTCACACCAAGTAACCTCCACTACCGCCGACACCCGCTCACTAGCAGAAAATGCCGCGTCGCCACCGCTAGAGCAAAGGACTTTATCTGAAGTTGAGCCGCATCAAGTGTTCAACAGCGCCTTGCCCCAAAAAAAGGTTCCCTTGGCAAATCTAGCCGCATCCAATCCCACTGTCCCGTTACTAGAAACTACCGCCGATAGTGCCGCCGTTGAACTGCCCGCTAAAGAGTCGGCATCCACATCACCACTACCACAGCAAAAGCAGCCAAATCATCGTCGGCTTCAGCCAGTGGAGATTCTAAATAGCGCTGGCGATTGGGTTAAGGGCTACTTCATCCACCAATGTATTGCTATTGCCAATGTGGTAGGTCTTGAGCAAAAGTTCACGCTGTTTGATGCTGACGGGGGGGCTTATACCTTTTTGGGGCAGGTTCGTCCGCTCTAGCTAGTTTGGGCGCTGGTACTGGGAGTGCCAGTCGGGTTGTCAGCAATGAAGGCAAATCTGTCAACAGCTTTTCACCCTTGGCGATGTACGATATTGTCCAGAGGACAACCTCTACTTGTCCTCTGGACAGAGGACACATTCGACTATGAGCGATGCACAGTTAGATAGCTTCCCTGTTAGTGAGTTACAGCATCGGTACAAGATTGTGCGTTCAGCCGTCTACACCCGCTTGGAATCGCTCAACATTAAGCCAGAGAAACAGAGGGGAAGGGCATACGTCAACGGCGACCAATTGAAGCTACTAGATGCCCTGCATGACCACATCGAGAAAGGCGGTACTACATCTGAGTTTGTGGCATCATTGGCTGATTCAGGACAACAGCACTTGTCCTCTGGACAAATAGAAAAATCCTCTGGACAACAACACTTGTCCTCTGGACAAATTGGACAATTCACTGTAACAGAACAACATTCAGCCTTAGCTGGTTTGATTGAGGCGATCGCCTCCAGGCTAATGCCAATGATTGCCTCCCAGTTAAAGCCAGCCCCTGACCCCTTGGCTAGTTTAAGAGGATTGGAAGAGGCATACCGCAACACTTGGCTGCTATCCACATCGGAGCTTGCCCAACTGCTCAAGCTCTCCCCCAAGACTGTGCGCTCTTACGGTGAGCAATTTTCTGATGCAGGTTTTGTCTTTACCAGGGCTGGGACTAGAAAGCGGGGAGAGGTGGCTTGGGAGATTAGTAAGCTAGGGGAGTGATTAGAGGTCTAGCGGCTGGTGAGCGTACACTTGCCACCAGTTAGAGGCTCGCTGCTCCGAACCCAGCCGTTGTCAATTATATATAAATCGATGGGTATGTTAAGTCTGTTGGTTCAACAAGCTAGGAAGTAAAATCAATGGGTACTCTAACTATAACCATCCTTCTAATCACTGCATTCTTTGTACTTTTTGCACTACTCTACGTCAGTATTCAGTATCAGGAGCTTGAGAAGAGATTTCGTCTTCTAGCTGGAAGCCAAGTAGCTTTATCAGAAAGCCAAACGGCTTTATCAGAAAGCCAAACGGCTTTATCAGAAAGCCATTTGGTTTTATCAGAAAGCCATTTGGTTTTAGCTGAAGACTTTGAAGCACTATCGAAGGACTGTCAAGACCTAGTTAAAGAGCATAAAGATTTACGTAAAAAGTACGAATTCATAGCCAAAGCTCAACAACAACAAGCTATAGCCAATCTGCAAAGACAACTCTTTACATTAGTGGGTGGAAACCAAATAACTGCTAATGGGCTGATTGAAATTGAGAAGACAGCCAATCCTGGAAGATCAGAGAGTTGGTATCTGAAAAAGGTGACTTTTGACTTGCAACGCAATGAATATAAGCATAGTCATTAAGCGACCTGACTCTGCCACAATCCCATCAAGGAGTAATTTTCCCATCAGTACAACAAAACTGCACCGCTTGTTACGTCGCTCAATTAGTCCCTTTCACGTTGAATCGTGTGGGCTATTTCTACAAGTCCGGCTCTAGCTGCTTGCAGATGTGCCAGTACATCATCGATCTTGTTGTCATAAAAATTTGATTCTGCCGACGATGGGAGTTCGCGAAGCTCATGGCTGATACGCTTGACATCTTGAAGCCAACTTTTTAGCTGTTCACTTGGAATATCTTCACCATTCATTGCAACCCACTACTCTCCCTAACTCGACTAACTTCCCCTCCAACATTATCACTGTCTCCTCTAAAGAAGCGCTCGCTCTATTGACGTTACCTGGGTCAGATTTGCGCCGCTCTCTAGCACGAAGCATCAAGGCTTTTCGCTTTCTTAACTGGAATGCTTGAATTTTACGGTTGTTGCCGACAAAATACCAACACGCTAACCACCGCCAACTTACGGATTTATCGCTGTGGGATGAACAGCAGTGACTTGGGAGAAGCGCTTAAAGTCGTCGGTATTAAATGTCAAGATATCAGTCACACCATGAACGAGCATTGCAGCGACAAGTCGGGCATCGTGAACCTTTACTCCCATCACAGCATGAGCAATGACAAGACGTTCCCATTCTCCATAAATTGCCGGGATATCGAGCAAGAGAGGAAAAATTACTTTTAATCGGTTCACTTCTACTTCGGCGGCGGCTATGGTATGCCCCAACCCATTCCTCTCCACGGGGCGCGTGTAGACGTTCCAAAACTCAATCAAATTCTGCGGGGCGATGTAAAGTTCTTCCCCGCGCCCCAATAAAATGGTTGTGGCATTTACAGCCGGAGCATACATCGGATGACCAGGCTCGGCACTCCGCAACAGCACATTGGTATCTACAAGGAAGCTCACAAGCGCTCGTCGTCGTACATACTCTCACGGCTAACGGCATAGTCAGACAGCAGCAGTGTGTTTCGGTCGTGGCTATCCGCCCATTCACCAAAAGCGTTTGCACGTTCAAGGGGAGTTGCAGTCTCATAAAAGGGACGCTCTTTTGGTTGCACTAAGCTTTCCAGCATTGCATCAAGATGAGGTTTAATCTGCTCAGGAGTGCGGCTAGTGATCTTCACCAAAACCTGAAGGACTGCCTCTAAATCTTCCTTGTGGGCTGACTCCAAATTATGCAGAACTTGAGTAGCTTGACCTGTATTTTTAGCCGGAAAAGAGGGAGTTGTATTCATCGCACACATCACCAAGTCAAGAAACTATCATTCCCAAATTCCTGCACGCGCGCTCGCGCTGTCCCTGCTGACTATGCTATCAGTGATGCATCTTGGGTAGCAAATTATAGCCCAAAGTGGTCGAGCAACTGCAAGCATAAGCAGAAATTATAGCAAATGCTTCCAACCCTGATTCTGTCGTAGAACGGGGTATAAGTAAATGTTAATCTGGAGCGATTGCACCTATTCGCGGCACGATAAACCAATGCTTTCGGGTGGGTACACCGGAATGCTTCTGTTTGTCGGTGTAAGATTAATTTATGAAAGTTGACCGTCACGATCAAGCTAAAATTCTATCACCATTAGAGCTATCCCAGTTATTCACCATTGGGTTGAAATTGCCGCGCGACCGCGCTTTGTTCGGGGTCTGTCTCTACACGGGTACTCGGATTGCGGAAGCTTGTTCCTTGCACACTAAAGATGTCTACGCCATTGATGGCAGCATTAGACCCCGCGTTACCATCCGCAAGGGGACGACTAAGGGCAAGATTGAAACGCGCTCTGTTCCGGTCAATCAACAACTGCGAGTGTTGCTAGAGGAATACTCGTCTGCCAAGGTGTATTTGTTTCCAGGTAGGCACGGATTAGGACACATCCACCCCGATTCGGCAGATAAGATTCTGCGGGCAGCATTCATAGATTTGGGGATTGAGGGAGCGAGTACCCACAGCTTCCGCCGCACTTGCCTGACTCAAATGCACCGCTCTGGTGTGCCGTTGAAGGTGATTCAAAAGATTTCCGGACACAAAACTTTGTCGGCATTGCAGAAGTATCTGGAAGTGCTGGATGAGGATTTGGAGTCGGCGATCTCTACGCTTAACTTCTGAGGCATGACTGCGCCGCCGCGCACTGAACTACTGATCTTCTTTGGAGCTTGGCTGATGAAAGAAGCCAATTTAATAGAGCAGTGTTTGCTTAAGAATCGCTTGCGCTCGTGAGAACGCGCCCGACTATTTTTACGGCTCAATCAAGTTTCTAGGCTGGAGAATTGTCCGGATTCGGTGCAGCAGGTAATCGATATCGATTGGTTTACAAATAAATCCATCGGCTCCTACATCAGATCCATCGGCAGGTTCCACAGGTTTGGTAATGAAAGTCTCAAATCCTGCCCCAATTGCTCTTTGCTAGTCAAGTTCTCCGGCGTATGCGGTAAACGAATTGGTTCCGGCTATCTGCGGTCAATAGGTAGCAATAACCCTGAGCTACAAACACTCTAATCAGACATTTCCTTGCCCCTTTAGATAGAATTTGGTAGCGTGAGAACAATCATTATCTTAAGTTATTTCGTAGCCATGTTTACAAATAACCTAGATTTGCTGTTTTTAGAGTAAGGGTCACCAAAGCGATGCAGAGGCATGAGCAGGATCTCCAAGCCGCAAAACAGGCGACGGCTGCTGAAGAGAGATTATTGTCTACCTTAGAGCAGATAGAGATTTTGCACGAGGTAATAGAGACCCTAAACTTGGGGTTGCGTTACAAAGAGCAGCAATTGCAAGAACTAGAGCAAGAATTGATAGATACAAATCAGGAGTTGTGGACTACATTCAGCTTAGAGCAGATCAGTCTCGCTCAGGCTAAGGCACTGGCGAGGACAATTTGGCAAACTAACAAATCTACCAGTGATTCTTTAGCGGAACTGATCGGTGCTATCTATGGTTCTGCGGTCGATCTAGAATAATTGGAGCAGAAGGGCAATTTTTTACACTCAGCTAATTTGTTACAATCCACGTAAGCTTTGCTTGCTTCTGAGTAGAGCTTGATTGCCTGGACCATTAATTTTGATGCTTGTAGGCACGCCTGTGAAGCCTCTATGAATAAATCTGTTGAGGATAAACCCTGCTCCAGCAATAACAAGGCATAGCTTAGTGACTGCTGCGCGCGCTCCTGGATTAGCAGCCCGTAGGATTCGATTTGATGACCGTAATCCGCGATGATTGGGCAGCAGTGCTGTTGTAGAGTCTTGCCTAATGCCTCTACTGCCTCACCGTGTTGCTGTGCTATCAGAGCGTGACGTTCTGTTCTGTACGCCCTAGAGTCTAAAGTTTTGTGCATATTTTGATAGCACTCGCAACAAGCGAGGGTATAGTTTGTGAAAAAAGTAATGCGTTGAGGCGATCCAGCAAAGGCTGGATCGCCTCAACGCATTGCTAATAGATTAACTGCAACGGATGATGCCACCTTCTGCTCAAGGAAGGATATGAATATTAATTGACATTGAGTAATTCAACACAACTGATTTTGCTTAACTACCGACAGATACTTAGCTGCTTCCCCAGTAGAGATGCATAATCGTCGCCCAATTTACTCCCCCGGCTCATCACTACGCCTATAACGGCGTTAAAATCTTAACTCTTACTACGTCTTAAAGAAAAAAAACGCCGCTGCAAAAAAGCTATTGCTTCATCTGGATGCAAACTAATTTGAGCGACATCACCGACGAGCAATAACCACCTATCCTCTTTTGATTGCAACTTCCACCTTTGATTTTGCTGCTGGGGTAGAATCTGGCAATTTCCATCATCCTCCGATTTGCAGGCAAATCCCCAAGCACTAGCTCGACTCAATACACTCTTAAAGTCAGGTAATGTTAAGAACTGTTGGGAATTATCTGTATTCTCGACCAGGGAAACCCGTGGATTATTCAAGACCAGTGATTTAGTTATTAGCCTCTGGTGATTCTCTGTCACCGTTGCTCTAGGTAAATCCCTATCTTTTGACTTCATAAAATCCAGTCGTGATTAACGACTGTCAATTGAATACTATCTATTCTTGATAATTACAATTGCTCTGTGGTTAAACTGTCTCTAGACAGACAATTATAATTAAAACTTACTAATACATTACCTCAATACGCCTTTAATATAGTTACTTCCTCTGTTCGGGCGGCACAACCCAGATAGTGCATTTGGGATTATCGTCCTCACGGCACTTGAGAATCCGCTCTGTGTTCCATTCCATAAGGTCGCGCCCCACAGCATTAGTCGCATTATTGTACTGAAGTGACATCACCCACCAGCCAGAGCCAAACCCAACCAACGCCGCCACAAGCAAAGCCGCCAAGGGCGAGAACCACTCTGTTACTTTTATCCAAGTAGTATTTCGTTGCAGCTTGACTAGCGCCTTATTCGCTTCAT
The DNA here is from genome assembly GCF_003003885.1 of Chlorogloea sp. CCALA 695. GTDB lineage: Bacteria > Cyanobacteriota > Cyanobacteriia > Cyanobacteriales > Chroococcidiopsidaceae > Aliterella. The sequence goes on along the minus strand of NZ_PVWN01000083.1, from coordinate 2,100 downwards.
CAATCTGCGTATTTGCCTGATCCAACCCCTTAATTGACTGAGCCATCCGCTCCAGTAGAAGCTGCAAAACCTTTTGATTAGTTTTATCGTCTGCCTCCACTCTATCCCCCCATGCCATCAACAGCTTTTGCAGTTGAACAGCCTCTTTTACCGTCATTCTAGATTGATTTAATACCTCTGCATTAGCTTCGGCGATCGCCGATGTATTCGCTATTCCAGCTTTTTGCATATCTGCAACTACAGACAAACCTACTTGAGTCAAACTATTTATCAGATTTTCAGCAGTCTCAATACTTGCTTCTTGCGTGGATTGAGTTGACTGCTCAAGACGCTGCCGCTCCGAGCTTATCCCACCCAGGATATCCTCGCACAACTGCACCGTGTACTCTACCGCACCTATATACAAAAACAGCACATCATCATCCGGCAAGTTTAACCGCCTCGCCGTCCGCATGATATTTGCTTTATGTTCAGCAGTCATGCGAGTAATAATGCCATCTAGATAGTTGTCATCAATAAAAGTCATTCAGCCAACCCCAAATATTTATTCGCCTTTTTCACCTCCTCCGTCATATCCATCAGCCAGCGATAAGCTCGTGTCCGTTGACTGCGTTGTAGTATTGTCTGCTCTGCATCCACCGCAATACGAAAAGGTAAATCGTTATCCTCAATTGCATCCCAAGAAGTCCAAAACATCTCTTGTAGATTTAACTCTATACCGCCCAACTGCTCCACTACCTTCTTTCTCGTCTGCGAGGCATCATAGCGACTAAAAGTATGCGGCTCACCAAACAGCAGATTTTTCACCACCACATAATCAGCCCCCTGACCGCAAAGTTCAACCACATCCTTTAGCGCACTTACTGAATTACGAGTCTTACCTAAAACATGAACAATTGTCACCCGATAGCCTGATTCTGACGCTACGGAGAGCAAGTCTAATTCCCGAATCAAACTTGTAAACGCATCTCTAGACCTTGCTGGCAGATCCACCAGCATTAAATCCTTATACTCTCCCAGAGTATCAATTAGATAATCCGCTTCACCTCGTACTGTAAAATCTACCCGCTCTACAGCATCGGTTTCTCCATCTGCAAGCCTAATTCCTTTATCACCCACACGCTTATAGCAGCGATATAAATCAGCGTTACTTGTATCTGAATCAATCGCTAGACAACCTTTTGATTCATAGCGATATATATCCAACAACAACCGAGCAACTGCTGACTTACCTACACCACCCTTGTCACCATAGATAAATACCAATCGTTTGAAAGTAGAATCTTCTGATTTATCTTGTTTAGTTGCCATAATATAATTGACCTACTACAACTCATCGTTACTCGGAATATCCGCAAACTTACCTCGGACTACTGACTTAGGTTTATTCTTTTCTTTTGCCTCCTGTTTTGTATCCGATTTAGCCTCTGTTTTAATATCTGCTTCAGACTCTATACTTCTAACAGAATCCGATTTAGTATCTGAGTCAGTATCTGATGCTGCTGACTCTTCAGTTTTCTGTGTTGATGACTTACCTGGACTTACCGGAGCAGTTTCATTAGGACGTTTCTTAGTCTTCGAGTCAGCTAAGTATTGCTTCAGCGTCGCTCCTTTAATACTGATTCCTTCCTCCGTAAGAATAGCTGCAACTTCTTCGTATGTATAACCGCGCTTCAAAGCTTTAGTAATCGTCGGCTTAAATTTAGAGATCGCTTCTCTTAAAGTCATCCCCTGTTTAGGTTTAGGTTGAATCCGCGCTTCCACCTTCTCTAAAATTGACTTAAACTGATCTTCGTTAATATCAATAACCGTTTGCTTGACAGGCATACAAACACCCATTTACATAGAGTAAAGTCTAACGGAATTAGCCCCACTGGTAAACTAATACTGGTAAAGATAAATTAAGTTTTGCCTACAGGGACTGCCGGACAACAGCCAGAGCCAGCCCTAGCCGCCAGGTTCTTTCTTTTCCAGTAGCTGTAGGGGTAGCGCCGCCCCGGAAGCTCCTGTTAGATTATGAGTGAGTGTTTTAAAGTCTTGACTTACTCCACAATTTTGCCCCTAACGGGTCGCTGCGCTCAAAATTGTTCCGCTCGCCCT
>NZ_PVWN01000082.1 GCF_003003885.1 Chlorogloea sp. CCALA 695 | reverse complement strand
AAGGAGCTATTGATTAAAAAGTTAGAAACCTTGCTACCAGAGGAGCAAGAAAAAGTTATTGAGTTTGTTGATTTTTTAGAATTTTCTCGTCACGTCAAAGAGCGGCAATCATTGCCCAAAGACACGGCAGTTTCGCCCCTCGGAAACCGTTTACGAGAAATTCGTGCAGAAATTATTGCCTCTGGAGAACAGTTGCTAACTCCCGAACAAGCCGACTGCGAGAAAGCCGATCGGCGCGGTGGGTATCAGGGAAATTAAACTAATGATTCGCACTCTCCTTGATTCAGGGGTATTAATCTATGCAGCACGGGGAGAAGATGCGATCGCCGAAGCAGCACTGCAAATTATTGAAGACTCTAATAGAGAGCTTGCTTCTAGTATATTTTTGAAGCTAGAAATTCTCCCCAAAGTAATTTTCAATAAGCGCGAAAAAGAAATTCGCTTTTATGAAGCATTTTTCAGTGCTGTTCATTACTGGGCAATCGACGTAGATTTGATTATTCGCAATGCTTACAGAGAAGCAAGTGAATTTGGCTTAGGAGCAATGGACGCACTGCACGTAGCGGCTGCTGTTTCTGTAGGGGCGACAGAGTTTATCACCAACGAAAAGCCCAACAAGTCTATTCATCGTACCCAAAGTATTCAAGTTATCTCCATTCATTCCACTTTATGACCTACCCCAAACGCCTAATTGAAGTTGACCTACCCATCAAGCGCATTTCTGCCCACGCGCGGCGAGAAAAATCAATTCGTCACGGGCATATTTCAACGCTGCATATTTGGTGGGCGCGGCGACCTTTGGCGGCGTGTCGAGCGGTAATTTGTGCATCTTTGTGGATCGATCCGGCTGACCCATTATGTCCGCAGGAATTTAGAGATAAATCCGCAGAAATTATTACAAAGTTTGCTAAAAAAGCGGCAACGGATGAAGGGTTAGCAAATCACTGTTCGTCCGAAAATTGGAGTAAATGGAAGACATTGGTAAAGCCAGGAAATCAGCTTGATACCAATAACTTACAGCACTTGAGTGCGTTGCGCTCTTTACTATTAGATTTCATTGCAGACTTTGCCAACTGGGATAACTCCACCCAAGGCGATTATTTAGAGACAGCACGGGCATTGACTCAGGCAGCACACGAAGCTTTAGGTGGTGAAGTTGGGACGCGACCATTGGTAGTTGACCCGTTTGCGGGAGGCGGATCAATTCCCTTAGAAGCGCTCCGGGTAGGAGCAGATGCTTTTGCCAGCGATCTTAATCCAGTGGCGGTGCTATTAAATAAGGTGGTATTGGAATATATACCCAAGTATGGGCAGCGTTTGGCAGACGAGGTACGGAAATGGGGTCAGTGGGTTAAGGAAGAAGCTGAGAAAGAGTTAGCAGAATTTTACCCTAAAGATCCTGATGGCAGTACGCCAATCGCTTACTTGTGGGCAAGAACAATTATTTCTGAAGCTCCCGATGATGGCACGGGCATTCCTGTAGAAGTGCCACTAATGCGAAGTCTCTGGTTGGCGAAGAAGGTTGGTAGATATAAGGCTTTGCGCTGGGTACGGGATAAACAAGGCATTGTCGAAACTGAGACAGTGGAAGTAACTTATGCAGATGGGGTAACGCGCAAGGTGCGCCGTCCACTGTTGGAGATTTTTGAGCCAAATAATGAGAAAGAGGTTGAAAAAGGAACAGTGGCAAGGGGTTCAGGAACTTGTCCTGTAAGTGGTTATACAACGCCTGTAGCTTCGGTGAGAAAGCAGCTGAAAAAGCGTAGTGGCGGTGCAGTAGATGCAAGACTTCTTTGTGTGGTGTTAATAAAACCAGGTTCACAAGGCAGGTTTTATCAGTTACCAAAAGAGAGAGAGGTTAGCGCTATGAAAAAAGTTATTACCGAGCTAGAAAAACGTCAAAAAGCTCATAAAAGCGATATTCCTCTTGTACCTGATGAAGTTTTGCCTGTGATGAGTGGAGTTTTCAATGCACCGATATATGGTCACTCCACTTGGGGGAGTATATATACAAAGCGACAAAACTTAAACTTGATAGTTTTCTCTCAACTAATTCATACAGTTAGATCAAAGATTGTATCTGAAGATAGTATTGCAGTTGCAGTTGTAACCTTATTGGCTTTAGCTATGGATAAGCAAGCCGACCTTGGTAATGCTCTTGTACGTTGGAAAATTGATGCCGAATGCCCTGTCAATCTTTTTGGTAGACAAGCCATTCCTATGCTGTGGGATTTTGCAGAATCCACACCTTTATCTACTTCAAGTGGATCTTGGCTGAGTATGTATGAGCGAACAGCATATGCAATTGAACAATGCAAATATGAGCAAACTTGGATAGGCGATGTTGAAAAATTTAGTGCTACAAATCACCCATTACCTAATGATGCGTCGCAATGCTTTTTTTCTGATCCTCCTTACTATAATGCAGTCCCCTATGCTGATTTATCAGACTTTTTCTATATTCTACTAAGACGAAATTTACGAGAAGTCCATCCAATTCTATTTGAGAGTAAACTATCTCCAAAAAATGAAGAAATTTGCGAGATGGCTGGCTGGGACTCGCTTAGATATTCTCACAAAAATGGTGAATGGTTTGAAGAGCAGATGGGTAAGGCAATGGCAGAAGGTCGGCGAGTGCTGGCTCCTAATGGTATAGGTATTATTGTTTTTGCTCACAAATCTACAGCAGGATGGGAAGCCCAATTACAAGCAATGATCGATGCTGGTTGGATTTTTACAGGCTCATGGACAATTGATACTGAAATGGGTAATCGTCTTAGAGCTATAAACTCCGCCGCCCTTGCATCATCAATACACCTCGTTTGCCGTCCTAGAGAAAACCCTGATGGCACACTACGCGAAGAAATCGGAGACTGGCGCGATGTGTTGCAAGAATTACCACAACGAATTGAAGAATGGATGCCACGCCTTACTGAGCAAGGCGTAGTCGGAGCCGATGCCATTTTTGCTTGCTTAGGTCCCGCCCTAGAAATTTTCTCCCGTTATTCCAGTGTTGAGAAAGCAAGTGGTGAGATAGTCCCATTACGGGAATACCTTGAATATGTCTGGGCGGCCATTTCTAAAGAAGCACTTAGTACAATCTTCAAAGACGCAGACACCTCTAGTTTTGAAGCAGATGCCCGTCTGACCGCCATGTGGTTATGGACTCTATCGGCTGGCGATGGAGAAGCATCTAAACTACCCTTACCAGAAGATGCAATTGAGGAAGATGAAGAAGATACCACTGGCAAAAAAGCAAAGGTAACAGGCTTTGTCCTTGAATACGATGCTGCCCGTAAAATCGCCCAAGGACTCGGCGCACATCTGGAAAACCTTACCCACTTAGTTGAAGTCAAAGGTGACAAAGCTCGTCTGCTACCCGTCAGAGAACGCGGCGCTTACCTATTTGGTAAAGAAGGCATCATCCCGGATGCCACTACCAAGAAGAAAAGCAAGGGCAATAAACAATTAACACTTGTAGGCATACTCCCCGATCTTCCTGAAGACGAGCATGGCGAAATCAAACTTACTCGTATTGGCGAAACCGTCTGCGACAAAGTACACCAGGCGATGTTGTTATTTAACTCAGGACGCAGCGAAGCACTTAAACGCTTTTTAGTTGATGAAGGGATTGGCAACGATAGTAAGTTTTGGCAACTAGCTCAATCCTTTTCAGCGCTTTATCCTACGGGATCTGATGAAAAACGTTGGGTCGATGGATTGCTGGCTCGGAAGAAGGGGCTGGGACTGTAGCTTTAGCAGGCAATTAAAAACTTCACAAAAATTACTCTTCAACTAGAGGAAACCAAATAATGGCTCGAAGCATTGCTAAAACATGGCAAATTACATTTGAAGAACTTCTGCATCAAGAAAACTACGCCGAATCGCTAAAGCAGTTAGTAGGATTAAGCAACTGGACAAAGGGTATGACCGCCGCCGTTGTAGCTACTTGCCAATTACTGGGTTGGCAAGCTTCAGCAAAAGGACACCCTTTAGCTAATAGGAGTATTGCCTCTAGCGAATTCTTAGCACTTGATGTCATGGCATTTGCCAATAACGCTCAATGGCAGTTTCCTATCGCTGTGATCGAACTAGAGAATAATCACGAACGTATCGCTTACTCGTTATGGAAAGTGCTTTGCATTCGAGTTCCACTCAGGATCGTATTTTGTTACTGCCGAAGTCCCAGCGATCGCATTTATGCAATTGAAAACTTAGGCAACAGCGTTATCAAACCTATGTCTATAGCCGACCGTATAGCAATTAGTGGCGAAACTCTTGTAGTTGTCGGAAGTAAAAATGAATTGGCTATATTTCCTACTGGTTTCTTTAAGTGGTGGGAATTAGATACAAATACTGGAACTTTTCAAATTTTTTAAACTTACTTATTAAAAACATAAAATAATGGCACTTAAACCTTGGTACAAAGTTGAGGGACTTATCCCCCGCGAAGACTTACGCGAAAACCGCCCCCTTGATGCTTCAGAATTTGCAGTTAACCTAGATCACGTCCGCGAACATCGCGCTCCTCGTGACTATCAAGACCCAGCAAAATTCTTTAGTCGCACTTATCTCACCCGTTGGTTAACAGAATTTTCTGGGCAAGTTGTACGCCGCTTATCAGGAATTAAAACCGAAGCCAATGCCGTTTATAATCTGGCAACTCAGTTTGGTGGCGGTAAAACCCACGCACTAACTTTGCTCTACCACTTGGCACAAAACGGAGAGGCTGCTAAGTCTTGGACTGGCGTTAATAAAATTCTCGCTCAAGCAGATATCAAAACATTACCTACAGCGGCGGTGGCTGTATTTGTCGGTACAGAATTTGATTCTATTAGAGGTCGCGGTGGTGATGATGGTACGCCCTTACGCAAAACGCCTTGGGGTGAAATTGCTTTCCAGTTAGGCGGTGAAGAAGCTTTTGCAATTGTTGCCGAACACGATGCCCAGTTTGTCGAACCTAAAGGCGATGTTATTCGCGCCTTTTTGCCGAAAGATAAGCCATGCTTGATTTTGATGGATGAGATTCTTAACTACGTCTCTAGCTACCGCACTAAAGGTTACAACGATCGCCTTTATAACTTTATGCAGGCACTATCGGAAACAGCTAGAGGCGAAGATAATATAGTTTTAATTGCCTCTATCCCAGCTTCAGTGATGGAATACACTGCCGAAGACGAGCAAGACGAGCAACGCTTCAAAAAGATGCTCGACCGCGTGGGCAAAGCAGTAGTGATGTCTGCCGAAGCAGAAGCTTCCGAAATTATCCGTAGAAGGCTATTTGAATGGGACCATGGGGCGGTAACGGCGGAAGGTAAAATCATGCTGCCCAAAGATGCGGTCGCAACTTGCCACCAATATGCAGATTGGGTAGTAGAAAATCGCAGCCAACTTCCTAGCTGGTTTCCTATCGATAATGCCTACGAAGCTTTCGCAGCGACCTATCCCTTTCACCCCACCGTACTATCAGTTTTTGAGCGCAAGTGGGCGGCGCTACCTAGATTTCAACGGACGCGCGGCATTCTGCGCTTATTGGCTCTTTGGGTATCCCGCGCCTATCAAGAAGGCTTCCAAAATAATAATAAAGAAGCATTAATTACTTTAGGCAGCGCACCCTTAGATGATCCGATGTTCCGCTCGGCAGTATTTGAGCAGATGGGTGAAAACCGATTGGAGACAGCAGTTACAACTGATATTTGTGGAAAGAAAGGCTCTCATGCTATTCGCCTAGATGCTGAAGCACAAGATGAGATTAAAAAAGCTCGGTTGCACCGCAAAGCAGCTTCAACTATTTTCTTTGAGTCCAATGGCGGCGTAGTCCGAGCAGAAGCAACTTTACCAGAAGTGCGATTAGCGATCGCTGACCCCAACTTAAATATTGGTAGCGTTGAAATTGTCCTAGATACGCTTAAAAATGATTGCTACTACTTGACTGTCGAAAGCACCAAGTATCACTTTAGTTTGTCGCCAAACTTGAATAAGATTTTAGCAGACCGTCGCGCCAGTGTTCAGGATGAGAGTATCAGCACTCGCGTTCAGGCAGAAATCAAAAAAGTATTTACTCGGATTCCTGACGTAGATGTTCGCTACTTTCCCGAACAATCAGGCGATATTCCCAATACTCCATCGCTGACTTTAGCTGTCCTATCCAGTGATCGCTCTAAGGATGATCCAATAATTGAAAAAATTATCCGCGAATCAGGTATGACTGACCGTACTTACAAAAGTGCCGTCATTTTTGCAATCGCTGCCTCTAATAACGTACTTAGAGATGAGGCTCGTAAAGTTTTAGCTTGGGAGGATATTCGAGAACAAGAATCGGATAACTTAAACGGGGTACAAAAGCGGCAGCTTGAGGAGAACTTAAAGAAAGCTCAACGCGATGCAACGGAAGCTGTGTGGCGTACTTATAAGTACATTGTCCTATTAGGAAAAGGTAATGCGCTTCGTACTGTTGACTTAGGCTTAGTCACATCTAGCAGTGCAGATGCCTCGAAATCGATGACGGCGATTATTATCAATCGGCTGAAGACGGGAGACGATATTCAAGAGAGTATTGTCCCTCGTTTTTTATCGCGTAATTGGTCGCCTGCGTTTAAAGAATGGAGTACCAAAGCCATCCGCGATGCCTTTTTTTCGTCCCCCAGCTTCCCCCGATTGCTTAATGCTAATGCGATTAAGGAGACTATTGCTAAAGGTGTTAAAGAAGGCGACTTTGCCTATGTGGGTAAAGCACCTGATAGTAAATATCAGCCATTTTACTTTCAGGAAAACAGCTTTGGTGCGGACACCGTTGAAATTTCTGATGATATTTATTTGATCAAAGCGGAAGATGCCGAGCAGTACAAAAAAGAGCAAGCTGACCCACCGCGCTTAACTACATTGGCGATTTCCCCCAGCAATGTTACCTTAAATCCTCAACAAGGACAGACGTTCACCGTGCAAGGCTTTGACCAGCACGACCGAGATATTGAGATTGCTGGAGTTTTGTGGACAGCAACCGGGGGTATGATTGATTCTCAAGGGACATTGATTGTGGGAGAAGTGCAAGGCAGTTTTACCGTTACAGTGACCGTTGAAGCAATCTCTTCTTCTGTCGGTTTTAACGTGAAAAAAGAGTCTGTTGTTGACCCACCTATAATCATATCTCCACCTTCTCCACTGCCTGCCCAATCTAATCAGATTACTTGGTCGGGAGAGGTTGCGCCGCAAAAGTGGACGCAGTTTTATACCAAGGTGTTATCTAAGTTTGCTGCTAACAAAAACTTAAAGTTGAAGCTCAAAGTAGAGGTAATTGTAGATGGTGAAGTTTCCGAGCAAAGGCTTGAGGAAACAAAGATTGCCTTGCAAGAACTTGGTTTGGATAACGATGTGCGATCACATCTTTGAGCTTTATCTAAACAAATTACTAACAAATAATAATAAATTTATTGATTACTGGCATGATCGACCCAATTTTATCGCTGTCGCTTTCTATTCACGCGAATCAAGGAGTTTACGCACTGCTTCTTGGCTCAGGGGTATCTAGGTCGGCTGGAATTCCTACAGGATGGGAAGTAGTGTTGGATTTAATTCGTAAATTAGCCCTTCTTAGTAGTGAAGATTGCCAACCCGATGCTGCTACCTGGTACAGAAATAAATATCAAGAAGAACCTAATTATTCCAAGCTTATTGACTTGATTGCTAAGTCACCATCGGAACGTAGTCAGTTACTAAAAAATTACTTTGAACCTACTTCAGAAGACCGCGAACAAGGTTTAAAAATGCCAACAGCAACGCATAGGGCAATAGCAAGTTTAGTTGCGGAGGGGTACATTCGAGTAATCTTAACAACTAATTTCGACCGTTTGATGGAGAAGGCTCTGGAAGAAGTTGGGATTAATCCTACAGTGATCGATACTCCAGATGCCATAAACGGAGCTATGCCTCTCACGCATACAAAGTGTTCAATTATTAAAATGCACGGCGACTACCTCGACACTCGTATCAAGAACACTCCTACTGAGCTTGAGCAATACGATCAGCGTTTGGATAGTTTGTTGGATCGAGTTTTTGATGAGTTTGGGTTAATTGTATGCGGATGGTCTGGAGAATGGGATACTGCCTTGCGCTCTGCTATTGAGCGCTGCCCAAACCGCCGATTCACAACTTACTGGGCAGCTAGAAGGGAACCGAAGGGGTTAGCAAAAGATTTATTTGGGCTTCGAGGAGGGGTCTTTGTCCAAATTCGGGATGCGGACTCGTTTTTTGAGGAGTTGGCAGAAAAAGTTTTCGCGTTGCAGGAACTTGAGAAACCTCACCCACTTTCTGCAAAAGTTGCCGTTGTTCGTTTGAAAAAAGACCTCGTTGAGGATCGCTACAGAATTCGCCTCCACGACTTGGTAATGCAAGAAGTGGAAAAAGTCTATAGTGAGTTATCCTCCAATCGCTTTTCCTTATCCATACCACATAGCCCCGAAGCGCTTATACAGCGAGTGAAGGATTATGAGTCGGTTACAGAAATACTTGTGGCTATGATGGTCACTGGATGCTATTGGGGAGAAGAATCGCATGAATATCTATGGATAGATACTCTTGAACGAGTTGCTAATGTCCATGAGCCAAAAACCGGGGGGTCGGGTACAAAAATATGGAAAAGTCTTAGTTTGTATCCAGCACTTGTAATACTCTACGCAGGAGGTATAGCCGCGATTGCTTCTGGACGCTACGATACTTTTGCTGGCTTACTTATACAACCTCAAGTTAGAGAATTAGAGAGGAGCAAACCGCCTGCTTTTGCTTTATTTACTTTGTCAATTATGGACAACAAGGTTGCCGAAAAACTACTTAATGAAGGCGGCGGACGACACACACCACTTAGCGATTACCTACACAAAATACTTCGCGAACCATTACGAGATTTTTTACCTCAAGAAGATCGCTATACAAAATGCTTCGATAGATTTGAATATCTTTTGGCTTTGGTTTGTAGTGACTGGTATGAAAAGCAATTAAGACAATTTTGGGGTCCGATAGGAAGTTTTGGTTGGAGACGAGAAATTGTAGATCAAATAGCACAGGAGTCTTTAAAAGCAGGCGAAGACTGGTTACTATTAAAGGCTGGTTTGTTTAATGGTTCAGGCAAAAGATTTCAACTCGTGCAGGCAAACTTTCATCAGCAATTAGCAGAGCAAACTATTAGATGGTAGTTACGATCTTTGATTGTAAAGAATAGACACTTCTATGAAAGGCTATACGCAAAAGCTATAAACTACTTTGCTTTGCCTAACGCTTGGGTCGCCATTGCAATTGCTCCTGTAAACGCAAGAAAAAGTGACGCGCTATTTTTAGCGCCTCCTGATATTCTGCTTCATTTGTATGCTCTGACCAACCTCGCTTAGTTTGCTCCTTAACAAACCCAAACACCGCCGCGTGAATCAGGGCAGAATTATTAGCAAAATTGGGTTCATAACCTTTATCGACTACTCTTTGGATCGCATCCGCAAGCAAAGCAACGGAATTTTTGATTAACTTACGTTAGAACGTTCTCTAATCTACCTTTATGAAGATATCTTAGCTTATTCTTATTCTCCCTTATTTTTATAGTATTTACTACCATTCCATTGAGCTAAAAAACTCCAGCCACACGATTTTTTCTTAAATGTATTCTTTGAATTCTAATCAAGTCTTATACATCGAGCGTAACAAACAGCCGGATAAATTGTATTTGTTTGCGACCATAAAAATTATTACTCAATTTATTCTCCCTTTTCTGTCACTCTCCGAGAGGGTAATCTTTAAAAGCTTTGTCAGGCAATCAATCCAAGCTATCTTACTACAAAAACTTGGTCATTGTATTTATTATTAGGAAAAAATTTTGCAATTACTTTGTATATAGAAGCTCTGGAACTCAGAAATAGTAAGAGTTTTCAGAGAGTAACAAAAGAGAAATATAGCATCAGTAAACCTTTTTTAATATTTGAAGAAACTAGACTCGACTAGGATAAAAGTCTAATGAATGGGGGCTTATTCGTCATATTAATTAATCTAAATGAGTTGCGATTACAGATCAAGCTAACTATTTTTAGAAAATAAGTCATCCGTAAAAATTCGGCTTGTAAAGTTTAGTTTTTTTAAACTTGCTAGTTTTCACGGATGCTAATAAATTGATGCAACGAATATAATGAGTATTAAGTCTTCACTATCCAGGTTAAAACTCTATTAATTTTAGTCAGCATATTATTAAGCTTTAATTGACAGCAATTGTACACATATGAAACAACTTCTAAACATCGAGATCAACGAAGTTTTGCAGCAAATCAAACAGATTCAATTAGATATTACTTCTATTGAAACGGAAAATATTGTAATACTCGCTGAGGTAACTGCATATATCCAATCAAAAATGACCGTAAATAATAATTACACCTTTCAAGCATTATCAATTTTTTCCTACTAAAGAATGTCAATTATTAGCCAATGAAATTTTAATTGTTAAGTCCGGGAGCTAGTTTATGGATGTTTATGATGCTAAAGGTCAAGGTCGATTGTTAGGAGAAAAAGTTGGAGGAGGGGGTCAAGGAGATGTTTATTTAGTTGATTCAGAACCAAATAAAGTTGTCAAGATATTTCATTCCGATAAGTTCAAAGAGAGAGGGGCAGAATTTCAAGAAAAAATAAAAGTACAAATTAGTATGGAGGAATTACTCTTTCACTCTAATATCGCTTGGCCAAGAATTCTAGTTTTCGATAAAAATGCTGAGTGGATTGGATATGCAATGAAAAAGGGTGAAGGGGTACCCTTGACAAAACTTGCACATCCAATGCTTTACCAAAAATACTTTCCGAATCTGAACCGAATTAATATAGTTCAAATGTTGCTAACCTTATTGAATATTGTGGAGGACTTGCATAAAAATCAAGTATACATTGGTGATATAAATACAGAGAACATTATTTGTAATTCTAAAACATTTCAACCTTATCTAATTGATGCAGATAGTTATCAAATAAAACAAACTAATAGAATTTATTACTGCCCTGTTGGTAGACCCGAAATGACTCCGATAGAACATCATGGAAAAGATTTTCAACAGGTTATAAGGACAGTTGAAAGTGATCTTTTTTCTCTAGCAATTCTTATGTTTCAATGTTTAATGCTGGGTCGGCATCCTTATGACAATATTGGTGGTGGCAATCCTGTAGATAATTTAAGAAATAGTAGTTTCCCCTATGGTCGAGGAGGTGTAAGACCTGGATATGAAGGGGCAATTCCAAAAGGAGATTGGTACAATATTTGGAGTCATTTAACATACAGTGTGAAGAGCCTGTTTATTAAAACTTTAAAGGATGGTGTTAAACAACCATCTCAGCGCGCATCTATTGCCGAATGGCAAGATGCTTTGGAAAAATATCTTCATGCAATGCAAAAGGGATACAACGCCAAAGAAGTTAAGCCGAAAGAAGCAAAACAGAATCAAGATGATGAACATTAATATTTAGAAAAGGAAAAAATTTATGCCTACGAATTTCTATGATGATTTAATTGACAATCCTACTCCACGCTGTCCCTGTATGCTAGTTCTGGACGTTAGTGGAAGTATGGATGGAGAACCGATAAAAGAGTTAAACGAAGGAGTTAATCAGTTTATTCAAGCAGTTATGCAAGATGATTTCGCATCTTATGCTGTTGATATAGGCATCATTACTTTTGGTGGAAAAGCCCAAGAAATTGTTCCAATTAAATCTGTTCAGCAGGTAGACGTATCTACGCTGTCTGCTACTGGAAGTACGCCTATGGGCGAAGCTGTAAATAAAGCAATTCAGGTTTTAGAAAAACGTAAACAGGAATATAAAAACTCCGGCGTTTCCTATTATCAGCCTTGGTTAGTATTAATGAGCGATGGGGAACCTACTGATAATTATAAAGTTGCTGCAACTAAGCTACGCCAGTTAGCTGAAACGAGGAAAATGCTTGTAATTGCAGTTGGTATTGGAGATTCGTGTAATTTCAGCAAGCTCTCTGAGTTTTGTCCATCTGACAACCCACCCAGACAACTTACAGGGCTGAAATTTCAAGAATTTTTTAAGTGGCTCTCTCAGAGTGTAGGGGAAGTAATTACCAAATCTACTCCTGGAGTCAGTTTTCAAGCAACACAATCGACTAATGGCTGGGAAAGCTTTTAATTATGAAATTGGAGTTAATCAACAAATTATTTCAGAATCTAAAGCACTACTTAAATACATTAATTTTTAAAGTTGCTTTCAATAGTAGTGAGGAGCATTTAGTCGAGGGAGATGAGTTAATGGGAAACAAACAGAAGAAAGTCCAGCTCACAGAATTAGAATATAAAGAGTTTTTAGCTAACTTCCCAGGAGCTAGTCCATCTGTAGTTAAGAAAATAGGAAATGATGGTTATTTTTATTCAATAATTATAAAGGAGTTATGTGATATTCAAAAAAGAGACGGTAAGGAGGCTATATCAGATGATTGTATAGAGTACGTTAAGTCTAAAAATAAGTCTAAAAAAAGTAATCTAAGTCCTCACACTGACAAATCTAATTCTAAAAATTTTACTAATACAACACAGTTTTCACATCACAAAAGCCAACGACTGGTTGTTCCAACTGCCAATGTTAACACTGCATTAAATAGGGGTTTTGAAAATGCTTTACTAGCTAGTGGATCGAATGAAATACCTAGTTTAGCTGATCAAAAACAAGCTGAATCTAAAAATTCTATTGAGTTAAGTATTCTTGATTTATCTCTTTCAGAAGTTAATAACCAACAAGAGATAGCCACACAGCAATGCGTTAAATCTGAGCAGGCTACTTCAAATACATCTGAATCTTCAAGCATTAAGCAAGACGCTTTAGTAGTAACGAATAATACATCACAGACTACTTTATTTACAGAAATAAAAGTTCCTAAAATATCCGAGACTGAATCTGAGACATTTGTAGACGAAACTATTACCCAGTTAGTCTCGACAGACCAATCATTAGCTTCTTTGGAAGAATTTACAGATATTCAAGAGAAATTGACAGATTGGAAATGGCGAAGGGTTTTTGATGCTGTTGTTGGAAGTTCACATTTAAAGGCAAATCCTTCTATCCCTTGTCAAGATGCTGCATTAGCTGTATTGGTTCCAAGACCTGCTATTTTTGTCGCAGATGGTGCAGGAAGCGCACGACTGTCTCATTTTGGATCAAGTGCTGTAGTTAGATACTTAAATCGATTTATAGCATCTATAGAAGATATTAACCAAGAATTTTTAGATCAAGATAGACAACAAGAAATAGATGCTGATAAAAGATATGCTTATCGCTTTATAAAGTACACAATTGGAATACTTCAAGAGCTGTCACAGGTAGAAAAAGAGCCTATTGATCTCTTTAAATGTACTTTGTTAATAACAATAATTGGTAAATCTAAATTATTTTGGCTAAAAATTGGAGATGGTTCCATAGTAATTGAAAAAGACCAAGCTTTGGAATTAATTGGCCCATTAGGAAAAGGAGATTTTGCAAACCAAACTACTTTTGTAACAGAGAATATTACAGACAAGGATATTCACTATGGCTTTCTTGACGTTCAGCACGTTACAGCAGTAGCTGCTTTTACAGATGGGGCTGCAGAAAAGCTTGTTACAGCCAATGGTTTACAGATATCACGAACTTTGAGTAAAATATTTCATCATATCCGAACAGGAGAGTATACCCAGGATGACTTACATCAATTCCTAAGCAAAAAAGATATTTGGTTAAAAACAACAGGTGATGATAAAGGAATTGCGATTTTGTCATATCTGTTGTAATCCTGTACTGAAGCTTTTCAATTTAATTGACTCGAATTGGTAATAATATGTTTAATTATAGAAATGAATCAGTTAGGGCTGCGAGTGCAACTTATCGTAAAGCAAAAGCTGCAGTAGTAGAATCTCTAGGCGTAGACTTGCCAAATACTAAGTATCCGAGTGAAGACTTTCAGAATGCAGTAGATTTAATTGATGAAAAGATTTTGAATGTCTATAAACAGGGGTTAAGGCGCGGTTTGAGGCAAGTAATTGCTTGGATTGCTAATGGAACGATCAGTTTTCAAAATGGTGGTTTTAAAGTCAATACTGATTTAAAAATTGAGATTAAGAGAGTAAAGCCAGATGGAACATTCCAACTCTTGAGATACAAGCTAACGCCTGTTGATCTTGGTTTAGAAGAAGGAGAAACTGACTAAAAATGCAATAGGGGTTGACACTAAGGGCAGTGCTAAACATATAAGGATTTAT
Organism: Chlorogloea sp. CCALA 695; assembly: GCF_003003885.1. GTDB lineage: Bacteria > Cyanobacteriota > Cyanobacteriia > Cyanobacteriales > Chroococcidiopsidaceae > Aliterella. The sequence continues at coordinate 587 of NZ_PVWN01000082.1, read as the reverse complement.
TGTAAGGGTGGATAAAAAGCCAAATAGCACTAATATGATTCTCTAATTTCTTGGAAAACGAAAGTGTCTTTCTCACCAACCGAGCAATACGTTGACGCATAGTACAGTCGAAACGCTCAATATGAACCTATCCCACTAACTTAGGGAAGCAGATATAGCAACAAGTAAGAGGGAGGAAAGGGTTATGTTGCAAAAAATTATTGAGTTGCAATAGTCCTCAGTTGTTGACAGCTATATTCCACATGTAGCGTTTTTAGAAGTAACTAAACAATATATGTGGGACTTGATTGTCAACTATTACAGGTTATTGACAACAAGAAATTTTTTGCAACAACCGCCTAATGTATCGTGTATCCGTAGGTAAATATTTCCCTTTGGAAAGGCAGCACGAGCCACCTGTGTAGTTTCAATGGGTATGTCAGGTATATTTTGGGGATGTATCGACATATTGAACTCATGCCCAACTGTAGGAATTTATTGTGATCCTACTCCTTTTTGAGATGTCCCAAGCAGGGCTACCGCATAAAAAAGATGAGGTAGTGTGGGGTAAAGTAAAGCAAGTAGGAACACCCCAGTGAGTCAGACAA
>NZ_PVWN01000081.1 GCF_003003885.1 Chlorogloea sp. CCALA 695 | reverse complement strand
TGATTCATTACCTCAAGTTTGGAGATGTCCCTATTCCTGATCGTGCTTAGTCATTCATCCCTCGATTCAGCAACGCCTAAAATCATTCCAGCGCTAGAAGCTACTAAAATCTGTCGCTGTGCGTAGCGGTTAAAAGCCCACAAATAACACTCAAGTAAGTTGCACGTTGTAGGAGTAGTCCATCAAACTGGCAATTAAAGTTACAGGAAAACTGTTATGCGTTGGGAATTTGGTCGTAGAAGTAGCAATGTTGAGGATCGTCGCGGCGCAGGGGTTTCTGGCCCAGTAGTCGGCGGCGGAATTGGTTTTGTTGTATTGTCCTTAATTGCCGCATTTTTCGGTGTAGATCCAGCAATTCTAGAGCAAGTTGCACCTAGTAACGATAATCCAACTTCTGTATCTAGGCAAAATTCCCCCGAAAGTAATCGCCTTGCTGACTTTGTTTCGGTAGTTTTAGCTGATACTGAAGATACTTGGAAGCCGTTATTTAGAGAGATGGGCGGCAACTATGTAGAGCCTACTTTAGTGCTGTTTTCCGATAGAGTAGAATCAGCCTGCGGTTACGCTCAAGCGGCGGTTGGCCCTTTTTATTGTCCTGCTGACCAAAAATTGTATATAGATTTAAGTTTCTACCGAGATTTGCAAGAGCGTCTGCAAGCACCAGGGGATTTTGCTCAAGCTTATGTAATTGCTCATGAAGTTGGACATCACGTACAAAATCTCATGGGAATCTCTGATAAAGTCCGCTCTTTGCAAAGTCGAGTCAGTGAAGTAGAAGCAAATCAACTTTCTGTTAGGTTAGAGTTGCAGGCTGATTGTTTTGCAGGGATTTGGGCAAACAAAGCCCAGAATTCGCGCCAAGTTTTAGAACCAGGTGATATAGAAGAAGCGCTAAACGCTGCTAGTAGTATTGGAGACGATCGCTTACAAAGTCAATCTAGAGGCTATGTAGTGCCAGAATCCTTTACTCATGGGAGTTCTGCTCAAAGAGTACGGTGGTTTAAGCAGGGAATCCAAACTGGAGATCCGGCACAGTGCGATACTTTTAAAACAGCTAGACTTTAACTATAAAAAGGGAATTGCTTGAGCTAAACTATTGCAAACGTTAGTAAAAAAGTCTAAGTCTAGAGTTTCAATGCGATCGCTTTCTTTGTGATAATGAGGATTCCTCAGCATAGCGGTATCTGTAACCATCATTGCTTTATAACCTCGATCCCAGAAGGGCGAATGATCGCTCCAGCGTGTCTGTGGAACAATTAACCCGCGATTGGGTGCAGGTAGCCATTGACACGCTGTGCCATGTTTACGCATATTCTTACTTAGGCTAAGTAAGTCAGGGATTGTCGCTAAATTGCCAATTAACGCGATAAAATCTCCCGTATTTGGGTAAATACGCTCTAAAGGCGATGGATAACGTTGAGAACCAGGTGTAGAGTCACAATAGCCCAGCATTTCTAGAGAAATCATCAACCGTAATGGTTGCTGTTGGCTATGCAATTTAGTAGCGTAATCAATACTACCCAATAAGCCGTATTCTTCCATATCAAAAGCAACTAGCTGGAGTGGGTACTTAAGAGGTTGCGCTGCAAAGATTCTTGCTAATTCAAGCAAAGCTGCAACCCCTGTAGCATTGTCATCTGCGCCGGGGGTTCCCGGTACGCCGTCATAGTGTGCGCCAATTAAAATCGGTGGCTTTGTGGTGCTATTAGCGGCGGGTAAATGCAAAATTATGTTTTGGTGGGTTCTACCGTTTACCTGAAACTCGTGAATTTCAACCCTTCCGCACTGTTGCAATTGTTGCAGGATGTATTGCTGAACGAAAAAATGCCCCGCCGTAGAGAAGTAAGGATCGCGATCGCGTACCAGTTGAATGAGATGATCGTATAAAAGTTGTTTGAGATCCACGTTTTTAAACAAATTCGCCTTTAGCTACCATAATTACTTTACCGCCAACAAAGACATTGATGTCTGCGTCTGTTTTTTGGGCTTTTAGTAATAAAAGTGAATCTCTACCAATTTCGTAACCTTGCTCGACGCGAATATCAATAGAATCTGCCCCAAAATAAGCATAATTCGCTAAATATCCAGCTAAACAACCATTAGCGCTCCCCGTCGCCGGATCTTCGGGAATACCTAAGTAATCGCAGAATACGCGCACGTTTAAGTTATTTTCTTGATGATAGGTTTCTGGGCAAAATATCAAAATTGACTTAGCTTCGGTGTTACTAATTAGTTCAAAATACTGTTCTAGATTGACTTTAGCTTTTTTAACGGCGGCTAAGGTTTTTAAAGGCACAATTATAAATGGCAAGCCTGTAGAAACGGATTGAATCGGAAAGCTAGTATCTATATCGTCTACAGATAAATTTAAGACTTGTGTGATCGCATCGGTTGCAAATGTCTGTCCAAAAGTTGGTGCTTTTTGCTGCATCCACAGCAAGTCTACAGAATTATCCGCGTAGTACAAAGTTACAGGTATTTGTCCGACTTTCAAGTTTAAAGTAACTTTTTCAACAGGCTGCTTAATAATTTCCTGTTGAATAATGTATGCAGTCCCTAAAGTAGGATGACCAGCAAAAGGAATTTCTTGCGCTGGGGTAAATATTCGCACGTCGTAGCCACCCTCACGGCTTTGATTATTAATAATAAAGGTTGTCTCTGAGTAGTTTATTTCTTTGGCTATACGCTGCATTTGGTGACTTGTAAGAGTCCCAGCATCCATAAATACGGCTAGTTGATTGCCGTTATATTTTTCCTGTGCAAACACATCGACAATGTAATATTTCACTATCGCTATTTTTTAGGGTTTATTTTTGATTTTAGGGTAATAAATGCGATCGCTCTAAGACCTCAAGCTTTGTTACAGCATTTTTCTCTATAACACCTACCTACAGGGTGGAGATACAGAATTTCTCCATATAATAATCTTCAAATACGGGTGTCATGAGGAAAGTTTATTATGTTTATAAATGACTATGATGCTGGTATAACCTTAGATTCTAGAGAGTATATGGAAACTTTTAATATAATAAATAGCCAAACTTCATTTACGAGGCATCTACGAGGCATCCATGGAATCTGAAACAATCATCAAAATTATTGGTGCTATAGTTGGAATCTTCGGTGCAGGGAAAATCATTTATGACATTACTACTGGGAAAAAATCTCGGTTACGGGAAGACTATAAATTTGCCAAAGAATTCTTAGAAGATTTAAAAAATAATCCCGATTTGCACCCTTTCGCCGTAGAGAAAGGATATCATGCGATTGCTGGAAGTACAATTGTTAGTTCTAAAGAAATTGCTTATATACTCTCATTAAAAAATTCTGGAAAATGTTTAAATGATTATGTGTTATCCAGAAAATACTTGCAGACTCTCGATACAAAGGGCGATCTTCGGCTTGCCTTTTCTAAGAAATACTCATCGGCTTGGTCTCGCTGGTTAAGAAAAGGTATTTATTTCTTCCTTTATATTTTTTGTGCTTGCGTAGCGATTATCCCAATATTCTTTCCTAAATATCTAACTGTTCTAATCATTACAACACTTGTCTTTGGCTATTGGGCTGTAATTGCACTAAATTCATATGTCAGAATTTATCGAGGAGAACAACTTGTAAAGCATCAGCAAAGGCATACACAGATGATACTTCTACCCAATAGAAATACTTAATCTCTTAAATAAGAGTTGTAAGGTTTGGCTGTGGGGTTTGGAGGGCGATCATTACATTAGCCCGCAGTCAATAGATAAGAGCGAAGTTTTAAAATTGTTGGTCAATACCTAAGTATTCTGCAAAATTTAGATTGCCTTAGTATGTACAAATGTGCATACAATAAAGGCATGGTATACCAGTGGGACAATGACAAGGCTGCCACTAATCTCAACAAGCATGACATTGATTTTGCTGATGCCGTGTCGGTATTTTCTGATGATTTGGCAGTGACAGTCAGTGACGAGCGGTTTAACGAAGAACGGTTTATCACCATCGGTATTGATGCGCTCGGTCGAGTTCTCGTAGTTGTGTATACGTTGCGTGGTAAGGAGATTCGGTTAATTTCGGCTCGAAAAGCAACGTGGCTAGAACTAACCCAATATTTAGAAGAGGGATAAATAATGGATGCAGAGTACGATTTTAGTCAAGGGAAACGAGGAGCGATCGATCCTGTCGGAGTAGGAAAGACTCGCATTACAATTCGGTTAGATGAAGAAATCCTTGCCTGGTTCCGAGATCAAGTTCAGGCGGCAGGTGGAGGCAATTATCAAAGCTTAATCAATGAAGCGTTGCGTCAATATATTCAACAACAACGTGAGCCGTTAGAGACTACGTTGCGAAAAGTGTTGCGAGAAGAGCTAGAACGGCTTGGGAAGTAGAGTCAGTCAACTGGTGTAGATGAGTGAAGGCGATCGCAACTATTGCCTGATTTTGTTAATGTGCGATCGCGGAAATTTTAGTAAAATGGCAGGGATAGCGATCGCACCAAAGAATTTGAAACCATCAATACAAAGTGTTCTACAAACGCTTTGCCCAACAACTTAGACTGGCCGCGCTACTACTAAAGATTTATCTTCCGTAATCTAGAAATATTAACTGTCAGCGAACAAACTCAATTCAACAAAAGATGGATAGTAACGTCTATGGTAAACCTAGATAACTTCACGCAGAAAAGTACAGAGGATTTGAAACAAGCTGTATTGCGTCTAGTTACTGGACGTGATAGTGATTCTCTAGCACAAAAAAACCAGTTTTATAAGACAGAACTTGCGGCGCTGTTTGCAGAACTTCAGCAGCGCAATCCAGTTCCAGTTGCCAGCGATCAAGCTTCTCTGATTCAAGGAGTTTGGCTATCCCTTTGGTCTACGATTCCCTTTCAAGACATCTTTCCGGGGCGTATCCGCGACCAGTCCTACCAAATCTTTCACCCAGATGGATACTATGCCAACATGGCACGGTACGCTCCTGGTTCTCGCCTTCCTTTATTAAAAAATCTATCCTCGTGGCTAGTAGCTTATGACTTTATGCTGATTCAACGGTACGAAGTCAAAAATCAGCAATGGTTGATTCAAAATGTGGGCGTTGAGCAGGCATTGCGAATCCGAGCTAAGTCTTTTACTGTAGATGTTGCAGATGCCTGGTTTACAAAAGCCGTTGCTTCTCCTAAGTTGACTAGATTGAAGCATTTGGATCGAACCACAACTAAAAAGGTGGAGAAAATCCTCCAAGCCACTCCCCAGTTAGAGCATCTTTACTGCGACCCAGACTTCCGAATTGTGAAAACTCAACGAGAGTCAAAGCAACGAGCGTCTTATACAATTGCCATCCGCAAATTTTAGGATATTTAATTGATGGCGCTTTCATCCTGAAGTGCGTTTGTGTGATCGAGATTTTTGTAAAGTAACAGGATTAGCGATCGCCGATTAGACTTGAAACCATTAATTAAATATGTAGGATGCGATCGCTCAAACACTTCAAACTCTGTTACAAAAGTATCCCCGACTATACCCCCTAAAGGATGGACATTGGGAAACATTCTGTACGATACCCAAATATGAATGTTATGAAGAAAGTTTTTGCATATTATGCTCATAAATGACAGTGATACTTGTATGGCTTCATGAAGCAAAAGATTATGTGGAAAGTTTCAATATAATAAATAGTTATGCTGCTTCATTGCCTAGAAACCTCCGGCGTATTTTAGAGTCCATACCAAAATGCAAATTGAACCATACGACCCCTACCAACTCGATGCCGTTATTCGTCTTTCGCTTCGGGCATGGAGTCCGGTTTTTGATTCAATTCAGAACGCGATGGACGCTGACGTGTACCAAGAATTCTATCCCGATAATTGGCGTGCAAGCCAGCAAAAAGCCGTCGAGGATGTCTGCGCTGCTGAAGACACAAATGTATGGGTTGCTATTGATGCAGGTTCTACTGTGGGTTTTGTAGCCGTGAAACTAGATTCCGAGTCCAGCATGGGTGAAATCTACATGGTTGCTGTCGATCCAGACTTTCAAGGTCACGGCATTGGCACTACTCTCATGGAATTCGCTCTTGCTTGGATGAAAGATGCTGGGATGTCTATTGCTATGGTCGAAACCGGAGGTGATTCCGGTCATGCCCCAGCCCGTCGCACTTATGAAAAGGTAGGCTTCGGGCTGTTACCGATCGCCAGATACTTCAAGAAACTCTGAGTACAAGCCTCTTCAATATTGGGTAGCTAGTAACGCACGTGAGTTTTGCTCTGTTGTAGCAACTGGCGTGGATAAGCGGGGCGATCGCAAATTGTATTTGAAACCATCAATAATTAAAGATGTAGGGCGCGATCGCAGAAGGGATTTGAAACTATCACTTCATCTAGGGTGGTTATCGCTGCTGATTGAGAAGATCAGGCTGATATACCATCTTCAAAATTAGTCTCATTTTCAATTAATTCAAAAAATTGCGAAATCTGTGCGATCGCTCGAAGGTGATAAACACTTTTGGTGCTTTGAGACTGCTCAATATACTCCCGATATCTTGGGGTCAAATATTTGTGACATAACCAAAGTGCGCGGTAGCTATTAAGCGAACTTTTCAAAATAGGACTCTTTTGGGGCCATCCTTCTGGTAGTTCCCAATAACCTGTAATGAATCGTTTAGTCACCCACCAAAAATGCACGTGTAGTGGCAGATCGACAAAGACTAAACTATCCGCCTCATTTAGTCGTAGCCAGAGGGTTTCCTTGCAACCAAACCCGTCAATAATCCATTGATCGGAAGCTAAAATTTTCTCATGAGTGCGTTTATAGTCTTCTATTGGAAGCTCAATGCCTCCTGATGGATATTGAATCTTGTCTAAGACGTAAAGTGGCAAACCAGTGATTTGCGATAATTTTTTGCTTAGAGTTGATTTACCGCCTCCAGCATTGCCAAACACTGCTACTTTTTTCATGCTACTCTCCTTTTGGTGCAATCAAGTCACTTCGCCGAAAAGTATTAGAGCTTGTAGTATTAAGCCGACTGCACTATTTTCTAATTTAATAGTAATATTTTTTAAATACCGTGACTTTTGCCAATTACCCAATGACGGCGGAAAAAGCGCGATAAAGCTGTTTCTTCCAAAGATAAGTAAATTGGGCGACCGTGCGGACAAGTGCGGGGGTTGCGAGTCCTTTGCCATTGGTCTACAAGAGTCTGCATTTGCTCTAAACTCAATGGTGTACCATTACGGATTGCACTGCGACAGGCAACAGCAACTTGAGCCGTTTGTAAATCTCCACCTAAACTAAGCTCTAAAAGTGCTTCGGCGCAATCTTCTCGCTCTGCTAAAAGTGCTGGCGCGTTGCGGATTGCCCACACATCATCGCCAAAAGGCTCTACTTCTAAACCAATCCGTTCTAATTGCAGAGTTTGCACTGCTGATAAATTGTTGAGAATGGCTGGAGTTTCTAACTTGACTAACTTCCAGTTTGTCAGCAATTGGTCATACAAAACCCGCTCGTGAGCAATATGTTGTTCTACTAACCACAAGCCCCCCGGATGCTCCACCATAATATAAGTATTGTGGACTTGAGAAACCGCTTTTAAACTAAAACTTGTTTCTATTTGTGGTGCTGGCTTTACTCCATAAGTACCTTGGGCTTCGGCGGCTTTAATTACTTTCCCTACCCGCGCGTTATGCACTTGTTCGCAAACACTATCGCTATTGAGACGCAAAATTTGCTCGATGGCTTGGGTAACTTGTTCTTGCCAATGAGTGAGATTATGTAAGTAAATTTCTGTTTTAGCTGGGTGACGATTCCAATTAACTTGATTGGGACTAATTTTGAGGTGCAAAAAACATACTGGATAGCGATCGCGTGGTAAGGTTTTGGCAGTAGTAGCTAAAATAATTTGCTCTATTTCCGGCAACTTTACCATTCGCCCATTAACAGCGACTTTTACCCAATCTGGGCGATGGCGATGACATCTATCAGGTAAACCTAATACCAGTTGCAAAAGCCCTAGGTTTTCTACTCCCAGTTGCGGCACTTCAATTTTTAACTGCTGCAAGTCACCCAAGCGCAATTGACGAACTATTTGCGGTAATAGCTGTTGAGTAGTTACCCCCGGACTCAGCGTAAACCACTGACGGTCATCTAGCCACACTACCCAAGTTACTTGAGGATGACATAAAGCAATTTGTCCGATAGTAGTTTGAATTGCTTTTGTTTGTTGCGCTAAAGTCGGCAATCCTTCGCGGCGTTCCCACCACGTACCAAATAAGTTATCTACTGTAACTACTGTACCTGGTGCGATCGCTACTGTTTCTATTTCTACGGGTTCTCCTTGGGGACAATAAGTAACCCGCCAAGCTTCATCGGTGGTTTGTCCGCGACTGAGAACTTCTAAATCAGCTAATTGCGCCAAACTATGCAAAGCTTCTCCCCGAAAGCCCAGACTATTAATTTGCCACAAATCCTCGCAGTTACGAATTTTGCTAGTGCTATGGGCGGTGGCGGCTTGTTTTAAATCGTCAAGCTTCATTCCACAACCGTTATCAGATACCCGCACCCGCCATTGTTGCGCCCATACAGAGATAACAATCCGCGTTGCACCTGCATCTATAGCGTTTTCGACAAGTTCGCGCACTACCGCCGCCAATGAGTCTATTACTTCTCCGGCGGCTATGAGGTGGACAACTTCTGTCGGTAAAGTTTGAATACCAGAAACGATCATGTGTCAACGTTTTATCTATATTTGCCCCTAAACACAGAAGACACACCAATTCGGTATGTCTTTGTTGAGCAATACTATTTTTTATTGTAATGTTTGCGTTAATTCTCTGAAGCTGGAGGGCGACTAAAAATTGGTGACAAGAAAGCTACCAAAACCCCAATTAAAAAACCAGAGATATTCCTAACTAATGGCAACCATTCGTTCGTACGGGTAATTACGGGTGCAATTCCAAAGGCTAGAAACAAAATTCCCCATAACGGCGAGAAGATTAACGCCCATTGCCATGAAAAACCTTGCCCTTTACTGCGCGATTGTCCCGCAAATCCACAAATTACCCCTCCAAGAACTGAAGTAATCAACGTCAAAATCCACTGTTCTCGCGGTAAACCTGGTACAACTCGGCAACCACCTTGACGCAAACAACCTTCAATTGAGCCAATCGCTTGAATAATTGCTTGATCTTCGCCTTCTTCCCGCACAAAATATAAGTTGCCGAAGCGTGTCTGCAATTCTATCCAAAAGGTACGGGGTAAAAGGTCGTAAACCGCATCGCCGATACTAAAATTAAGAATATTTCCGCCTCTTGAATCTGCTACAAGCAAGATACTTTTTTCATCTAAACCCCAAAAACTTTTTACAGCAGTTCCCGGAGTGCGATCATATTGAGTCAAAACCCGCAATTTCCAGCCTGTTTCTACTTGAAAAGCATCTAATTCTTGAGCTAACTTGTCTTCTTGGACGCTAGTTAGAGATTTTGCTAAATCAATAATTGGGGTTGGCGTGGCGGGGAGTAAATCGGGATTATTAAACGCTAATGCCGTAGGTGTAACGTTAGTCCATACTGCCCCGGCTAAAAATATTGCCCAAAAATATACGAAAATTCGTTGCCAAGAAAGACGCTGCATGAGCAATTCTATAATTATTTTTAATTTGAACTATTTGTAAATAGTCTTCAGCATTGAAAACTAATATTTCTTTACATTTGTTTACTTTACTCTAATACAGGTATCCTTGGCAAAAATTGACAAACCCAATCAGTGCAGCTTTTTCACGGGTTCAAGGCGCATCAACACTGTAATCAAGCCTACACCCACTAAAGCACCACCAATATGAGCAACATGGTCTACCCCGTCATAAATCCCGGTTTGGCGAAATTCAAACAATATCCGTTCCACCACAAATTGACCAAGAATGATAACTTCTAAAACTCTACGCCAATGCCAGCTTAATTTGATTAAAACACTAACTACAAATAAGCCAAAAACTGCCCCCGATGCTCCCAAAGAGTAACCCGCGCTGCTTCCATGAAATAGAAAGCTCATGACGCTTGCACCCAAGCCGCAGATTAAATAAGAACTGACAACGCCAACAACGCCTTCTTCTTCTTCGACTAATTTGCCAAAGATGTAGAGAAAAAAGAGGTTTCCTGAAATGTGCGCCCAATTAGCATGACAAAACATTGCCGTAAAAAATTGATACCAGGCGGGGGAGGAAAAGTTTAAGTATAAATTTTGAATAAAACCGATTCTTAATCCCTTGTCAGCAATAAAAATGACCAAGTTAATGATAATTAAGGCAAAAACACCGTTATAAGTGTTTTTTAGCTTATTTTTTCGGGTTTGATTGTCGTCTAGCAGCATAAAAGTAATTTTCCTTTAAAATACAAGCAAAAGCACAGATTATCGGCAACTACTCATCTTCTGGATCGTTCAGTATTGGGGCTTTTGGGCGAGAATCATTAACTATCTCTATATCGTCTAATTCATTTTTGGGGATATATTCAAGGCGATCGCTACTTGTTAACAAATCTCTTTGACTAGGAGAAAGACGACTAGGGCGACGATTAAAAGTTTTCCAAGCTGTTGTAACTCCAGCAAACACGCTCCGGGTACTCACTTCAACTTTTTGCGCTTGCTTTTTAGCCCCGTCAATACTGCGATCTACTTGTTTAACTACTTGACTTGCACTTTTAACCCCATCGCTAACATCATCAGTTAATTCGCTAATTTCTAAACCTGTAAGCCTGATTGCTTCTAAAGTCGGGGGCAAATCGCGCCTTAAAGTATCAAATAGTTTTTCGGCACTACGCGCCGCCCGTGCGACTTCTTGTAATGCCGGAATTGCCGTCACCAAAACCGCCGTAAGACTGACAGCAACTAATAGAATGGACAATCCAAGCCAAAATATCGGATCAATCACAGTGTTTTATGCAACTACAGGCGATCTAGCATAGGTGGTTCGGGTGTAACTTCGTTGCCCTTTAAAATTTGACTTTCTTTTTGACTAGCCTCCACACCCGCAGCAATGGCATCGCGCAACCGCTCTAAAGTGCCATCCCAATTGCGTAACGCAGATTCAGAAAGGCGATCGGCTTGAATTTGGACGCTGGTTGACAAATCTTCGGCTAATTCTGGCAACGCATCGGCGGATTTTTTTAAAAATTGACGAGTTTCCTTGCCAGTACGGGGAGCCATTAGTAAGCCTGTAATGGTTCCCACTGCTGCACCTAGCAATACGCCGCCAATAAATGATCCCGAACGGTTGTTAGACATTGTTTCGCTCTCCTTACACCCATTTTAGGCTGATTTTTTCTAGTGATGTGCGATCGCCTATCGGCATTCAGTCATTAGGATACTGTAGCTATGATGTTTGCACGAACTATTTTCTGAATCTTGGTGTTTGTCGTCCTAAAAAAGCAGTATTTGGGAAAGAAAAACGCTGCCATGCTTGTTGACCAACACTTAAAAGCGATAAAACTTGTCTTACCCGTAGAATTTGGACTTGCAATGGCTCGTTTCTTTGTTTTAGCTGAGAAAGACCCATTTGACCTTTATAAATAGCGTTAGGTGTCCCAGCTAAGGCGGCTCCGGCGCTGCGATTGATAGCGATTAACTTATTATTTACGCGCTGGAGTTTCTGCCGCAATAGCCATAGTCGCCGAGCTACATACAGCAGTATTAACGCAATTAAAACATTAATGACGATGATAGTTACAACCATAATTTGAGTGTTGTTTAGATTAGAACCTTCACTAGCTCTAATCTCAAAATTACAAATAAGTTTCCCCAGGGCGCAAGGTGAGAACTTCTACGCCATCATTGGTTACAGCTATAGTATGCTCAAACTGCGCCGATAAGAGGCGATCTCGTGTAAGCGCCGTCCATTTATCGCTTTGTACCTCTGATTCCCAAGTACCTTCGTTAATCATTGGCTCAATCGTAAATACCATCCCTGCTCTTAACTTTTTACCTTTTCCTCTCGTGCCATAATGAGGAACTTGCGGCGCAGTATGAAAAATATTACTAATACCGTGTCCAACAAACTCTCGTACTACAGAAAAGCCGGATGCTTCGGCGTACTCTTGAATCGCTGCGCCAATATCTCCAATCCGCGCATCTGGCTTAACTTCGGCAATTCCCCGACGCAGACATTCTTTAGTTACTTCAACAAGTTTTTTTGCTGTGGGTGAAGGCGTACCAACGAAAAAGGTTTTAGAAGTATCGCCATAATAACCATCTAAAATTGGGGTTACATCTATATTAATAATGTCGCCATCCGCAAGTATATGTTTAGCGTTGGGGATGCCGTGACAAATAACCTCATTGACGCTCGTACAGATAGATTTAGGAAACCCATGATAACCAAGCGGTGCGCTTTTGGCATTGTGCGCCTGCGTCCACTTTTCAGCAGCATCATTCAGTTGTAAAGTGCTTACTCCTGGCTTTACCATTGGTTCTAAATAGTCTAAAAGTTCCGCCGCCAGTTGTCCCGCGCGGCGCATCTTTTCAATTTCTCGATGAGACAAAAGAACAATTGTTTCGCTACCCATGCAATTAATTTCCTATATTCCTAACTAAATGCTAACTTTTCGAGGCTAGTCTAGGTAGGGAAATTTTATCTAATTGGATAAGATGTACAATGATAGGTTTGAAACGAAAAAATAATTGTAGGCTGTATGGCTAAAAAGAACATGATCGAGCGCGAAAAAAAGCGCACCAGAACCGTAGAAAAGTATGCTGAGAAGCGACAAGCATTATTAGAACAGTTCCAAAATGCCCCCAACCAACGGGAAAAGCTAGCTATACATAGACAAATTCAGCAATTGCCCCGTGATAGTTCACGCACCCGCCACCGTAACCGTTGTTGGGTTACAGGTCGCTCTAGAGGTGTTTACAGCGATTTTGGGCTATCTCGCAACGTTTTCCGCGAGTGGGCGCACCAAGGATTGTTACCAGGGGTAGTCAAATCTAGCTGGTAATTTTAAAACCCCTTTCTATTGGCACGAAAAGTTTGCGCGTCCGGGTTTCCCGGCGCAAAACTTTTTAAGAGAAAGGGGTTTTATTGTCCGCAGCATCTATCGATACCTAGACTATCTAAGAGTAAATCGCTAACGGCATTGGCGATCGCAAACTCTCCATAAAAGCTTTTAGAAAAGTCAAAGGCTTGCATCTCGGTCACGATCGCCATTACAAGACTTCCCAGATCGTTTTCCCCTTCCATTCTTTGCCTAACAAAAATCTGCGCCGTCCGCCCTGCTATTTGCGTGTTAACTGGTTCGGGTAAAAATTCTTCATTTAGCCACTTTTCTAGAGAGTTTCGCAACCATTCGCCTTCTTGTACGGGGTCTTGGGGTGATGGGAGCGTAATTGCTTGGATTGGTTCAGCCATAGTAATATCCCAGATTTTGGCTTTAAATACATTATCGTGCTAATAGTCTATATTTTTGGCTCGTAAGTTATAACAATTTGTATTGCAGGTGCGATCGCCTAAACATTCAGGAAATATGGACGTTACGAAGAAAGTTTTAAATTGTTGCGATCATCATAAGCAACAATGCTTGCATGGAGTTACGTGGTAACATATATTACCGAGATTTTCAGTAAATAATATAAAAATGCAAATCAATCTTAAAACTTGTTTTTGCAAGAGGTCTAATGTTCCTATCTCACTAATATAGAAATATGAGTTAGGATCTTTCTAAAAAAAAAAGGAATAAAAAGTGGTAGGTAGGTTTGAAAAATTAAGCGAACTGGAATGGAAACTATTTGAGGACTTATTACCTCCCTCGCCAGAGAAAAAAGGGCGAGGCATGCCACACGTACCATTTCAGAAAGTATTAAATACTCAACTGTATGTTTTGATTACTGGGTGTCGATGGTACGATGTACCAAGAGGAGAACAATGGGCATCAAAAAGTTCTGCTCATCGATGGCTCTAGCGCTGGTATGAAGATGAAGTAATAGAAAAACTCAAACAACGGATTTTAGCATTAGCAGAGGAGAAAGGCATGATTAACTGGGATTACGGAGCCGTTGATGGCTCTTTTCCCCCTGGCAAAGGTGGTAGGTAAAGGCGTAGGCTACGGATATAAACAACGGCAAGGGATACTGATTCACAGTATTACAGAGGCGTTTGGTATGTCAGTGGTGGCAATTACTACCTCTGCGAACGGGGATGAAAAACAGTAAGTCTTGCCCATGCTGGCTCAGATCCGCCTCTGGTTCCATAAATTAGTGGGATAAGCTCATTGGACAAAGCTCCACATTTCATCGAGTTCTGCCTCTTATACACGACACACCTCTAACATTAATTGGAGTTAAGTTTGTCGTTTAGAAAAACTTTTCATTTACAAACTGTAGTTGGGAATTTGTTTACTTCCTGGGTTACTATATTACAGCTAATTTTTAACACCCTTGCGGTATCTTTCATGCCACTGCCATTCATTGCCATATCAGTGACTTGCTGTTTAACTTCAGGTAAGTAGCCCTGATAGGTATATTCCTGGATAAATGTGCGGCAACAATATAATAACAGACTTTAACATTGATAACACTACTTTTTTTGTACCCTTTTCCCCTGTCTGATACCAATTTAAATAGGAGTTAGGGCAGATAAGGCATCTAGGATGAAGGAATAACTTGTGATGGAAGCAATCCCTGACGGTGTTAACGAGCGCGAGGAGTTGAGCAACTGAAAGTTTGCAGTTGCTCAAGGGTCTTAAACGAAAACTATTTGAGGTGTTCCCACAATCGCTCACTTGGATTTAGTTCTGGACAGTAAGGTGGTTGAACTGGCAAAATGATATTTTCCGGGACAATTAAATCTTTGCCCTTATGGGATCGTCCATTATCGACTTGAAGAATGTTGACGCTATCTGGATAAGCTACATCGAAACGCTTCAGTAAAAAATCAAAAATACTTCGTGGTGGCAATGGCGAGGCTTGTAGCAACTCACATAAAATAA
>NZ_PVWN01000139.1 GCF_003003885.1 Chlorogloea sp. CCALA 695 | reverse complement strand
ACTCGTTCGCTGTCTCGCTCCGTTGCGCGCAGAGTTTTTTTTTCTGGTAAGTTTGAGCTTTTGGACGTATCGTCCCATCGTAGCTCGACTGATCCGTACTCCAACACGTTGCTCCAGTTGGTCGCATAACTCTTGCCTTAATGGCATCATTATTTTCGGCTACTAAATCAGCTACTACCGCCTCTTGTGCGGGGCTAAGTTTAGCTACTTGACCTCCTCCATGCGCTCTGGGTTCAACGGTTCCATCGGTGCGATAACGCTTTAATAAATTCTCAATAAACGTCAAACTTACTCGGAACCTTTTAGCTAGTTGTCTCTGTGACCCCTCTTGCTGGTTATACGCATCAATCACTTTCTGGCGCAGGTCTACAGAGTATGCTTTCATTCAGCTTCAAGTTAAGTTTACTCTTTCACTGTATTCTACTCTACCAAGAACTGCTGTAAGTGCGTTAGCTTTGGCTGCGGGTCGCAAAGAAGCTGAGATAGTTCGGGAAGCTTTAGCCCAGTATTTAGGCAAAACTGACCCCAGTAGCGTGAAGGGTGCTTTAGCTGACCTGCAAGACCGGGTGGCTAACGTGGAGCGGAAACTAATCTCTTTAGGTCGTCTGGTTGGGTAGTGAATTAATTGGCGGAGTTTGATGCGTTTAAAGGGGAACTATGTCAGCAAAAGTAGAGCGACAGAATAATATCACTAGAAAGAATCTTGTTTCTAGCTTGATGATTGGGTTGATTGTGGGACTATTGGCTGGTCTTCCTTTGGGTTGGTTAGCTCATCAGTTCTATGCTGAACAACGGTTAGCTGATGTGTTAGTTTGTCGGGAAAAGAATCGGAACTTGCCTGAAGTTCAAGTTCAGGCTATTTGCGGATCAAGATTCTAAAATTAATCGCAATCAATCTTTCCCTGACCCCGCAACGGTTAAGGGGGCAAACGCAGAATTGGGAGAAAATAGTACGTTTTATGCTTGTCTTACCCATGAAATGCCTGTCTTACTCATATAAATCTCTTAACCCCGTTTTCTGCGCGAATGCTACTCATACCCCAAACTTGGCGAAGTACCCACAAAACTTTTGAAGTGAATTGCGCTTTGAGTATAGCAGCGCCGACAGTTAAGTCCTAGTATGATTGCCTATGAGTGCGCTTACGGTTGACATCTGTGAATTTGCACTGAAGTTTTTAAATCATTAAAACTTCATCACCCAGTCGACGTTAAAGAATCAAAGGAAATAACTTGTGATAAAGACTATTGGATACGCCGCTCAAAGTGCGACCACACCTTTGGGGGCATTCAATTTTGAGCGACGTGAACTAGGCGCACACGACGTACAAATCGAAATCCTCTACTGCGGAGTGTGTCACTCGGACTTACACATAGTCCGCAACGAGTGGGAAAATACAACTTACCCACTTGTCCCTGGACACGAAATCGTAGGGTGCATAATCGATGTTGGTAATGAAGTAAAAACTTTTAAAGTTGGCGACAAAGCTGGTGTTGGCTGTATGGTCGATTCCTGTCGCACTTGCTCTAATTGCCGCGAGGGTTTTGAGCAGTTCTGTGACAACGAAATTATTTTTACCTACAATAGCCCAGAAAAGCAAACTGGGAAAAACACCTACGGCGGGTACTCTAGCCAAATCGTTGTAGATGAGAATTACGTACTTCAGGTTTCAGGAAAGCTTGACATTGCTGCCGTCGCGCCCTTGTTGTGCGCGGGGATTACTACCTATTCGCCGCTACGCCACTGGCAAGTTAAAGAGAAAGACAAAGTTGGCATCGTCGGCTTAGGCGGTTTAGGACACATGGGGCTGAAGTTCGCTCATGCCTTTGGCGCTCATACGGTGTTGTTCACGACTTCACCCGATAAGACTGAGGATGCTTTGCGTCTTGGTGCTAACGAGGTAGTAGTGTCAAAAAATGAAGAGGAGATGAACAAGCACCTTAACAGCTTTAACTTTATCCTGAACACAGTTGCAGCACCACACAACCTAGACGCATACACCCAGTTGCTCAAGCGCGATGGTGTAATGTGTTTAGTGGGTCTACCTGACCGTCCTCATCCCTCGCCAAGCATTGCCAACCTAATCTTCAAGCGCCGTCAACTTGTCGGTTCGTTAATTGGCGGAATTAGGGAGACGCAGGAAATGCTCGATTTCTGCGCCGAGCATAATATCGTTGCGGACATCGAAATAATTCCCATCCAAAAAATTAACGAAGCCTATGAGCGTATGCTTAAAAATGATGTGAAGTATCGTTTTGTGATCGATATGGCATCACTAAAGCAAGAAAGTTAATTATTAGCTAATCACAATTTGAGCAAACAGTAGCAGAGGATCTGAGGGTATTGTCGACTTAATGGGGGTATGAGTATCATCAGAACAGAAAACCGGGTTAAGCTTAAAAGCCTTATTAGGTAAGGATTCTCCCGACAACGAAGGTCATTGACTTCTAGCGCTCATTGAGTCACTACTTAACGAGAAAGTAAGGGTTTCCGCTTCTAAAAATGCTTGTCTTACTTATATACAGCAGTTCTTGGTAGAGTAGAATACAGTGAAAGAGTAAACTTAACTTGAAGCTGAATGAAAGCATACTCTGTAGACCTGCGCCAGAAAGTGATTGATGCGTATAACCAGCAAGAGGGGTCACAGAGACAACTAGCTAAAAGGTTCCGAGTAAGTTTGACGTTTATTGAGAATTTATTAAAGCGTTATCGCACCGATGGAACCGTTGAACCCAGAGCGCATGGAGGAGGTCAAGTAGCTAAACTTAGCCCCGCACAAGAGGCGGTAGTAGCTGATTTAGTAGCCGAAAATAATGATGCCATTAAGGCAAGAGTTATGCGACCAACTGGAGCAACGTGTTGGAGTACGGATCAGTCGAGCTACGATGGGACGATACGTCCAAAAGCTCAAACTTACCAGAAAAAAAAACTCTGCGCGCAACGGAGCGAGACAGCGAACGAGT
>NZ_PVWN01000080.1 GCF_003003885.1 Chlorogloea sp. CCALA 695 | reverse complement strand
GCAAAGCTCAACCTCTGCTTTATCCGCTTGATGGTAAAGCGATTAGCTACTTAAAGAGATGTCAAATGGGTTCTATACTGAGCAAGAAGTTCGGGATGATTGTAAGGAAAAGTTGCCAACGCTCCTTTTCCTTCATCTAGCGATAAATTAGTGATATCCATTAGTATTTGCTTTCTCTTGAATCAGCGGTTTTGGTCTGGAGGCGATAGTTTAGAAAGAGTCTCAAAGATTTGTTGCCTTCCTATTTCTGGATCGTGTGACAAAATTGTGACATCGCTGCGTACTGCAACTAATTCTTTAACAATGTCTTTTACAGAGCGTCCTTTTGCTTTTTCTTGCTGAATGTAATCTTGAATTTGTTCAATTTTCAAGTCTTTAAGTTCCATATATTTGTCCTTTTCGGATTGACCAAAGGATGTTTACCTGCTTTGCTGCTACTTTGATCAACAGCTTGCTACGCGATCGCTTCAATGGGCTTGGCTTCTAGCATATCGCAGAGACTTATGAAACGATTAACTTTGGCTAATAATGCTTTTTTAGTGGGCAAGAGGTCAATCCAATAACTCAAACTTTAGCCGCGAGCGCGAACGCTCTATTGCTAGTCACCTAAGCAGAAGTTTCAGCAAGCGGTCGCATTTATTAAAGTTTTTGTCTCTGCGGATGTCAATCAGTTGACAATATAAGTTCAACCGAGCCTACACCTTCACGGTAGCGAATTTGAGCAACCTGTCCTACTTCCACTGCACTGTTCAATAATGCTCGTTCGTGCATGACTAAAAATAACCTAGTTTGTTGGACTGCATAATAGGACGAGACATAACAGATTTCACCAATGTATTCGCCACTGTTTATCTGAGCAGTATTGCAGGCAATTTCCTGTTTATTAGCTGCAACACGCAGTAAATTGTTGCGTTCTTGCGCTCTTGTGCTGACAGTGGTAATTATCCGTTCTATCCATTCCGGTATAGTTTGAGCTTGTTCCACTACTTGCCCATTTTCCAGAACTACTCCTCGCACAGAGCGGTCTGTATTGTCAAATATAATAGCGCGATTGGCGTTCTCCACTGCTTGAGGCAGTAGTGCCATTGAGCGATAGTACCTTTGGATAATTTTCTCTGTTGGCACATCATGTCCGCCATCTTGGACTCGTCGTGCTACGCGCTCTACGTTAATTTGAGGATTTTCTGTTCCCACAAATACTAGCGTGACATCGTAAAGAGCATCAGAAGCTTGTTGAAGAATAGCTAACTTTGAGGGATGAGACATAACCGTTTCAAAGGCAAACGATTCTTTAATAGCTAAACTTAGTTGACGTTGGTTTGAGGCTAAACGTGCGCCTTGTTTTGAGCGTTCTAAATAAGTGCTTTCATCTCCTGGTATCATTTTAGTAATCTCATCAGGGTTGATGTAGATTGTAGGAAAATCTAGTTGTTGCTGAAAAGTGCGAGTAATCGTTGATTTACCAGAACCGTTCGGTCCAGCAAACATGATTAAACGAGGGGGGTTAACTCCTTGGCTCATTAAATAATCCTGCTCGAAGAGTCAGCTAACAATTTGCTATCGGCTAAAAGCGCACTCCAGCTAATGCCAGAATGCGCCCTTACTTCAACAATTGGGGTAGAAATACTAATAATTTAATCTTTTGTAGTGATGCTTTCTGCTGTTGGAGTGAGAGGTTGGAGAAATTCTTTGCGCCCATCTGGATATTCACAATATATTTGACTATCGACTACACCGATAGTAGTAATCCCTTTAGCATGAAGTAGCTCTATAGCATCATCTACTGCTATTTGTGCTTGTGCTGTAAGTTCTGCCAAGTTCTGCTGAAAAAAGCTTTTTCCTGTTACCGACTGTTGCGTTTTAGATAGGTAACTCATAGTAATTCGTTCAAAGTTATTTTATCTACTGTACCTTTTTTGATATCGGATGAGCGCACGTAAGTTAGCTGAAAAGTTATACCATTACTAGAAATAGACAGGTTAATTTATCTAAGGCAGTCAGTAACTCACAACTTTTTGAAGGATAATCGAGCTAATGAGCATTAATAATCTCCAACATATCAGTAATGATGAGCTAATTGAACGCTTTAAAGAAGCAACCCGACACGGTAAGCCACCTCGAGAACTAATTGATGAATTAGCCACACGACCTGGTATTGCATTCCTCAACCCCACAAGGAATGCTGAAGATACTATGGCGGTCGTTCGTGCCGCTATTGAAAAGTTAGAAAAAAACAATCGCCAAAATCTTTCATAACATTCTCAATGTGCATAAATTTTCCTAGAGACATTTATGCTCCAACTTAATTTAAATTCAAATATATCAAGTGTTCTCTCTATCCTCCATCAGTTTTACCATCTTAAGTCTTTTGTTGAGTGCGTTCCTAAGAACCGCTTTCACGTTGGATTACGTGGGCTATTTCTACAAGTCCTGCTCTAGCTGCTTGCAGATGTGCGAGTACATCGTCGATCTTGCTGTCATAAAAAGTTGGTTCTGCCGACGATGGTAGTTCGCGAAGCTCATGGCTGATACGCTTCACATCTTTAAGCCAACTTTTTAGCTGTTCCAGGGCGATATCTTCATTGTTCATCTCAATCTACCACTCTCCCTAAAGAACCTAATTTCTGCTCCAGCACTGCCACTGGATCATCCAAAGCAGCCCTCGCTCCTCTGTTCCCATTCTATGAATATGCTGTAATTGGGTCTAGATGGATTGTAAGAATATCCGCGCCTTAGCAAACAATTCAACGGACAAAACTCAGTCTACATTTTATAGACATTTAAAGATGCGATCGCCTATGACAGCGCCGCCCTACTGTTTCCAGGGCGGATTTATTTCCCCAAGTTTTTCTATCTCTCCAATAACGTGCGACCTTCCCCAATGCGCTTGAAATACCGCACGTTCAGTTATTCTTTATTCATCCACCGTAAATTAAAAATTCAAACTCTTGCCCTGCAAGGGTTCAATGGCAATCAGACCTCAAAAATTTAAAATAAGATTATTTTCGTATTTTTCTTCCAACTTTTTCCTTTGGTAGTCTTATAAATAGCTCTAACCCACTACCTCTAAAGGTTTTGCTCTTTTTTAGTAGCATCAAACACTGCCCTTAGCCGAACATAAACTCAAAAATAGGAGATCGGGAGCATCTCCCGATCTCCTGTGGATAATCCTTCGCTATTCCAGAGTAGATTTGCCTGCCTAAGTTTTTCTATATTTCCACTAAATGTGCGACTTTCCCAAACGCGCGTGAAATGCCGTACATTTAGTTTTTCCTTTTTCAAGCACCAAAAATCGCGAATTCAAACCTTTATAGGGCAAGGGTTTAATTACGATTCGACCTCAAAAACCACGAATAGAATTATTTTTATGTCTTTCTTTCGCTATTGATATACTAAAAATTGAAGATCCAAACCCTTACGGCGTAAGGGTTTTATCTTATAAAATCCTGAAAATTGAAGATAGACTTATTCCGAGATTTCTCCTTTACTTTTTCTTATCTCTAGCCTTATAAGTAACTCTAACCCACCCCATGCAAAGGTTTGGCTTTTTTTACAGCGTCAAATACTGCCCTTACCCGAACACAAAACCAAGAATTAATAATGCAAACTACTTTTGGCATGAGCTTTCAAGGAGCTTTCAATGAGTCTTTAATGAGCCTCAGTTTAGACGAAAGTAAATTGATGGCGATTCAATGAGCCTGTAAAGAACTTTATTGAGTCTTTAAAGAGAGTTAAGCTTTATAAAACAAGTCAATGAGCCTATAAAGAACTTTATTGAGCTTCCAATGAGCGCCTAATGAGCTTCCGCATAAAAATCTAGTTTTTTCAACTAATCTAATGAGCTTTAAAGGAGCTTTAAAGGAGTCTTTAATGAGCCTTTATTTTTAGCTTATAGCTAGGGGGCTTATGTTTTGATGAAAATCACTGTTTGGGTTACAGCCCAGCCATACCAATATTTGACTGCTACGCCACTAAAAGTGGCTTCGCTAATAATTTCCACACCTTACGCTAAAAATTAGCTGTAAAATACCTATTAAAGCATTACTTCAACTGGGTTTGAGTAATTAAATACTAAAGAAAACTTAGCCCCAATGCGATCGCACTCAGTAAAATCGCATTCACATACTCTTCATACTTATTTCAGTATCTTCAACATTGGTGAATCGTACTCTTATAAGCCAAAATTACTATTACAAGTAAAACTTTTGTCTATTGTAGACTTGTCATTGATTAAACTTTAAGTGTTTTGACTTATAAAAAGGAAGTGTTGTAAAAGGATGGAGTTAAACAAAAAAGAGCGCAAAAAATTGATAGCTAGAATCAGTGAAGTATCTGGTGTTGCTCAGTATGCGTTAGAAGCGAAAATGACTAATGAACAAGTTATTGAAGTTGCCAACAACTTAAAAATAATCTCGTTTATCAAGGCTGCTAACAATTACAACCGCTACTTTCAAGGTCAAAAAACGGCTGAAGCTAATACCAAGCTGAAAAAGTTTATGGAGCTAACCAACTCTGAATTTTACAAAGCAGGAAAATGGTTGGTTGATGCTTTGTCAACGGTTGGACAAGACCGCAAGCAGAACTTGTTGGAGAAAGACTTAGTTCACAAGGCTGATTATAATCAAACTGTTACTGACTTAAAAGACACAATTAAAGAGCAGCAGCAGACCATCCGACAGCAAACCTCTGAAGCTAAAAAGAAGATTCATGATCTTGAACAAAGAGTTGATTCTCTTCAAAAACATTTGAAGCTGATCCAGAATTACATAACTGACAACTATAGTTCTAGTAATTGGCACGATATAGCAAATCACGTTCAAAAG
This sequence comes from Chlorogloea sp. CCALA 695, assembly GCF_003003885.1. Lineage (GTDB taxonomy): Bacteria > Cyanobacteriota > Cyanobacteriia > Cyanobacteriales > Chroococcidiopsidaceae > Aliterella. The sequence goes on along the minus strand of NZ_PVWN01000080.1, from coordinate 10,312 downwards.
AAGAGTGGAGGCAGGTAGTTAAAATGAAGCTTGTTAATAGTATGAACTACCGGCAATGGCAGAAACGAAATACAGAATATTTCAACTCACTGACTAAACTTCAGCAGAAAGAAGCCCGTAATCTTGGTTATTCCAATGTTGGTTGGAATAAAGTTCAAGTTTCCTGGCAAATAATTTACAGGTTCACTAATACCCCCCCTAGTTTATTTGAGCATAAACTTCGTAAAGGTGACATTATTGGTGCCATCGAACTATCGATTTTTGAAGCTGAGCAAGCTAAACATTTAGCTCAACAAGGAATTGCGACGCTTGACGAAAATCAAAAACAATTTGACAGAGTAGCAGATGAAACTTTAGCTAAGTATCCACTTTTGTAATTAATAAAATGGCTATAGTATCTAAGGCAAAGTTTGAAACTTTATACAAAGCAGATGAGATCGCTGCCATTTGGAGCGCTGGTCAAAACTTAGCTGTAATCGATCATCCTCAACATGGTTTAATTAGTCCCAACCGCTATCGTGCAATGTACAAATTGAAGCCATGCCCCTATTGCGGTCAGAAGATGGCACAGGACAAAACATTTCATAGTACGTCATCAAAGCCAGAAGCTATCAAGCGTGGCTATGAGTACTTAGACAAATTAGGAAACAAAATAATCAATCAAATTAGCGGGACTTACTTCCATCCAAACTATATTACTTTAGACCACAAGACCAATAAAGCTCGTTGTCCAGAAAAAATGTTTGACTATGATAACCTGCAAATTATGTGTTGGCGATGCAATCACAACAAAGGTGACGATAATACTTTTGAACTACAACATACCTGCGATCGCACTGATGCTTTAGCAAACGAAGCACTAGAGCGCTATCAGTTGCTTTGAATCGAACCCGAAGTTGTAAAGATATAAGGTCCGCAACATCGCTTTTATTCAAACCAAGTTTGTTAACGAAGGTTGTTCAAATATCTAGCACCAGGTAGTGGGGTTTGAGTATCACTTGCTACTCAAACGCCGAGACTTCGCATTTAATCCTAAGCCTTCAGTTCTTTCATGCACTACAAAAGAATTATTTTGTAATTGAAAGTATGCTATTTTTGTCTATAATTAGCCAAAAATAGCAGATGAAATGGGCCTATTGCTCATTGCTTGTAGTACCTTTTAAAGGCACGAAAAACAGGTCAAAATGGAGTGATATATTGCGATCCATTAGTAGCCATTAGTAGCCATTGATAGCTATTTAGTAGCCACAATATATTAATGTTAGGGCGGCTTCGCTTGCAAGTGTAGTAGCCATTGGTATCCATTAACAGCCATTGGTGGTCATTAATAGGCATTGGTAGCCATTTAGTAGCCATTGGTAGATAGTATTATATGCTACAAAAAACTAAGTTTCAAAGCTATTTAAAAATAGTCTCTCAAGCTTTTATAAACAAATAAGGACTTCGCCACTATACCGCAAACCCCTGAAGGAAAACATCTCGTTCAAGAATACATCAAGGCTTGTGGCTACGGCGACTTCCCGCCTGACTCAAAAATTAGACCGCCCATTGTGAAGACCGGGAATATCGTTCAAGACTATCTCGCGGCGGCGGGCTATGGATTGCCAAAGAAGCCAGAAGTCTAGCGCTACCAAGTTCGATAGGACTTTGCTGGTATTATCTGTTGCTTATTAATGCGCCGAGTCGCCATTAATGTCGCCCCTGCCAGCGCCGATGGGTAATCATCGACCGCCGCCCCCGTACCGCCGCTTACGCCCCAAGTGCCGTTAGGTCTATAAGTTACAGTTAGGTTTTTAATCTGCCCGTTGGCTTTGGGATGGTGGTAAAGTTCAATATTCCCCCCGTTAAACAGTTCCCGAAGTTTTGAGTAAGCTTCTGTTTTACTTGAAGCTGTCCAGGTCAATTCTCGGATTTTGACCTTACCTGATAACCTCTGAATCGTACTAGAACTGTTGTACTGGTCAAGGACAACGGACGCAAAATTATAAGCTTTGTGTTGTTCAAGTATCCAATCTTCCACAAGAGAAACTGCTACTTGAGTTTTTTTACCATCTCCCCAACTAGGGGCAAACTGATGGAACTGGTCGATTATCAATATGTCGCCATCATAATGAACAGGTAGTGTTCTAGATGAGTGTTTTAGAATCAAATTTTTAGACCAAACTCAAGCGCGATTAATGAACAAACCGATTACCAAGTCGTGCATCTCTTCCGTCTTGGAAAAGCGGTCATGCCCTACAAAAGTGTGGGATAGGTAGCAATGTCATTCCAAGTCCAAGGACGAGCGGTTAACTCTGCTCGCTGTGCGGCTGTAGTTCCCAGGCAGGAATGCCGCCATATCCAGTTAAAGTAGCTGATAACCAGTCGCAGAGTTATCTTAGTCTGCTCCCACAACTTACCGAACTTGTTCTGTCGTCGATGCCAGCGTCCGGTCTGTTGGCGTAGGGTACCATTGGTTCGCTCCAACCGTTGCGTTAAGACCTTGCTAATATAGTGGTCAACTTCATCAGGCAAAACGCGCCTATATCCTTGCCAGCCATCCGTACCCCATTCTTTGCAGTCTGTCTTACCTTCAGTACTGCTGATTAAGTCCTGTGCCAACTCGTCGGTATGCTTGCCTACACGACCTGTGAGAATCAAGCCACTCAACTGAGCTAAACTTAATGCTATCCAGCAATCTCCAGCTTCGAGTTCTCCAGCCAAGCAGCGCTTTTGTTTTTTTCTACAAACGACCATAATTCATCAGCCGCAATAGCCTCCGTGTCCACATCTTGAACCTGAGCATTATGGACCATTTGTGCCTTTCTACTGGCAGCTTGAACGATACTAACAACAGTGTCATAGGCTAAACCGCTAATACGACTAATGCCCCGTAAACTGCTACCTTCTGTATGTGCTTGCAGCACAATTCGCACATCTTCTTCACTCACTTGCCGTCGATAGTAAAGTGTATCAAAGGTATCGGTGAACGTTTGTTGGCATTTGGGACAAAAGTAGCGCTGACTACCTTTACTCGTCTTTCCATGTTTATGCGCTTTCTCATAACCACACAGCGAACATTTCATTGCACTGTCCAAGAGTGACTATACCTTGTTCAGTCTAACATTCCCACATTTCCACCCTGCACAACCGGTAATTCTGCTAAAGGTCATGTAAGTTTTTGTCGTCGTTTCCTTACGGCGGTAAGTATACCTACATCAGAATGGAGTATAGAAGAAGACAAAGATACGGCCTTATTAACTAAGTTAATAAATAGCTAGTTACCATTCCTTGCCCAATGTGATAACAAGGGGGAAAGCTAGCGAGCGTGTCATGAGGGGCAAGATAGTACAAATTTACCTAAAAACGAGGTTTGTAGTATGCCGATGACAGGACTAAAACCCTTATTCTTTCGTTACAGCCTTATCTAACCTGAAGCAAACAAGGCTTGAATAATTTATCTAAAACTAATGAGTAAAAAGCTTGTGCAGCAATGCTTTTAGCCTATTTTGCCCCTAGCGTTAGCGTTAGCTATATCTACCCCAAAAACGGACGACGCAATGATCCCGACACTATAAATAATTAAACACTTCTTGATATTGATTCAGCAATCAAAACTTCTGCTCCTTCTCGCTTTACAGCCTTAGAAAAAAAATATCCTTGCCCATATTTGCATCGTAGCGCCCTAAGTTGAGCTAGCTGCTCCGCCGTTTCTAACCCTTCTGCTATTACATTTATATTTAGATTGTGAGCTAGTGTTATAATCGCCCGAACAATCTCTAATTCCTTGTCACTAATATCCATCCTGCTGATAAAAGAACGATCGATTTTTAATAAATCAAATGGAAAGCGGTGCAGATAACTTAAAGATGAATAACCTGTGCCAAAATCGTCCATATGTAATTCACAACCCAAATCTTTCAGTTGCAAGAGCATTGAGGTTGCGGATTCAAGATTCTCCATAATGACGCTTTCGGTGATTTCTAGCTTCAAACAGCGTGAATTTAAACCAGTTTCTCGGAGAACTTGACTGATTTGTGCAACTAGGTCAGGTTGTAGAAACTGTTTGCTGGAAAGATTCACGCTAATTGTCAAAGAGTCGTCAGAAAATTGTAACTGCCAAGCACGCATCTGGCAGCAGGCTTCGCGCAGCACCCAATAGCCAAGAGGGATAATCACTCCACTTTCTTCCGCTATTGATATGAAGTCATTGGGGAAGATTAGCCCCCGGTCTGGATGCTGCCAGCGAACCAGTGCTTCAAAACCAGTAATTTTGCCAGTTTCTATTAATACGATCGGCTGATACTGAATCCGCAACTCTTGACGTTCCACAGCCCTTTGTAGACTATTCCCTAACTGCAATAACGTTAATACATGGTCGTGCATAGTCGAGTTAAACACTTCATATCGCGCCTTACCAAGTGTCTTAGCTCGATACATTGCTGTATCAGCATCGCGTAGAATGTCTTCTGGCTGAATGTAATCTATTGTATTTAGGGCGATGCCTACACTTACGCTAGTAAATACCTCTTGTCCATTCAGCTTGAAAGGCAACTTCAACTGCTCTTGAATTCGCCTTACTACGCCAATTGCATCATTGACATCCTTAATATTGTTAAGCAAAATTGCAAACTCGTCTCCTCCGAAACGAGCAACCATATCTTTAGGGCGCAGACAACTTTCTAGACATCTGGCAATTGCTATAAGTAATTGGTCTCCAACCATGTGTCCTAGACTGTCATTGACTACCTTAAAGCGATCCAAATCAATGAAGAGTACAGCGAACAAACCATTTATTTGCCGCTTTGTCCGCTTGAGCGCACGTGCTAATCGCTCTGTAAATAAAACCCTATTTGGCAAGTTTGTCAACTTATCATGAAAAGCATTATGCCGCAGCAGCTTTTCTGACTGCTTACGGTGAGTAATAGAATGTTTCAAAACTCGTAGATTACGCCGTAACTCCAATTGAGTCACTACTTGAAGAGCCACAATGCGTAAAGCTTCTTGCTGTTCGCTGCTTAAGTCTCGTGGAACATGGTCAAGTACGCATAAAGTACCTATTACTAACCCATCTAGATTAATTAACGGTACACCAGCATAAAACCGGATGTAAGGTGCGCCGATAACAAAAGGATTAGTTGCAAACCTTTCATCCGTTAGACTATCTTGGACAACCAACAACTCCTTCTGCAGAATGGTATAGGCACAAAAAGTAATATCCCGGGGTTCTTCCTGTGAACTGAACCCTATTTTAGATTTATACCATTGCCGCTTCCTATCAGTCAGACTAATTGCAGCAATTGGCGTTTGACATATATAAGTAGCTAAGCGAGTTAAAGCGTCAAAAGAATCTTCAGAAACAGTATCAAGGACTTCGTAATCAAGGAGAGCTTCAGTCCGTTTAGATTCAACTTCAGGTATATCCACGGGTGTTATAAGCTTAAAACGCTTCTCAGAATCTAATAAGCTTAACGTATATACTACAGTATCTAGATAATAAGAACTGCTGTATACAGGCACTTTAGTCATTCATGTTCACCTAAAACCACCATAGGAATCTTGAAGATTTTGACAAAAAATAGTTTTAACCCAAAAGTTAACAAGTCTCCTGCGGATGTTCTACACAAATTAATAATAAATCTTTCGCCCTGTCCGAAACTCTAAATAGCTTGAGTAGTAGGGTGATTTATTATATTTCTAAGCAGCTGTTCGTGATTGTTCTCCTGTCCACCAGTTGTCAAAATAATTTTATCTTCTAACTCTTGCAAAATCATTTTAGTTAAGTATTTGGAAACTACCCCAAAATGAAGACCTCGAATATTCTTGAGTTGACGTATACAATTATTATAAGACGCAGTAACGCCTTGGTAGCTTTTGCTATCAACATTAATAGAGAACTTTTCATCACCAACTTTAAACTCTGTTAGCAGAGTTCTAAGTTTTGAGCTATTTTCAATAGCATTTATAATGGTTATTTGATTAGAGGGCATATATGAACGAGCATCTACTTGATTAATGTAAGCTTCATGTTTAACATCTAAAAATGCATCTAAGCACTGAAATACTGAGTATTGAAAACCACTGGGTCCATTAAAGAACTGTCCTTGCTCATTATAAGCTTTTACTCCTTTATAAACTACCCCATTAGGAAACATCTCTTTATTATTCCATCCTAAAGAGAAATATTTTACTTTATTAAACCACTCCTCTTTGTTTATTTTTGAGAAAACTTGGGTAAGATTCTTTCTTATTTCTTCTAAAGATTTTGCTATAACGTCTAAGTTTTCTGCTATTTTCGAGAGAAATACTCCATCAGCCAACCTAATTTCTTGTAAAGACTTTTGGATTTCTAGCATAGCTTGTATTGCCAGATCGCCTTTCCAAGTCATAAGAAAATAGACTAAATAAAAATACTTTTCTGCATCATTTTCAATGAATCCATTAAGAATGTCAAGGTTGTCAATACTTACATCTTCAGTTAACGTATTTTGCTTCCAGTTGTTATCAAACAAATCCGAGTTTGTTAGTATTGGAGGACGAGCAAATATTTCAGTCAGTTGGTGTAGAGGCACTGAAATTTGTTCAGGAATAAAATGCTCCGGTCGGTCTGCCATTCCTGAAACGTAAGGAAGCCATACCCAAGCATGTGCAAAAATACCTAATAAAAGTATTGCTCGATGCCTTTCTTTTTCTGCTTTAAGGTGATTTATTTCATACTTAGGTAGATTTTCCAAGAGTTTTCTTGCCTCAAGATACTTGTGTTCCTTATTACAAGATTGTTTATCAAGAATTTGGGAAATTAATTTAGGTAAAATATCAGCAGTGTTTTCCCAAGATATATAATGGTGTGGCAATCGTTCAAGAGGGCTTTCTTTAAGAAGAAGACTTGGCTTGGTTACTAGCACTTCGTCAACAAGATTGAGATTATTACTAAAAACGTTAAAATTATTGTTTGTAAAACTGGGAGGTGTAAAGAGGGTCATAATATAAAGTAGGATAAAACTTATTTGTTTGAAAGTTAAACTGTTTAATCTCTAGTTACCCGAGTAACATTAATAAAATAAAAAGTTTAATAATTTATTTAGTAGTTAAATTCGCATTTACAAAAAATTCTTTACTAAACAAATCATTAGTTTTTATCAGCTTTGTGATTTTCCAAAAGTATTTAGGTAAGACCTATTATTACGAGCCATTTAGGATTGCCATCCATAGCGTCATTACGTATATACACGGTAAACTATATAGAAACTTAAATAAGAACTTTCTGAAGTTCCAGAGTAAAGATGTATTTCTAACATAAATTTCTAGCTTATTCCGGTTTCCTGTTCGATGATTGTTGCTATTCTATAATCCTGTTTATTCCACTCAAATTGATTACTTTACAAAAATTTCAGCACCCTTAGATTCTCCTTTAGTGGCTATATAAATGCCTACAGTAGGAGTACGGAAAAATTCGGCGGTGTTTTTAGGCAACATTAAGGGTTGTCTTAATTTGTATGTAAATCTACGCCCTAGTTAATAAAAAAACTTCATTTGTACCGTAGAAATAGATCCAAGTCCTACAGCAATTTGAGATCAAGCAAGCCACAAAAAAGATCAAGTGAAGAGAGGAAAAAAATTGCGCTACGAATTTCGGCGTTGGCTAGATACTATAGATGTCAAAAACCTAGTATTTATTGATGAGACAGGTTTAAATCTTGCCTTGACAAGACTTTATGGCAGAGGTGAAGGTGGAAGAAGAGTCTACGCAGAGCGTCCTAGGAATAAAGGCAAAAATATTACTTTAATTGGTGCGATGAGTGAGGAAGGTTTGATTGCTACCATGACATTCCCCGGCAGCCTCAACATCGCTAGTTTTTTAGTCTTCCTGGCACAAATCTTACTACCCTGCATTATGGGTGGGCGCAATTGTGGCTATGGATAATTTACCCGTACATTATGCTGAAACTGTTAGGACTCTGATTAAATCGGTTGGCACTAACGTGAAGTTCCTACCGACCTACTCGCCTGATTTATCTCCCATAGAATTATGTTGGTCTAAGTTAAAAGAAATTCTTCGTTCGGCTATTGCCCAGACATCTGATGCTCTCGATCAAGCAATCACTAGGGCTGTAAATGCGATTACGGATTGAAAATGCTCTCAATTGGTTTAATCATTGTGAGCTTTTCTTTGAGCCTATTAGATAGCTCTTTTTGTAGCTGGTTTGAGCGCGAATTGCTGTAAGTGGCTCTGTGGAGTGAGGAGTGCCAAACTGTAAACTCTTTGCTCCTTTGAGAATAAATTGATTACTGTACTGAGATTTTGCCAGCCCATGTAAAAGGCGCTCTACTGCATATCGAATTAGCAATCCCGTTAAATGTTTCCCCCTGCTGCTTCGCTTTTTGTAACAGCCGCGCGCGCTGATGCCGCATAGTTTTTGGCTTGCTGTTGGCTCATTGTAGGCTGTCCAGGTAAGGGCGCATGATATTCTCCATACGGTAGAAGCGGGCATATCGCCAGATTTCATCTATTGAGCATCGCCGTTCGCGCCAACACTCGCGCAGAGCTTCCAGGGCAACGTCCAGACCAATCTTATGTTTATAGGGTTTCAGCAGTATTTGTATTCCCAGGACGTGGCAGCCTAGCGCGAGGCAAATCGCTGTAATAAAATGCGATAAACGCCTCTGCTCTAAATCTCAAAGAAGATATAGCAAGTTAAATTGTGCTGGATAACTATAAGAATGAGGTGTTTCTTGAGCAACTACAGCCAAAAAAAACAGCGTTCTTCACTCTCACAGCAATCCAGGGCTTCTTTAGCCAATTTTGCCTGTTTTGCTTCTTGAAGTTTACTAATCATCTCAAATTTCTGTGCATTGGTAAGATCTGATGCCTGACACACTAAAACCTGCATCAATTCTTCGTAACTAACTTTATCAGGGACAACAGACATATTTTTACTCCGTACACTTGACCTTTCTCCTATACTGGCTTCAGCAATTACATATTAAGTTTAGAAACAATAAAGAATTGCATGAATAGTTTGTAAATACCTACGTATTAGAAATTGCTATTGAAGTCTAGTTAAATAATTAAATTACCAAAATTATTAAGAGGCATTTAAGCGCTTAATACCTAAGTATTCGCTAATTCTTTATGCAATTGTTCATCATTTCTAAACCTAATAGGTATTTACAAAAGTCAGGATAGAAAGGCAACCTTATCTGAAGTCAAAGAATCATGAAAAAGTCTACAGTTCTCAGAGTTTTACGGCGCTCTACAGATGTGATTGATGGTTCAGGCTGGACAGATATTGATGTGAATGGCGGCTACTACGACAGCGATGGAAAGTATGTGCCGTCTCAATCTAACCATCAGTAACCAATGGTGCGGAGGACTTGCACCTCATCAAAAGCCGATCGCCGCTACAGCTAGTCGTCGTTGCTCTGGGGTTACTTCTAAATAGCGTTGCAATGTTCCTAAATCGTTATGTCCCGATATCTCCTGAATCACTCGCAGGGGTATTCCAGCACTAGACATCATAGTTAGGGCAGTACGTCTAAAGCTGTGGGTTGAGACTCCAACCAGACCAATGCGATCGCAGGCTGTTTTAAGAATCTTGTCAGCCATGAACCGAGTCAAGGTAAGGCTTCGCCCTCGCATCCCTGGAAACAAAGCCCCAGGGGAAAATGTTGGGTACTCTGTTAACAATTGAGCTAGACCCGGTTGAATATCGACAACGCGGGTTTTGAGCTTGCCCTTCGTGGTAGACTTTCTAAAAGTCAAAGTTCCACCCTTGATATCAGATGTCTGAAGTGCTAGGGCTTCAGAGACACGACAGCCAGTATATAAACAGATGCCAAACAAAGCGCGATCGCGCTCCCTAACAAATCCTTCAGCAAACAGTAACCTCAATTCCGCACTGGTTAAGATTTTTCCTTGCCCGTTTCCTGCTACTTTCATTGGATAAATTTGTTTAATTTCACCAGATTACATGAAACTCTATTTAGTGGAATAGATAACTCAAAGTATTGATATCTCGTTGTCGGCTCGAACAAGCTAACCCCACTTAACTTTTACTTATTAATCAATTGCGACCCATTCCACGACATCATCAGGGTTGTAGCCATTTTAGATAGTTTTTGCTTATGATATCAGCGCTATCACCGATTACAGCTATAATTAGCTACCCTTGAATTAACACTGATAGCAAAGTAGGCAACGATGGCAGAGTCACCGATGGTCGGGGCTAGGGTTCCCCAGGACTGGCAACAACAAATACAGCAGTTCTTACTTGGGTAAAATATAGCAACAGCAATGGGTGAACCAGCCAATAATGTCTTGGAGTGTCACCGC
>NZ_PVWN01000138.1 GCF_003003885.1 Chlorogloea sp. CCALA 695 | reverse complement strand
GCGCAAGATGTGGGAGTCTTGGCTGGGTTAGTTATGTACGGACTGTTTACCGTGATTTACTAACCAACGAATCGCACGCTCTCTATACAATTCAAACAGTTAGTACCCAGACAAATATTCAGCCTTCCGTGTCTCCTACAAAATAGTTAATTTAGAAACTATTAAGCTCATGTGGTCGGTTGACAATTCTGTTAATCAAAGTTGTTTTTAACTTGCAATTGATGTATTTCTTGAAAATCTCGCAATGATGTCTAACGTTTCCACTTACTGGATGCAGATAACCTTTGTAACTCAACCGACCAGCCTCATCCCGATCGAGGTGCATCGGCTTGTTGGGCGGCAATTACAAAGGTGTCTGCTGGTGAAGTATCAACTTCCACGTTCCATTATTAAGTACATACGTGCTACTAATAAAAGCTACATATGGCTCGCTACCTTCGCGTTGTGCAGTAACTTTGTACACGAACACTCTAGCATTCTCCGATAATGAAATCACTTGCGGATCTTCTATTTGGAACGATTTCCAGGGTTGGGTAGCTAAAGATTCCAAGATTTTATCTTTTCCACTTATGCGTATGCCACCTGAAAAAACTATGGTGGCATCGTCGTGGAGAACAGCACTATAGAACTTCTTGCTCGCCTCTCCTACCAATGTGAGGGCTTGCCATCCTTGGTTTTCAAGTTCAATTAAATCCTGCATCGTAGTCACTCCTTACTTTAGTCGCCTTTTGTAAATAATGGGGTAGTATCCGTGTAAAATCTAACCGAAGTTACTAATCCTTCTGTGTTTCGATCAGTAAACGCTACGGCTCGAATCGTTACTTCCTGTCCATCATTCCGTTTGTAGTGATTCAACGCCTCCAACACAAAAGACGAGTCGCTGCCATAAATGTTTAACAAGTCGTGTTCTAGACTGGCGAAGGTTGTCCAATAATCAGCAAGCCCTTGTATCACAACTTCTTTGCCTTCCATCGGCAGGGCATTGTTTGATTGCACAGAACAATCCTGCGCCAAGAACTTTCCATACGCTTCAATATCCAATGTATCCAACGTTTCCAAATATTTCAGATACCACTCATAAGTTTCGGGAGAGAGCTGATTGATTCTAAGATTTTCGGTTTTCACCTATCACTCCTCTTGATAATCTAACAATTTAATCGTGTAAGGTTCAATCCGCATTTCCATATTAACTCCAGCTAACGCGGCAAGTTCCCAAGCGATGAACCCAATTTTTCTTGTTATTGTACGGAAAGTTCCTACATAACTAGCTTGTTCGTGTACTTGTATAGAATTTCTTTGGTAGCTATGAGATTCCTGCTACTCATCATCTTCCCCAATCGCTTGCAAATAAGCGCGATTCCGCATCTTGTTTCAGCGCTCCTTGGGTATAACGTCCGTAGACTCTATCGCTTTTAATCCCCATCAACTCCTTACCATACATTGGATCTACGCCTTTACGGGTAATGCTCGTCCCAAATTGGTGCCGAAATCGGTGCGGTCGAATATTATCTACTTGAGCGATCGCACCCAACTGTTTCACCATTCTGTATAGCCCTTTGTAACCCAACCTCTCCCCTCGGTGCTTCGGGTCTTGGCACAAAAACATCGGACTATCAGGAGTTAGTATAAACGCCGCTCCTTCTTGTTGCCGCCAATCAAAATAAGCTTCTAAGTATTGCCTTGCTTCCTTGCTTAGAGGGATTTCGCTGACATTCTGCCCTTTAGAGCGATGAACAGTCAACCTTTTACCATTCCAATGGTTGACGTTAAGCACTGATAACTCAGTTGCCCTCAGTCCATGACTAAGCAGCGCGACAATTGCGCGATCGCGTATCCGAGTTGCTCCCTCCGTAGACAGCGCGTGCCAAATATCAGCTAAGTCTTCTTTTTCGATATGCAGGTCTTGCGCCTCCTCTACCCGTTCTAGCCCAATTGCATCCGTCGGCAGGGGTTGGTTCACCGGATATCCGTTACTGCGACGCAGCCATTGATAAAATGCTCGAAGCGTATTGAGGGCATGGTTAATCGAAGCAAGCTTAAGTTCTTGCTGCAATAAATCCCGCCGATATTTGCCGATATCACTAGGGGTGATATCTAGCCAAGATTTATTGCACCAAGAGCTAAAATTCTTTAGTTGTCGCTTGTAAGCGCGTTGCGTATTATCTGCTTTGCCTGTCTGCCGCAAAAACTCCTCAATTTGCCAATGGCGAAGGTCTGACAGCGTTTCTGAAGAAGTCCTTCGCCCTGTCTTCTCTCGTCCGCCATCAAAGGGAACGATGGTAATAGGTAGGATAATAGGGTGGTGGGGGAGTTGGGGCATGATTTTTAGGTAGAGATAACTGCACTTATCAAAATCAAACTATTTTCAGATTATTATCTCACCCCTATCCTATCCAGCGTATAACAAATAGTAATTCTTTGGGCAATCGCTCGTTGCACCTATGATATGAGTCGTAAACCGCTACTCGATCCCAATCGTTCCTATACCTTCAGCAACTACTTCGACTTAAATGCCGATCCCTTCGATCTAGTTGCTGAATTTGGTTATTTTCTGACTCGTACTCCATTGCAGTTGCCACAATTTTCCGAGCCTTTGGAGCAAGTAAACTTTCTTAAAGAGCGGATTGACAATATTCTTCCTTATGTAGACTTAACCAACGAAACGGCACGGCGGGAAATTTTTTTCGCTCCTATTGTGTTAGAACTGGTACGAATTACCCATGCCCGTCTCAGTATTGAGTACCCGCTTGTAGTTACCCCTCAATTGCAGGGCAGTTTGGACTATTACCTCAGAACCCAAACGCATTTACTCGTGATTGAAGCAAAACAGGCAGACCTAACTCGTGGGTTTACGCAGTTAGCAATGGAGATGATTGCCTTAGATCAATGGACGGAGTTGACTGCACCAACCTTGCTAGGTGCGGTCACTACAGGTAATATTTGGCAGTTTGGGGTATTGCACCGTAGCTCTAAGCAGATTGAACAAGGATT
>NZ_PVWN01000137.1 GCF_003003885.1 Chlorogloea sp. CCALA 695 | reverse complement strand
TAGGCGAGGAGTCAGTTTCTCACCCCGCAAATAGCGGTTGATGCGGTCATGGCTGACACCATCAAGATGGTTAGCTAAGTTTGTTACCGTGTAGTTGATCGGACTGCTGAGTAGATATTGGCAGTAGTCAAGTTTAGTGAATCTCATCCCTCTATTTTTAAAGGTTCCTCTTTGCATTTTCTCCTACTTCTGCGTAAGTCCTGAGGATTCTAGAAGTATCTCTGGGTGAGAAGATGATGTTGCCCGAACGGAAACTGGAGAGCATCGAACAATTCCTGCAACGATTTCCAGAGGTGACAGAAATCATTGTTGATGGGACGGAACGCCCAGTTCAGCGCCCTCAGAATAGTGAACAGCAACAAGTTCACTATTCTGGCAAAAAGAAATGTCACAGTCGAAAACACCTTACGGGCAGTACAAGTCATAAGCAGGTGATTATTCTGACACCAGCTTTAGCTGGCAGGATTCATGACAAACGGCAGTTGGATGAAGAAAACTTGATTGAAAACATTCCCAGCCACGTCAAGATTTTGGGTGATTCAGGGTTTCAAGGCTTACAGAACGAGTATGTCAATATTCATCTGCCTCAGAAAAAGCCAAAGGGAAAGCCGTTAAGTTCATACTACAAGCGCAAGAACAAAAAGCTGAGTCGTCAACGAGTGGTCTGTGAACACGCTCATGCCGGGATGAAACGATACAATGCGGTATCAGCGATCTACAGGAATCGTGTGCCTGATTTTGATGACCATTTGATGGTAACAGCAGCAGGGTTGTGGAACTTCTACTTAGAGGTGGCTTAATTACTTGGCAGGGGGAAACCCAATTTACCCATTGGTTCTAATGTTTTTATAAAGCAACAAGTCTAGTATACGCGACTGCACATTGTCTGTAGACGGGAGGTAAAGAAAGCCACAAACGTTTTGCTGCCTTTCGTGAACGACTGCCAACATACAATCCGACAATTTCTTTTGTTTCGTTCGTCCATTGCTAACGCTCATCCATTGCTTCAAGCTTTTCTTACACGCATTTGACCACATCTCATCACAAGGAAATTGTTAAGTGTCCTTTTTTTTTGAGCTAACTGCAACTTGTTGAGGTACGGTGCTGTATTTTCCGCGACTCGTAGGTTTGAATCCAGGTTTCAGAAATCCCGCTAACTCTACAGATGGCGGCAACCCTTCAAGCGTTCTAGTAATAGCCTATCAATCAGCTTTTTACTATCTTCTGTAACTGGACGATTGCGGGGGGTTAGCACAAATTGGCGCTTTGCAGTCTCGGCATTTATGATTTTGGTTGCCATTATGGATAAAGCCATTTTTTACTATTTTTTCTGACCCGCATTTTGGACAGTTTAGCTGATCCTGACTCATACAACCCTCTCTACATAATCTTTACACTTATCCTTACATATTTGGCACTACCCCAGATATTACACAGACACTGCCACGATGTAAAAACAACTGAGGACGGTTCAGTTGAGAAGTACACATGACAATGTGCCAAATCACTGAGGAGCGGAATGAAGGGAAACCTTCACGTTCCGTTTTGGAGACCAGCGGGATTGGTGACAGTCTCGCTGAGTTTAATAACTACCATAAATTCTGCAAAATGGACGGTTCACGATTCTCGCTGTACCACATGGAAAGCAGGGCATTTAAGGTATTTAATAAGGAAACGAAACAAGACCGCTACTCCAGTAAGAAACTACTAGATACGGCGTTCCCAAGCGTTCCCTACTCCGAAAACAAGTTTGTCAACGTCAAAGGTACTAAATCACCATACGACGGAGATATAGCTTACTGGAGTGAACGCAACAGCAAGTTATATGACGATCACACCTCTAGAGCCTTAAAACGGCAAAACCATACGTGCGGACACTGTGGCTTAAAATGTACCAGTGAAGAACGGGTACACTTACACCACATTGATGGCAATCATAGCAACTGGAAAAATAAAAATCTAGTCGCCGTACATGAATCCTGTCATGACTATATCCACATGGGCAAAAGGGAACAACAACCCTAAGAATATCTGGGAGCCGGATGAGGCGAAAGTTTCACGTCCGGATCTGTAGGAGAGGGGCGCGGGGTAATACCCGCCCTCGACTCTAACAAAATAGTCTTGCGATGCTACTTAAGAAAGTTGAACCACCAAATTCAACACTTGCAATTTCGCTCCCTGAACCGATAGATTTTGTTTTCAGTTAATTATCACTTTTCAAGCGCAGTAAAAGCCTAGAGGAGTATTAGAGAGGGGAGGATGAACTATGGGAGTATTGAAAAAGAGGAATAGCTGTTTAAATCTACGCCAGAAACATCAGCTTCTTAACATTAAAATACTTTACTTTGAGGCAAAGAGTATCCTATGACTACCCAAAAGACGGAATCAACAGTAAGTCTTATTATTCATTCAAATCAAACTGGTTCTCAAATTAATACAACCAGTGGGCAAGTGCTGAAAGAATTTACTGATTGTGAGGATTATCAAACTAATCTAAAAGCCGCAGAAGCCTGGCTGTTGGAACATGGGTTTGTTCATGTAGGTGATAGCGATTATGCCAAATATGACCCCCTCATGACTGGTGACACTTCGCAGAGTACCTATGAATAAAACAGTTACAAGGTACTTTAATTTTTTCTGACTCCCCAGCAGGCTGACCTATTAGTAAGCTAACAGACATTTAGTT
This sequence comes from Chlorogloea sp. CCALA 695, assembly GCF_003003885.1. GTDB lineage: Bacteria > Cyanobacteriota > Cyanobacteriia > Cyanobacteriales > Chroococcidiopsidaceae > Aliterella. Next base: position 334 of record NZ_PVWN01000137.1, on the reverse strand, counting down.
CGCCATAACTTTGTTTCCCTTATTACGAATAGTTTTATTCCAGTTAATCGACAGTTCGCCATTATTAAGTAATCTCTTTAAGAGTTCTTTAAGTTCTTGTCCAGACGGAAATAAGCAATGGGCAATGAACTCTTTGCAGGAATGCCATACTAATTCAACTAAATTAAAGTCTGGGCTATAAGTAGGTAAAAAACCTAAAGGAATATTTGGCATCAATCGCTCTATTTTCTCTAGAACATCAAGACGTTTGTGATAACTATAGCAATCCTGAATCAGTTATGAAAAAATAGGATTTGAAGATATGCTTAAACATAGCTGTTGTTAAAGTACCGTC
>NZ_PVWN01000079.1 GCF_003003885.1 Chlorogloea sp. CCALA 695 | reverse complement strand
TAGAGCTTTGGAATAGGGCAGCGACAAGCAACGGAACCACAAAATGGAACAAGAGACGCTTTTTTAAAACTACTACTTCCTCATTTACGTATATACATGGCGAAAAATAGGTTTGAAAACTATGAGAGTTCTAGTGCTGCCTACCAGGTGGGGTACGAAAGTGCCTCACAGTTTAGCCGTGAATATTCCCGTCTGTTTGTGCGCCTCCGATGGGGGATATTAAACGTTCGCGCGTAGCTCAAGCAATCTTTCAATCCTTAAATTATCAATAAAACTAATTCCTGATTGGCGATTTACGTTGAATTTAAGGCGATCGCCAGGCAATTTGTGGTTTGGTAATGCCAGCTTATTTAACTAACTTGCAAAACATCAATCAGCGCCGCTAATGCTGGCGGTGTCTGGCGGCGGTTGGGATGGTAAAGGTAGTAGCCGGGAAAAATTGGACACCATTGTGTTAAGACCTGGAGCAGCCGACCTTCAGCAACAAGGTCAGTAATTTGGTCTTCAAAGAGATAGGCAATGCCTTGTCCCGCCAAAGCAGCAGTGAGAAGCAAATCGCCGTCATTGAAGATGAGAGAGCCGTAAACCTTAACCTGAAATGGTCGCCCATCTTCTTCAAACTCCCAAGAATAAAGACCGCCAGAAGTTGCGAATCGATAGTTGATGCAGTTATGTCCGGCAAGGTCTTGGGGTGTACTGGGAATGGAACGATCAGCAAAATAGGCTGGCGACCCAACAACAGTTGTTTGAATATCTGCTCCAACCTTTACTGCAACCATATCTTTAGCAACCTTCTCACCAAATCGGATACCAGCGTCATAACGGCTCTCAATAATGTCCGTTAAACCCTCATCTACCGTAATCTCAACGCGGATATCTGGATGTGCATCAAGAAAGCCCGGTAGCGCAGGACACAGTACAGAGGTCGCTGCGTGCTTAAAAGTGGTAATGCGTACCGTCCCCGCAGGCTTATCGCGCATTTCACTCAAGGCGGTCAGTTCGGCATTGATGTCTTCAAAGGCAGGTCGCAAGGTTTTCAACAGTCTTTCTCCAGCTTCAGTTGCCCTTACCTTTCGGGTTGTTCGCGCCAGCAATCGCAAGCCAAGGCGGTCTTCTAGCACTTTCATAGCGTGGCTCAAGGCAGAGGGGGACATTCCCAATTTTGACGCGGCGCGGGTAAAGCTCATCTCGTCGGCAACTACCACGAAAGCGGCTAAGTCGTTCAGTTCGTCACGCTTCATTGCTGCATAGGTTTCATAAGTGTATGCAGATTATACCATCTAGTAAATTAATTGTATCCGATCTATCCTTGGTTTATGACTTACGAAGCGGAAGAAAAGTACATGGCGAGCAACGTTTCTTTGAGACAACATCAGTCAGTGAGTCTGTCCTATGGACTTGCTGTGCTCAACCAGGGCGATCGCCTCGTGCCGTGGGCATTCGAGCGACGGGAATTGCGATCGGATGACATTGCCGTGAAGATTCAATTCTGTGGGGTCTGCCACAGCGACTTGCACGCGATTCGCGGGTCGTCGGGTTCCTTTCCTTTAGTTCCAGGTCATGAATTTGTCGGCGAAGTGACGGCGATCGGCGCGGAGGTCACAAAATTCCGCGTTGGGGATGCCGTCGCGGTCGGCAATATTGTCGATTCCTGCGGTAAGTGTCCACCGTGCCTCAATCATGAGGAATCGTATTGCCGCGAATTTCCAACAACTACCTATGGCGGTGTCGATCGCATCGACCGCAGCATCACACGCGGCGGCTACTCGAACGATTATGTTGTCAAGACGGATTTTGCCTATCACCTGCCCGCTGGACTCGATCCGGCTAGCGTTGCACCGCTGATGTGTGCGGGCATTACCACCTGGTCGCCCTTGCGCCACTGGAATATTGGAACTGGAAAGACGATCGGCATTGTTGGAATCGGTGGTCTGGGTCACATTGCGATCAAATTTGCCCACGCGCTCGGTGCTTATGTCGTTGTATTTACAACTTCCGAGCAAAAACTCGCCGATGCCCTAGCGCTAGGAGCAGATGAGGCTATCTTATCGACAGATGCCGACAAGATGGCGGCGCAGAAATATCGCTTTGATTTCATTCTCGATACCGTTTCAGCCCGACACTCGCTCGATCCGTACCTGCTGGCGCTCACGCTGGATGGGACGTTTTGCTGTTTAGGTATTCCCGATCGGATGGACTTTACCCCGGTGCTGCTAACAATGGGGCGGCGGCGGTTGACCAGCTCCGGATCGGGCGGGACGGTTGAAACGCAGGAAATGCTGGACTTCTGTAGCAAGCACAACATCACAGCCGATGTGGAAATCATCGCAGCAGCAGACATCAATGATGGGTTTGAACGACTGGATCGGGCAAAGGTTCACTATCGCTTAGTGATCGATATGGCAACGCTAGAAGCACCCGCCAAAAACGCGGCTTGAACTGTCGGGCGACGAGAACAATTTGAAAACGAAAATAGGAACTTTGCAGATGAGACGTTGGATTTTAAAAGCTGGAGCGACTAATCTCGATGGGCTTGTGCTTGAGGATGCGCCGATGCCGGAACCCGGAGAGGGCGAAGTGCGGATTCGCGTTCATGCTGTGTCCCTGAACTATCGCGATCAGCTCGTACTCGGTGGCGGGTTTGCAAGGCTGCCCGACCGCGATCTCGTACCAGTTTCAGACGGTGCAGGCGAGATCGATGCTGTTGGCTCCAGGGTTGAGACCTGGGTGTTAGGCGATCGGGTCACAAATCTGTTTTTCCAAGGCTGGTATGATGGACCACCCAAGGCGAACCTGGGCTTTGGACTGGGTGGGCTTGACGAAGATGGAATGTTGAGCGAGTACGTTGTGCTGCCCGCCGACCGCATTACCCGCACGCCCGTGAGCCTTGATTATGCTGAGACGGCTACTCTGCCTTGCGCCGCTGTCACCGCCTGGAACGCCCTCTATGGTGACCATCCGATTGGACCGGACAGTAAAGTTCTGGTTTTAGGTAGCGGCGGTGTATCACTCTTCGCAATGCTTTTCGCACGTGCGGCAGGCGCTCAGGTGTTCGCCACGTCGAGCCAAGATGCCAAGCTGAAGCGATTGATGGACTTCGGTGCCAGCGATGGTATTAATTATCGGGATATTCCAGATTGGGGGAAAGCGGTATTCGAGCGGACTGGTGGCGTTAACAAGGTCATTAATACTGTCGGTACAGCCACGCTGAACCAGTCGCTGGAGGCAGTCACCTATGGTGGCGAAGTAGCCCTGATTGGATTAATGGCATTTGACGATAGTTCGTCAGGATTTGGCTTGTTGATGGGTAAGAGCGCTACTGTGCGCGGTGTTGCTGTCGGCAGTTCGCAAATGTATGAAGCTTTGGCGCAAGCAATCGACACGCACAAGGTTCGTCCGCCTATTGACAGCAGGTTCCGCTTTGAGGATGTCAAGGATGCTTATCGAGCGCAGTCATCACCAGAACTTTTCGGTAAAATCGTGATCGAGCTGTCGTAATCGATCGTAGTAAGCCATTCTTTGAGAACCTAAAGTGAAGCTTCCCAAACTCATAAACCTTATCCGTTGGATGCTACTTACTGCTGGTGTAATCGGTTAGTTAAGCATGAGGATCGCCCAAGATCGCCCGCCCATCGATATCGTTGCTCAGGAGCGATCGCCGACTGCACCGTTTGATTTCAAAAGTTGCTTCATCGTGTAGGTCTTGGATGCGGAGGCGTTGCCCTCAGCTTATATTAATACAACAAAAGGTAAAAATTATGATACTTGAAAATAAGGTGGTTTTAGGACAGGTACTTTTCGCCGGAGGATCGGGCTTCGTAGGGCGCACTGCCGTCAGGTGGTTCCGCGAGCGGCACCCCAGCGTTCGAGTGCTCATCGGAGGACGAAACCTGCAAGCGGCAGGCGAAGTTGCCCAAAAGATGGGCGCTGCCGAAGCCGTTGCCATAGATCTCGATAAGCCCCACTTGGGTCTCGGTGACGACATCACTGTAGCTGCTGTGGTCATGTTGGCTCCTGAAGCCGGACTCAAAGGACTGATCTACGCGCAGGACTTGGGCATCCCTTACCTGAACATCAACGCTGCCCTCACCGAAAGCGGCCCCGAGTTGGCGATGTTCGCGCATCGTGCGACCGCAGCACCCGTCGTACTCGCCAGTCACTGGATGGCTGGTGCGGCCACGTTTCTGGCACTGAACAGTGCCAAAGGCTTCGAGAGCATCCAATCCATCAGGCTCGGCGCAATCGTTGACGAGCTTGATCCAGTCGGTCCAGCGGCGCTCGAAGACATGGAGCGGGTACATGGGATGGCTCCCCCCGCACTGGTATTCGAGGGTGGGCGGCGCGTATGGCTGTCCGGCGACGCTGCAAAGGGCAAGTTCGAGTCAATCGACGGTCGATCGCTTGATGCCACCGCATTTTCCACGTTCGATACCGTGAGTCTCCATGCCGCCACTGGATCACCGAATGTACGCTTCGACTTGGTGAATGGTAAATCGTCCAGCCGCCGCCGGGGCGGTGAGGCGGCGACCGAGATTGTCGTCGAGATTGAGGGCGAAGCCGATGGTCGAATGAAGCGTTCGCGACGGGTGTTGGAGTTCAAGTACGGTACAGCCTCACTCACGGGCCTGAGCGTCGTGCTTTCGCTCGCGTCGGTGTTGGGTCTGAACGATCGTGATCCTGCCCGCCCTGGGCTTTACCTACCCGAATTACTCTCGGATTCCAAATGGTTTCTGGATGAACTCCGCAGTGGGGGAGCGATTATCTCCGAAGACTCTAAGTAACCTCTTCGACCAAATGACCAGCGCTCGGCTTACAAAACCCATTTGATATCTTTTTTCATAATCAAGTACAGTTAAAGCACAAATATGATATGGATGCCATGCCGTACCAGAAAAGTTTTGTAAATGTTTTCTCAAGGAAAAACAACCATGCCCGCTATCTTTATTCATGGTGTTCCAGATACCTACCGCGTTTGGGATCAAGTGCGTAGTCGATTGTCAAGAACCGACATCGAAACCCTTACATTACCAGGCTTCGACAGCCCAGTTCCCCCGGCTTTACAGCAACCAAAGACAAGTACGTCGATTGGATTATCGATCGGCTCGAACGATACTCAAAGCCAGTCGATCTGGTCGGTCATGACTGGGGCTGCATTCTATAGGTTCGCGTCGCGTCGCTCCGACCTGACCTAGTGAGAACGTGGGCGGCAGGCAGTGGACCAGTCAGCAGCGATTACAAATGGCACGAGCTTGCCAAAATTTGGCAAACGCCCAGTGCGGGTGAGCAATGGATGCGGGATCTCGACGAGGGCGAGTTCAGCCATCAACTTGAGTCTTACGGCGTTCCCACCAATCTTGCCCTGGAGATGGTAGGGCGAATGGATAAAACAATGAAAGACTGCATCCTGAAACTGTACCGCTCTGCCATTCATGTCGGAGCGGAGTGGGAGCCAGGTTTGGCAAACATTACCTCTCCAGGTCTGGTCTTCTGGGGCAAGCTAGACCCAGCTTGTCCGATCGAGTTTGCCGACCGTCTGGGCAAGGATACAAAGGCAGCTCACATACTCAAGCTCGATTGCGGACACTGGACACCCGTGCAATGTCCAGACGAAGTAGCGCAAGCCTTGCAGGAACACTGGATCACCGCAGACTCTAAGTAAACCAGTAGAGAATCTATTTGACATCTTTTTGGCAAGTAGCTTGTCTGATGCAAATTCACAGTACAAACAATAGGCTGCGATCGCATGATGATGACCATTAATTCGTACTTTGATGTGTTTCTAATGCCCGCTCGATGTTACTTTGAAACCATTAAACAAAAAATAAACAGCTATGAAAACACTTGAGAATAAAGTTGCCTTGGTGACGGGCGGAACATCGGGAATTGGGAAAGCAACTGCCATAGCACTGGGTGTTGCAGGCGCAAAGGTGGTTTTTTCGGGCAGACGTGAGGAGGAAGGTGAAAACACCGCTAACTGTAGCGACCTGAAATCATAATCGCTCCGACCCGATATTATCGCTGTTTTGAGACTCAATTTGCGGGTTTTGCACAATTTTGGTGAAACGGAAAAGGTGAGACTGCATTCGCGGCAGCTACGCTATCATTGCCACCTTTACCAACCCCACGACACGGATTGGGGGCATCAACCGTTGGTAACAGAATTTTTGTTTTTGGTGGCGGAACTAAAACTGGCGGAAATGCCTCTACAGCGCTCCATGAAGTGCTGGTGTTGCCCACCGATGAACCAATGCCAAAATCTTTTACTATTTAAACACTACGCCAACTTGTTCGGGCTTTCAATCTACAATATCAGCTTGTTTTAATGCAGCCGCTAACTTTGTCATAAATTCAACAAAGACGCGAACTTTAGCCGAGAGATAGCGTTTTTGGGGATACAACACGGCGATCGGTAATCCAGCTTGAGTCGCGTAAGATTGCAGAATGGGTTGGAGGTCTCCACGCGCGATCGCATTGGCGGCAATAAATTTAGGTAATTGAACCACCCCCGCTCCTTGAATCACTGCTGCTAAAATGACCTCTGAGTCATCAAATCGCAGATAACTGTTAACGGCAAGGTCAATTACTTTGCCATCTTGTTCAAACTTCCAGATAGGTTCTTGTCGAGTCTGTGGATAGATAAAGTTTACAGTGCGATGCTGGAATAGTTCGGTGGGCGTTGTGGGCATACCATATTGAGCGAGATACGACGGCGAGGCACAAGTGATATAGCGTGCTGTTGCTAAGTAGTGCATGATTAGACTGCTATCGCTGCTGATGCCAATCCGTACCGTTGCATCAATACCCTCCTCGATCAGATCGATTAAGCGATCATTAAAAGAAACATTTAGCTTGAGATCGGGGTATTGTGTGGCAAATTGCAGCAAAGCCGGGGCGATATGTATTTTGCCAAACGTATTGCTAAGATCGATCCGTAATGTACCAATCGGTATAGATTGCGATCGCTTAACTTCAAGTTCGGCTTCTGCCAAATCGCTAATAATTTGCTGACAGCGTTGATAAAATCGATTGCCATCTTCAGTCAGTGTCAAACTGCGAGTCGTTCGCCCAAGCAAGCGCACCCCCAATTGGTCTTCTAAACGCAATACCGCTCGACTCACGGCGGAAGGAGCCATGCCCAACTGTCTTGCTGCCTCGGAAAAGCTGCCACATTGAGCGGAGCGCATAAAAATCATCAGGCTTTTCAGCTTGTCCATTGAAGCTCCCGCATCTTTGAATTTTTTGCACAAGTGTTTTGAAGTTTAACTACTTTTTCTCTTTTCTTGTATAAGCTACTGTTTAGATCAGTTGAAAAGCCTGATTAAGGAAACAAACATGACACAGCAAACAAACGCAGAACAAATCATCTTAGTCATCGGAGCAACGGGCAATCAGGGCGGCGCGGTGGCGCGTCATCTTTTGCAACGGGGAAAATTTAATGTCCGCGCTCTGGTTCGCGATGAAAATAAGCCCGCATCTCTTTCCCTTCAACAGGCAGGTGTAGAACTTGTAAAAGGCGATCTGGGCGATCGCGCTTCCTTGGATCGCGCTTTTCAAGGCGTTTATGGCGTTTTTTCGGTGCAGGACTTCAAAGATGGAGTGGCAACTGAAATCCGTCAGGGCAAATCTGTTGCAGACGCGGCGAAAGGTGCAAAGGTTCAGCATTTTGTCTACAGTTCGGTGGGTAGCGCTGAAAGAAACACTGGCATTCCGCATTTTGATAGCAAGTTTCAAGTTGAAGAATATATTCGAGAAATCGAGTTATCCTACACAATCATGCGTCCGGTTTTCTTCTTTTATAACTACAACATGATGCGATCGATGATTGAAAACGGCACGCTTTTCCAGCCGCTTAGTCCCGAAACAAAATTACAGCAACTATCCGAAGATGATTATGGGGCAATGGTTGCCGAGGTGTTTGAGCGCCCCGCAGATTTCATGCACCGTGAGATCGAAGTTGCCAGTGTGGAAATGACCATGCCAGAAATCGCTGCTGCATTTAGCCACGTTTTGGGACAACCCGTCAACTACCAACAAATTCCGTTTGAAGCATTTGAGCAGCAAGCCGGAGAGGAAGTCACCATCATGTATCGCTGGTTTGAGAACGTCGGCTACAAAGCAGACTTTGCTCAGTTGAAACGCGATTTTCCTGCACTGACTGGCTTTGAATCCTATCTGCGCTCCGGTGACTGGGCAAAATAAGCCAATATTGAGGCAAAAGTATAGAAAGTTTTTGCTGCCGCTTGAGTACAAGGTTGATTATGCAAGCAGATTTGTTAACCAAGGAAATAACAATGAAAGTATTGATGGTTGGAGCAACGGGCAAGTATGCCAGTCTTGTAGTGCCAGAGCTAAAGCAGCGTGGTGTTACGGTGCGTTTTCTGGTACGCAATGAAAGTAAATCAGAGGCGGTACGGCAGCAAGGAGCAGACGAGATCGCGATCGCAGATTTTCGTGACCCAGCTAGTCTCCGTGCTGCTGCCAGTGGTGTAGACGGAGTATTTCATATCAATCCCGCCTTCGCACCTGATGAGGCGGAGCTAGGTGTGGCAATGGTGGAGGCGGCAGTATCTGCTAAAGTACGGAAATTTGTTTTCTCCAGTGTCATCCACCCGTCAATTTCTAAGCTGAGTAATCATGCGGCTAAACGTCCGGTGGAGGAAGCGTTGTACGAATCAGGGATGGAATTTACTGTCTTGCAGCCCACTATGTTCATGCAGAATCTCAATAGTAGCTGGAACTCCGTACTAGAGCATGGTCGTTTCTCTCTACCTTACTCCAAACACGTAAAAGCCTCTTACGTGGATTACCGTGATGTCGCAGAAGTCGCCGCCCTAGCGCTGACTGGGGACAAGCTGAGTTACGGCACTTTTGAGTTGTGCGCCCCTGGCATGGTCAACCGTCTGGAGTTGGTGACACTGATGAGCGAAGCGCTGGGGCGCACTATTGAGGCAGGGGAGCCAGCCTTCCAGGAGTGGGTACAAACAGCACATATAAACGATGTGGCTATTAAAGAGGGTTTAGCGCGGATGTATGCCAACTATAATCGCTACGGTTTTCCTGGCGGCAACTCTTTAGTGCTGCAAGCTATTCTCGGTCGAGAGCCGCGATCGCTAAAACAGTATATTTACAAGCTTACGAACCGTTGAGAAGCAATTATCATTTATAATATTTGGGATAATTGACGTTTTAAAGTAGCAAGTAACCGTTGAGGACTTTTAATTCGATGATGTTCGTCGTGAATACCAAGCATGAATAAGTAGATTCTGAAAAAATAGCACAGGTGTATCAAAGCCAGCCGATGCAATAATTGATGCGACTTCTTGGGGTGGCAGCACAGCAACATCACGACCATAAGCAGCACGCATTTTTTCAATGTCGTCCTCCGGCAGTTCGGCAGACTTCATCATCCGCAGCCAAACCTCAAGAAGACTTTGATAGTCTGAAGTAGACATATCATAAACTATATCGGAACTGATCAAATATCCTTGGGGACGAAGTCGTAAAGCAATTTGGTTAAAAAAGTTGCGCCTCTCCTCTTTCTCCATGATAAAGTGAGAAACCACAAGGCAAGTCGCCGCCTCAAAGGAATCTGATTCGGGCAGTGAATCGAGATAACCTTCGTGAAAAGTGCAACGGGATGTGATGCCACACTCTTCGACGCGCTGGCGACAAACATCAAGCATCGCGATTGCAGGTTCTACCGCAGTGAATCGCCATAGCGGAAATGCTTGGGCTAGATTAATCAATTCCGACCCAGTTCCTACGCCGACGCAAAGTATCCGGGCATCGGCAGGAAGCTCAGACAGTATGGCGCGGATCAATAAATCAAGGGAGTCGCGGATTGGAGCCAACTTAGCCCACCTATTATCGTAGGCAGAAGCAGTTTTTTGGTCAAAAACAATAGCTGATTGTTGATTTTTCATGTGGGGGAAGCCAATAAGAGAGTAAGCGGAGTTTACCAAAGTCTACAATTAAAACACATCTACGAGATCGCCCCAGGTATCGAAAAATCGCCGCAGAAATTGCCCATCAACTATCTCTCCAGATGCCAGAGAAAGCTATGCCTGATATACTCACTGATTGGAAGGAGATAGGTCAGAATGATCCGTTACCAGAAGTCAGGAGTGTTTGGAAGTAACTGATTGTAATAATTCTATGCTGTACTAAGCTGTCGTGGATCTAAATTGTACTGTTTGGAAACTGAAATGCTTGCTCTAAGGTTTTCAGCTTTAAAAATTAAGTGCGTCTTAGCTTACCCTTTGCAAGTGTTGCTGAATGGGTAATGCGGTAGGAAAGTGGGTGAGACAGGAGGTTGTAGAAAAGAAAAATCCTCACACTTTCAGCAATGCCAGAAAACTTATGAGCGGCAATGCTGCCTTACGAATTTCCTTTGCTGAGAAATTGCTTAACTGTTATGGGTTTGATATGAGGATAGCGATCGTTGCCAATGGTATCGAGTTTGCCCTTACCCGATACCATTGCGTACATATACTGGTGGAAGACGTACTCGTTGAGTGTTTTGGCTGACGCTTTTTTGGCAGTAATCCAAGCTTGCATCTCGGCGATACTACCCAAAGATTTTTCAGTTAATTTACTACCCGTTGCTCCTTCATAGATGGCTTTCAATTGCTTTGAGGTCAGTGTGTCACCGGCGACTTCCAATGCCATGTTTGCCAAGTCTGGGTCGCTTACCGCTTCTGCTACATACTTAGCGGTATCATCGGTGGTCGTGAGATCGAGCGGCATTTCACCATCGCCCCAGTATTGAAAAATCTGATTTTTTAGGTCAAATAGTGGCATATAGGTGATGAATTCCATAAATGCCCCGTTGAGAACTAAGGTATATTCCAAACCGCTTTGCTGAAGATACTCAAATACTTCTTTGCGCTTATCCAAATTGTCATTGTCGCCGTAGTCTAGCTTGCGATAGTCCACAGAGTAGTCGGAGGGAATGAACCGCTTTACGCCCTGCTGTTTGGCAGCATCAATCAAGTTTTTTTGCCCTGGGACAGTCACTTCATTATTGCCGATCGCAGATACAACAACATCGACCCCTGCACACGCTGGTAGTAAAGTTTCCGGCTGCATTAGATCGCCTGCTATAAGGGTTGCACCCTTGGTTTTCATCGCGCCCTTCTTTTGACGATTTTCTTCCTTACTGTCATCAAGACTTCGCACCATTGCCCGAACGTCAATGTTGCCTTTGTCGAGTAAAGCAGAAACAATCTTAGTACCCAGCATTCCAGTAGCACCAGCAACCAGAACTGTCAATTTTGTAGTCATGATTTTCCTTGTAAAAGTTTAAAAATTCATCTTTTGCTGCTAGATAGACTTGCTACCTAATAGGCAATTGCCCGCTATCGGTCGATTTGTCGAAGCCAAACTCAGATCATCCGGTGTCGGGTAATTTATTTTCTAAAGCCTTCTAAAAAGTTGGTCTTAGCCGCCGGATACTGCTGAGTGACTTGTTCAAGCGCTTGATTAGATTGTTCCCGGTTGGGAAAAGGCAGCGAAGCCGGAGGCAATGTGCGCGTTTGGGCGGGTACGGTCGTTGCCATAATCGTGTATTCAAAACCCGCAGGTACATAGGTATTGAGTAATCGTGCCGTTTCCGAATCGATTTGAAAAGCGTGTTTTGTGCCTCGCGGAATTGACACAAACGACCCGGCGGTTGCTTTAATCGGCTTGTCGTCTACAAAGAAGGTGGCTTCGCCTTCGAGAATATAGAAGGTTTCATCTGCCGCCTCATGGATGTGAGGCGGTGCTGCGGAACCGTGTGATAATAGCTCCTCTATACAGGAATACTCTCCATTAGTATCTTCGGCCGTTGCCAGCATAATCCAGAGAATACCCATACCCCAGTAAGCGCGACCTTCAGCATTATTAACTTCAAAAGCTTGTGGCTTGTTTTGTGCGCTCATTTATAAATCCTTTACTTCAATTGGTTGGGGCAGTGAACGCAGATTGACTCTCTTGATCGGGTTTAACTTGGGTATGATGCGAACCTAATCTTTTGCTAATTCTGTTTATCGGTAGACCGTAATAGACAGTATGTGTAACCGATCGAGCTTGTTCAGCAATAGGCGGCTAGATCGCAAAAGTCAGTCCTCGATTGGGGGTGCTGCGGCTTCTTCAATGCCCCGATCAACCATAACACGGCAGACATCCGCCAACACCTGGGTATCGAGGTAGACGTGCATGCTAACGATCTTACCCATCCGCAGCCGCACAATGTGAACCCCATCATTGAGGTAAGGTTCGCCAGTGACGGAAGTTGCCTTGCTCTGCCATTCGGCTGTCGCCGTAGTATTCCACGGCCAACCGCTGACGGCAATACGCTTTACCTTGAAACTTAGGTCGGGAAGCAAGCGAAAGACTCGCCCAAACCAACGCTCCACCCCAGCAGTCGAGTGACGTGTACCTCCGAGGGCGTGAGTGCCTGCGAAGTAGTGTTCGATCTGTGAATCCATTCCAGCTAGCGAATCCTCAAAGTTGTCCCGATCAAGACCCTCAAGCGTTTGGGTCAGTTTACTGCGGACAAAGGCGTGATACACGGTAGTTCTCCTAGGTGTTTAATGCAAAAGGTAGTAGTAGGAAGGTTGGAGTTCATAGTATCGTTCCTAGAAAAACAGTCAGATTGAGATTTCTGATGAATGGGGTTGATTTAGTAGTCCAGCAAAAGCTTAAGCCAGCGTCTTACTAGCGATATAGGAAGTGTCGTCAGAGAGTAGAAACGTTATAGCTTGCGACCTTAGTTTAGAAAAAACCTATCTACAGTCTAACGAATTTAAACATCGAAATCTATCACGTTCTTGCTGTCTTGAATGTATTGCCTTGGAGTGACACAAACAAGCCGCTTGAAGTGGGAACCAAAGTGACTTTGACTCGCAAATCCAGTTTCAAAGGCTACTTGCTCGATCGACCACTCTTTTCTAAGCAGCCGTTTTGCTTGCAAAATTCGCACTTGAATTTGATAAGCGTGGGGCGGCATACCAAAAGTTTTGCTGAACGATCTATTGAGATGGAAGGAACTCAAGTTTGCAACCTGGGCTAATTGCTCTAACGAAATCTCGCGATCATAATGGTCTTCAATATATATCCGAACGCGATCAACGGGCTGACGTTCTTCCCCTAACTTGGCTTGGCAAGGTGGATTCTCTGCACAGCGCAGAATTAATTGTGCTAACAAATCTCCCATCAATGTCTGTTGTTCAAGCTGAGAAATGGGCTGTTCTAGGGCTTGATGAACTTGAACGATTTGTGTATTCAAGTCGCGGTCATAGACTAGAGGCATCGAAAAAAATGGCAGCGCTGTTTTGCGTCCTGCCACTTCTGTTGCAACCTGTTGAAGTAAATCTACACCTATCTGTAGCCCGCGATACGTGCAGTCTCTATCGCTTGCACAATCAGCATGATGCGCTTCTCCAGGTTGTGTCACTACCAAGGTGTTTGGTGGAACGCTGTATGTCGCGCCTCGGTAGTTAAACTGCCAGCCGTCACCTTGCCGGATGCCAAGCTCCAGTTCTTCGTGAAAATGGCGGGGCAATGAATGGATTTTAGAAACACCATGTACTAGCTCAATCGATGGTAGATACTGAGATCGCCAAATTCTAGTGCGTGACGGATTTGCTTTCATGGTAGATTTTGAATCAATAGGCGATCGCATTTTATTTGTATTAAAGTTAGAACCGCAAACTTTTCTTTACAAAGCAGCACAGAAAGCACTTAATCAATTGATTCAACAAATAAAACTTATGGATAACAATTTCTAATTGCATCAAATCTTCTAGAGCTTAGTTTTCCCCTTCCTCAAAAAAAAGTTTGACCAAAAACCGCTCAAGAAGTCCCTCATGATTTCTCCAAATTAATTGGTTTTTATCACCAAAAACGCTGATAGTTTGTTGATGTTGCTGGAGAATGCGTAACTGTGAGAACTGTAAAAGCCTAGTTGAAATTGTAAAAAGATAAACGAATTAAATTTCGTCGGGATCGTTAAAGATAAATCAAAAACATTGTTCTTACCTCTTTAGGACTACCAAAATTGTTTGCGGCACTTCTGTTGCGAGAGTACGAATGAGAACTACTGCCCGATCGAAATCTTGATTTAATTATGACTTCTACCCCTCATCCCCGCAATGGATCGCAAGTAAAATTTCAGCGTTGCTACTAAATAGGAATTATTTGACGGCGACAGCAAAAAATCACTTCAAACTTTTTACTAGCTAAACATTCTTGTACCTATTTGCTCCATTCATCCCATGCCGCTCGCGCCACCTTTGCTATTACTTCTTCGCGGGTTGTATCATCAGCCATCGAATCAGAAACAAAAACGGAGATCGCCAAATGTCGGCTATTTGGAAGCGTCACAAGTCCCACATCATTTGTTGCCGCCGTCACTTTATTTACAGTAGAGGAAGTACCAGTTTTGTGTGCCACAACTGTCCCCTCTGGCAACAGTCCTTTAATGCGGTTTAGACCTGTAGATGTCTCTGTCATCAATCGCCGCAATAACGCTTGACTAGATTTTGAAAGCCCTTGTCCCTCATGAAAGGTGCGTAGCAAAACGACAATTGCGTCAGGCGTTGCATAGTTACGATACTGCACGGCTGTGTCTTGCCCTAACTCCTTCTCCGTGTTAGCAACAATGATGTCGTTTACGCTAAGACCACGCAAATACTGGGTGACAATCTTGGACCCACCGACGAGCCGTAATAGCACATCACAAGCTGTATTATCACTTTCAGAAACCATGTACTTCAATAGTTCAGTCAGGCTTAATTCCACTCCCAGCGAATTGCGATCTAGAATCCGACTGCCCTGGACGATATCGCTTGCTTCAACCCGAATTTGTCGATCTAACTTGAGTTTTCCTTGGTCTACTTGAGCTAGAACAGCCATCGCGATCGGAAACTTGTAAACGCTTCGCATCGGAAATCGCTGATTCCCATTGAGAGACACTGACTCTCCGGTTTCTAGCACCGTGGCTGTCATCCCAACCCGCCCTTGAGCAGCACGAGAAGTTTGTTCAATGCGATCGTGTAATTCGTTGCTGCAATCGGTGTTCGATGTGGTCATTTCATTCAGTGCGCTTTTTCGGCTGCTTGAGGTATCTCCTCTATTACCGAAGTTAATGCCTGTGCAACCGATAGTCAGTAAAACAGTCAATAAAAATAAGCAGAATGTGCGAAGCGAAGCTTTTTTAAGCGTTACTTGAATCATGCACCTTGAACTGAAATTGCGAACAGCTAGAGTATACACTCACTAATTGCAAGATTTCGGACTTCAGGGGACTTTATTAGATTTTGTGTTTAAAGCTGCTAACCCTTTTCTGTCAGACTCCGAAAACTTTGGTCATTCCTGAATCCTAGAAGCTTTCTAGAAAGCGCAATAGCTCGATTGTTTAATAATAACAATTAGCCCCTTAAAGAAATGGCTACAACTCCCTTACATTAAGATTTCATCTGGAAAGTGACACAAGAGGATTAGGACGATATTCGGTTTTAAGGACAGTTTACTTAGAGCCAGCTAAAGCGCAATCATTAGAGTAGCAACAACGATCGGCGATAAGAGCGCCATTAGACATCTCCAATGAGTGAAGCCGATGACAAGCAACATAAGATATCTTCTAATGAGTCAGGTAAACCGATGATAAGCAACTTAATGAGCGCGATCGCACTCCAGCAACGATTGAATAAATCCCTCATATCCTCCAGCCAGTCACTCGGCTGGAGCGGAGTCTTAGTTCAACAATATCAATATCCAAGTTCTTCTACCGTCTGTGAGATGGAGGTTCCGGCTTTATCGGAGCATTGGCTCAACTTACCTTTGGGAAATCCTGCTCAATTGACTCAGAAGCGCGACGACTTCTTCCATGAGTCCATCGTTCAAAAGGGTCACAGTATTTTTGTTCCGGCTGGGCAACCAAGCTACTGGCGGGGTGAAGCTAGTGATACTGATGAGACAATGCGGCGTTGCTGAATGAACAGATGAATAGTTAAACACGATAAGGGACAGGCACATCACCAAACTTGAGGTAATGAATTA
>NZ_PVWN01000136.1 GCF_003003885.1 Chlorogloea sp. CCALA 695 | reverse complement strand
ATCAACAAATCGCTGACCAAGCTCTTAGTGGATTTTAGTGTTCGGTTTTCAATTTCAACTGCTATTTAAAGTAGATCCCTTTGGAGGTATTGATGTTTACTCCCACTGAACAAACTGTGTTGTCAAAATTGCCTCAAGAAGTCCAACGGATATTGAAGGATTACCCAACAGTTGTTGAAAACTACTTGATGGCGAGATCGCTTCCTGTACTAGCCCAAAGTAATGAACTTGGATTATTTGAGATTTACTACGATTGTGCAGATATTCCTGCTATGGCAATTAAAAAGGGTGTGCTTACTACTAATAAAATCAACGGCGACACTCCACCGACCATTATTGAAGGCATGGGTGACGATGGCGCAGTGTTTATTCAGGTAGGAGATTGCGTCATCCTCAATCGAGTTGGAGGTCATTTTCCTGAAGTTAGATCAGTGTTGGTGGAGGTTGGCTGATGTCAAATCAACAAAGAATAGACGATTTAGCATCCCTGTTTGGCGACAAAGACAAAATCACTATATCTCTAGGGCGGGAAAAAGTTTATCCAAACTTTGGCGTGTCCGATGCAACTCTAGAACAGTTAGAAAATGCTTTGCGCTCCCCACAATCAGAAAACGGAACAGTCAGAGTTTTAGAGTCAACAGGAGTTCTTTTGAAAGCAGAACTTATCTATTGTAGTTCTCAAAATGTTGTTGATTTAGATATTAAGAATGTTGCTCCACAACTTCAGTCTAGCTCTATTTTTCCAATACCAAAGATAGTGCAGATGAAGCGGAATCAAACAGTTAATCAATGGTTAGAAGCTTTAAATCAAACTGTCAAAGATACAGTAAAAGGAGTTGAGGAAGAATCCCTACATATTCCCTAAAACGTGCGCTCCTTAGCATCAAAAGTTTAATTTACTAGGAGACTTTCACCATGACTCAATATCCAAATGCAATGCTTAACGCCGAAGACTCTATCAATCTGACTCCCTTTCCCAATGGCTATCGACCTAAAGAAATTGAGGTGTATTTAGGTGATACTTGCCCTGATTCCGCTTATCACTACAGAAATGGTCAATGGTTTGATATCAGTCTTGAAAATATTACTGATGAATCGGTTGTCCAGATATTAGTTGATGACCAGTGGGCTTATATTCAAGCAGGAAACGAAGTTTTGCTAGATAGACTAGGAGGGGCTGTGCTACCTGAAATCCCCAATCAAGAATTTTTAGTATCTCGAATTAGTCATTATCTACAAAATTGAGTGTTTGGATTTTTTGTATAACTAATTTGGGTTTGTATGAGTTGTCTAAATAATACCTAACAGACTGGTTAAAAAACAAATTGGATTCACCATAATTGAGGCAGGAAATAAAATGGAACCGACGATTAAAGAGCTTAATGAGTCTTTGAATAAGCTAAGGTCAGAACCAGATCCTCCATTGCGTCCTCATCCCCGCGAAACTGCCCCAGAGATAAAAACGCCGATTGCTATGTCGGTGAGAGATGCGGCGAAAATCGTAATTGAAAAACGCAATAATGCTCCTGAATGGAAAAGTGGTCAAATGTCTTCTGGAGAGGTGTACGACGATCAGGGAGGGGTGAGCGAAAGAATCAACGGTCTAGAGTTAAGTGTTTTTCAACGGCAAGATTCATCAGTGTGTGTCGAAATTTATGATGACGCTTATTCTGATGCCACAATGCACCAAAATATCCCTGACAAGCACTATGAATTTACGTTGCTAGACACTAACTCGCGTGGTGAAGCTGTTTATTTTCTGCCAGACCACAGTATATATGAGCGAATGGGAGTAACCAAGGATGAATTTGCTCATCTAGTGACAGAGCGATTGTCAGGGATGGCAAATAAAATAGATTTGCAAAGTTCTATTCAACAAGAAAGCACTTTAGCAACAAGTTCTGTGCAAGTTGCAAATGAACGCCTAGAAGCGAACTTACTGCCTCAAGACCCTCCACCTGTCACAGTGGAAAAAGCACAGATAGAATCAGTGCCAGCAAATTCTGTCCCATGGATGGAGTCGTTAAAAGCACAGCTTGGTAATGTTGATGGCTCTAAGTTACAAGTTTTTGCTGGCAACAATAAAGTCTACGAGCAAACAGATAATGTCGTCACTACTGATAAATTAGCAACCCCTGTTGGGGAAAAGGTACAGCAAGCTTTAGAAAATCCCAACGAATTAAAAGGTTCTGTCCGCGTTGTGGTGGACGGAGAGAAAGTCTACCACGCCAAAAATGGTCAAGTTCTAGAAAATAAACATTCTTTAACACTGGAAAATTCACCAGTTACTCACCAAAAGAGCTTGAATGTTGTTCCAGAAGTAACCCAAGTAAGTGAACTACAAGCACAAAACCTAGCAGTTACTCCAGAAAAGGCTTTAGAACCTGCTCTAAAAGTAAGTCAAGTAGCCCAAGAACAAGAACAAGTTTTCCAAGGAGATCGCGCAGAAATAATAGATGCAGTAGTTTTAGACGTATCTCCAGTAGTTGAAAATCAAAAATCTAACAGTGGGGCAATTGTCTTGGCGAGGCAAGACAAAGAGATGATTGCTTTTCCTATAAATCCCACCCCAATAGAACTAGACGCAAAGATGCCAGAGGTAGTCAACCCAAATAATGCAAGCACTCGCGGTTCTGTGGAGCAATCATTAGCCAGTGCTAACGCTCGGATTGATTCACTACAGGCACAGTTAAAGGATACCCAAAAATCTCTTGAGGATCTTTCCAAGTTTGTCCGCAACGATAACTTAAAGTCTTGGGCAGAACATAAGGTTACTGAAGTTGTGAAGACTTCTCAATCCATTGCCGAGCAAGCCAAAAGTAAAGTAATGCAATGGGTACAGGCTAAAACCGGACTGGTTAAGGAAGCCGTTCAAGGCAAGGTTAACGAAGTCAAAACTTTTGCTCAAGATAAGGTTAATGAAGTTAAAACTGCTACCCAAATTAAAGTAAATGAAGTTAAGACCGTTGCCTTGGGCAAGGTAAATGAAGTCAAAACTGCTGCCCAAGATAAAGTTAGCGAAGTTAAGATTGCTACCCAGGATAAGGTAAATGAGGTCAA
>NZ_PVWN01000078.1 GCF_003003885.1 Chlorogloea sp. CCALA 695 | reverse complement strand
GCTAGACTTGGTAGTCTTGGCTGGGTTAGTTATGTACGGACTGTTTACCGTGATTCACTAACCAACGAATCGCACTCATAATCGATTTTCATGCTAGTGCGGTAGGGCTTCATTTTAGCAGTATGGTCGAGCATTTCGGCAACAAAACTATTGGGAATAGTGCGATCGCACATTTTCGCGCCTGTAACCACTTCATCCATCAATTCTTTAACTAAAATCAATGTACTAGCATCTGTCATTAGCTCATTAGTTGTCGCATTCAAAATCACCGAAAGCCCGTTGTAAGGTATATTCCAAACTAATTTTTGCCATCTTGCGAGTAACAAATCTTCTGCTAGTTTAATCGGAATCCCCGCTTTTTCAAAATCAGCGCCAATATTCCGCATTCGGTCAGAAATACCACCAGGTTGATAATTAGGATTATATTCGCCTAGCTTAATTTCCTTGTAGTCTAAATGACGAATATGCCCCGCACCTATTTTATTAGAGCAAAGAAAGCATAATCCACCCATTACCCTAGAATTACCAACGATTTGGGCAACTTCTGACTCTATTCCTAGCCCGTTTTGCAAAACTAATACTATCCCATCATTTTTAACTACTGGGGGCAAAAGTTGAAGTAATAAATGATTTTGCGTTGTTTTTAAAGCCACAACTACCACATCGCATTTAGGCATTGTAGCGGCGCTGTTGTAGGCATGAACGCGGGGCAAATTAAAGTTATCACCGGGGGACTCAATAACTAACCCATGCTCCTTAAAGCGATCATAGTCGTTATGCAGCAAGAAATGTACGTCGTGACCCGCTCGTTGCAGACAAGCGCCGTAGTAGCCACCCAACGCCCCCGTACCTAAAATGGCATAAGTTAACCGATTATTGTAAAGGTTTGACATCGTGAAAGTGGCTGTAGTCAATATAGCGATCGCCATTAGGCTTCCAAACCAAGATATCAACAAAACGCATATTCCAGAGAATGTCTCGGCTGGCAAAAGTATGATGAGCGTAAATACTTTGTCCTACAGTTTCATCTAATCCTGTCAGGGTAACTAAAATAGTCGTTTCATCCTCCATCAGTGACAGTGGAGTAACTCCGTATAGAGGGCTGCGATCGTCTATAGGGTGTAAGGCAGTCCAGGAGAGGGAAAAACTAGGGTTTTGACTACGAAGCAGCGTTAAATCGTAAATACGGCGGATAAAATCCCCTTCGGCGGTTATTTCATCTCTAGCTAAACTAACACGCAGAGATGCTTCTAAAATCAAGTTGCGGCGCTGATTAGCAGTGCGAAACATTAAAGTTGGTACGCCTTCAAAAGGTGCAATTACCGCCACCTGACTAAAAATTACTCTAGCATTGGGTCTTGCAAATCGCGCAAACATCAAACCTGTTGCCATAGTCACGCCAAACAAACCTACCAAGGATTCCGCCGTAACTAACAAATGAGCATAGGTTGTTTTGGGATACATTGCACCGTAACCAATCGATGCCATAGTTTGGACGCTGAAAAAGAAGGCATCGGCGAAGTTTCCTGGACGCGCATTTTCAATTCCATCGCCCCCGGCTACATAAGCTAAAGCAAATAGAGCATTAGCAAGAAGATAACCGACGCAAATTAATGTTAGAAAACCTGCCCAAGGAATCGTCAGTAGTAAATGGTATGGATCATTCCAGTAGTTGTACCATTTTCCTAACCCTTCTATATTCAACCGTCCATTCAGCTTGACAAAATGCACAATATTGGCAGAAGTTCGACGCTTTTTTTTCATAAAAGTATTTAGTGCTTAAGGTCGTCGATTCTTGCTTTTACGTTTGGTAAAGCGCCTAACTAGATTCTTGACAAAGTTAGGGGATGCAGACTTACTTTTAGCCGGGCGACTTGTAGTGTTTGGTTTCATACCTTGCTGGGCGCGATCGCTTCCAGCTATCGGTATAGCATTTTTATCGGGGACAATTTGCGATCCATATCTGCGGGCGTAAACTTGCGTAAATTCTGCCCCAAAAAACAAAATCTGCGCCGCATAATATACCCAAGCTAAGATAATTACCAGCGAACCAGCAGCGCCGTAAGTCGAACCAAAGCTACTATTACCTAAATACAAACCTAAGCCATACCTACCGATAGAAAATAGCAGAGAAGTCATCGCTGCGCCAATTAAAACATCGCTCCAAGTAATTTTGACATCGGGCAAAAATTTGTAGATTAGTCCAAATAGTACCGTTGTAACGATAAAACCTAAAACAAAATTCGCCACCTGTAACAGCGAAGCAAGTACGGGGAACAAATGACCTAAATAACCTATAACTCCTGACAAACCCGCACTAAGTAAAAGAGAAACTAAGAGTAAAAAACCAATTCCTAGCACCATCGAAAAAGCTAGAAAACGAGCGCGGATAAAACCCCCAGCACCCGCTTTTGGATCGGGTTGGACTTCCCAAATAGTATTAAGCGCATCTTGCAGTTGCGAAAACACCCCCGACGCGCCAAACAGCAGCACCACAACACTAATAGCCGAGGCAAAACCGCCGCCTTCAGTGGGTTTAGCGGCGCTTTCAATCGCTGTTTGGATAAATTCAGCGCCATCTTTACCAACTAAGCCTTGAATTTGTCCGACAATTTCGCCTCTAGCGGCTTCTTCGCCAAATATTGCCCCTGCAATGGCGATCGCAATAATTAGCAATGGCGAAAGCGAAAAAACGGTGTAATAAGCTAAGGCGGCGGCTAATCGTGAAGCTTTATCTTTATTCCATTCGTCAACGGTTTCTTTAAGCAGAGTAAATATTGTTTTTAACTTCACTCCCAATTCTCCTTAATTTAGGGCGCACCCTTAGATATTAAACTTAGCTGCTATTTCTGTAATGCCCTTTTAGCAGGAAATATAGCAGGTTTAAATTTGCAAGAGTTAGCAAAAAACGCAACTGCTCCAAACATTACAGAAAGCTGCAAAGAAAGAACTTAAAATACTACCTGTATTTAGAGCAACGAGCATGAACACAATGCCTAGCAGTAGCGTTGACAAGCAAAATAAAACTCCCGGTTCAAGTCCCCCAGAACCTTACACAGATTGGCTCAAAGTCATCGCCCGTTATTTTCAATTTGACTATTACAAAACCAACTTTAAAACTGAAATTTTAGCAGGGATAACTACTTTCATGACTATGGGCTACATCTTAGTTGTGAATCCGATTATTTTGTCAAACGCTATTTTTCTGGAGAGACAAGGGGACTTATTTTCGCAATTAGCTGTAGCCACTGCGATCGCCTCTGCCGTAGGAACACTCTGTATGGGCTTATTTGCCAACTATCCCTTTGGTTTAGCTCCTGGGATGGGAACCAACGCATTCTTTGCTTTTTCGGTAGTTATCGGGCTAAAAATTGATTGGAGATTAGCTTTATCTTGCGTGTTCGTCCAAGGGCTAATATTCATTGCGTTAACTTTTACAGATGTGCGCCGCCTGCTCATTAGAACTATTCCCAACACAATCAAACACTCAACGGCGGCGGGAATTGGCTTATTTATTGCCTATATTGGACTGTCGGGAGATCCCACCACTGGCGGCGCGGGGCTAATTGTCGCCAACGAAGCTACTAAAACCGCTTTTGGCAGTTTGAGTCAACCAGCTACTTTAATGGCTGTAGCGGGGCTAGTAATTACCTCTGCGTTTGTAGTGCGGAGCGTTAGAGGAGCATTACTATTAGGGATTTTTGCCACCGCCGTACTTGCTTGGATTTTGGGCGTTGCAACTCCACCACAAGGGATTTTTGCTTTACCTCAATTGCCCAAAGACTTATTTGGACAGGCAATTACTGGGCTATCAGGACTTAACGCTAATAATATTGTTGATTGGTTGGCAGTGTTATTTGTATTTTTGTTTGTAGATATTTTTGACGCGGTAGGGACGCTAACAGGGGTAGGAATGCGCGCGGGTTATATTGGCGAAGATGGAGAATTACCCCGCGCTAATCAAGCTTTAATGGCAGATGCGATCGCAACTACTGTCGGACCATTATTTGGCACTTCTAGCGTCACAGCTTATGTAGAATCTATTTCCGGTGTACTTGAAGGCGGACGGACTGGATTTACAGCCGTTATTGTGGGACTATTATTTTTACTATCTTTATTTTTTATCCCAGTTTTTCAAGCTATCCCAGCTTTTGCAACTACGCCGACATTAGTAATCGTGGGTGCAATGATGCTTTCCCAAGTTACAGAAATTCGCTGGAATGATTTATCAGAAGCTATTCCGGCATTTTTAACTATGTTTATGATTCCGCTTACTTATTCGATTGCGGAAGGATTAGCGATCGGGTTTATTGCTTATCCATTGGTTAAAGCTTTTCAAGGTAAAGGTCATGAAGTATCGTTAGGTACTTGGGTTATTGCCGGAGTTTTTGTTGCTAGGTTTGTCTTTATGACGTTGCGTTTTGACTAATTATTTTAGAGGAAAGTTAAAACCCTTGTCTTACAAAGCAACAATTGAGAATGAGCAATAGTCCCCATAAAAGTCAGAGGAGGTTGAGAAAATAATCTGCACTATTGATTAAGATATAGTTTATTTAAAAGCTCGGCGATCGCGCAAATTCCAAAATACCGCGACCATATAGATAAATGAGCAATCAATTTGAACCGGGATCAGATTTATCTCCGACTAAACGCGCCTTACTAGCACTTAAACAAATGCAGTCCAAGCTAGAAGCTTGGGAAAAGGCAAAAAATGAACCAATCGCTATTGTCGGTATAGGTTGTCGATTTCCGCAATTGTGCGATCGCCCGGAAGATTTTTGGCAGCTATTAATTGACGGTAAAAGCGCAATTACTGAAGTTCCCGCCGATAGATGGGACAACGACGCTTATTACGACTCAGAGGCAAATACTCCAGGGAAAATGTACAGCCGCTACGGTGGTTTTGTGCCTCACTTACAAGATTTTGACGCGCAATTTTTCCGCATTTCTCCCCGTGAAGCGATTAGCCTTGATCCTCAACAACGTTTACTTTTAGAAGTAAGCTGGGAAGCTTTAGAACGAGCGGGTATTGCTCAAGATCGGCTAACAGGTAGTCAAACGGGAGTATTTGTCGGTATTTGCGGTAACGATTATTGGCATCGATTGCTAACTAAAAATACCCCAAAAATTGATGCTTATTTAGCTACAGGCAATGCTCACAGCATGGCTTCGGGACGCTTATCTTATATTTTGGGGTTGACGGGCCCAAGTATGTCGGTAGATACTGCTTGCTCGTCGTCTTTGGTGGCGGTGCATTTGGCGATCAGCAGTTTGCGAAATCGTGAGTGCGATTTAGCGATCGCTTCTGGGGTAAATCGAATTTTATTACCCGAAGTTAGTATCAATTTTTCTAAAGCCCGAATGCTCACCCCCGGACAATATTGCAAAACCTTTGATGCTGCCGCCGATGGCTTTGTTCGGGCGGAAGGGTGTGGGGCGATCGTTCTCAAGCGTCTGAGCGATGCTATAGCCGATGGAAACAACATTTTGGCGATAATTCTTGGTTCAGCCGTCAACCACGATGGGCGCAGCAGTGGGCTAACCGTTCCCAATGGGCCCGCTCAACAAGCGGTTATTCGCCAAGCTTTAGAACGTAGTAAAATTGAACCTCACCAAGTAAGTTATTTAGAAACTCACGGTACAGGTACAGCTTTAGGCGATCCGATTGAGGTAGGAGCTTTGGGCGAGGTATTTGGACAAAGAAGCACCGCACCGCCGCTAATTATTGGATCAGTAAAAACAAATATCGGTCACTTAGAGGCTGCCGCCGGAATTGCTAGTTTAATTAAAGTTGTAATGGCGCTGCAACAACAGGAAATTCCACCACATCTACATTTACAACAACCTAACCCGCATATTGACTGGGAGCAATTGCCGATAAAAGTCGCAACTGGTACTCCTTGGACTAGGGGACAACAGCAACGTATCGCCGGAGTAAGTTCCTTTGGCTTTAGCGGCACAAATGCCCACGTAGTAGTAGCTGAAGCGCCACAAGTAGAGCGGAAGTTAGCCCAATTAGTCCGCCCCTTACATATATTTACTCTATCGGCAAAGACTCAAAGCGCGCTCATAGAGTTGGCTACTCGTTATCAAGATTACTTAGCTACTACGATCGCAGATATCGGCGATATTTGCTTTACTGCTAACGTTGGGCGATCGCACTTTAATTATCGCCAATATATTGTAACTTCCTCAATTACCCAGCTTGGCGCACAACTAGCGGATTTTGTTGCAGAGAAAGAAGTTACATTACACCTTGGACAAATAAAAGATAGTAGTACGAAGAAACTAGCCTTTATCTTTACAGATTTTGGTTGTCAAGATGCAGAGATGGGACACCAGCTTTACCAAACTCAGCCGACTTTTCGGCAAGCAATTGACCAATGTGCAGAAATTTTAACTAACTATATAGATGTACCATTGCTAGAAATTTTATACCCCACTCCCAAAGAATCCGCCTTACTTAACCAACCTAGCTACGCCAAAAGTGCTTTATTTGCCTTTGCGTATGCTTTATCCCAGTTATGGATTTCTTGGGGTATACAACCAGGCGCTGTTACGGGTGATGAAGTGGGCGAATATGTTGCTGCGTGTGTGGCGGGAATATTTAGCCTAGAAGATGGCTTGAAGTTGATGGCGGCGCAAGATCGGCAGTTATTAACTAATGTGGAGGAAGGTTTATTAACGGAAGTAGCCAAAAAAATCAGTTATTCTGCGCCCAAAATTCAATTTATTACCCGTTTTGCTGGAGACGTGGCAACTTATCAGTATTGGTGTCGTCATCCGTCACTAACGGGGAAGTTGTTTGCACAAAGGTTACAAATGGCATCGTCTGGTTACGAAATCTGTTTAGAAATTAGTCCCCGACCTGCTATTTTGAATACAAATACTGAAGGCGATTTATTATCGAATTTGCGTCAAGAAAGTGCAGGCTACAGTCAATTTTTGCACTGTTTGGGGGAACTATACTTACAAGGGGTAGCGGTAAACTGGTCAGGTTTTGACCGAGATTATCTTCGTCGCTTGGTAGTATTGCCTACCTACCCTTTTCAAAGACAGCGTTATTGGTTTGAGTAAACATTAATAAAATAATTATGGCTACAAGTCTACAGAAATACGACCGTTTATTTACGGTTGGGATAGTTGCGGCTCTTAATATATCATTAGCTGCAATTCCCGCAAAAGCCGAGTTATTTAATAGCGCCCTCGACCGTCTCCCCGCTACGGAGCGCGTAGCCTTACGTCAAGGGAAAAGTTTGGTTACAGGAAGTAACGGCAAATATATAGGTAAGGTATTAGTAAAAGCAACCCCTGCTACAGCTTGGCAAGTATTAACCGACTACAATAATTTCTACCGTTTTTTGCCTAATGTAGTTAGTAGCAAGCTAATTCAAAATAATCGCGATCGCAAAGTTTTTGAGCAAATCCAAATTTTTCGCGCTTTTGCGCTCACAAAAAAAGCTCGCGTACGAATTGCTGTTAAAGAAACTTACCCTAAACAAATTGCTTTTAGTCTTGTCGAAGGCGATTTGAAGTCTCTACAAGGTTCGTGGCGAATAGAGCCAGTTTCACCTTATCCTGGCGCACCCTCCAATCAAGTTTTGATTATTCACCAAGTCAACGCCGATCCCGGTGCTATTGCTGCTCGTGGTGTATTCTATAGTGTATATAAAAATACTTTAGAAAATACAATGGTAGCTTTGAAGAAAGAAGTTGAAAAGCGATCGCTCAAAAAATAAGATTTTTTTGAACATCGTTCGTGTAATAACAACATTATTTAGTGTTGTTATTTTTTTATGTAATACCAGATTCTAAACCAATTCAATTATCTATGTTATTGGGAAATTCCCAAACAAATGTTGCGACTAAATATTAAAGCTATTCCTAAAACCTGGTTTCTTTTATTCATAATCATTATTTTCTTAGGTATATTTTTTAGAATTACTAACATTGAAAATAAAGTTTACTGGGTAGATGAAGTTGCTACTTCTATTCGAGTTTCTGGTTATACAAAACAAGAAGTTACTCAAAACCTTTTTAATTTGAAACTTATTACCGTAAAAGATTTACAACAGTATCAAAAATTGACTGTTCAAAAAGATTTAACTGCTACTATTAAAGCTTTAATCAAAAGTCCTGAACATTCACCACTTTATTTTATATTAACTAGGTTTTGGGTGCAAAGGTTTGGTAGCTCAGTTGTTGCAACTAGAAGTTTGTCAGTTGTTTTTGGTTTATTAGCGATTCCCTGCGTTTATTGGTTATGTCAGGAGTTATTTAAAACACCTTTAGTAAGTTGGGTTGCAGTGGCACTTTTTGCAGTTTCTCCCTTTTATGTAGCTTATTCTCAAGAAGCACGTCCTTACAGTTTATGGATAGTTACTATTTTAAGTTCAAATATTGCTCTTTTACGGGCTATCCGGCTTAAGAATAAACAAAGTTGGCTTTTATATACAGTTAGTTTAACCATTAGTTTTTATACTTCTTTATTTTCTATATTTGTTGCTATCGGACAAAGTATTTATATAATTTTTTTAGAAAAATTCAATCTTACAAAAACAGTTAAGAGATATTTATTAGCATTTACTCTAGGAATAATTAGTTTTTTGCCTTGGCTTTTTATAATTTTTTACAATTGGCAAAGGTTTCAAGATAATACAACTTGGATGCGTGTACCTATTTCTCTACCAATTAAAATAGTTATTTGGATTTATAGCATTGCCATTGTGTTTGTAGAATCGCCTATTTATAAAGGTTTCGATGCAATTATTATTACTAGAATTGTTACTGATTTAAGTTTATTTGCTTTAATCATTTGGGCTTTTTATTTTTTATTGAATCAAGCTCCAAGAGCAGTTAAGCTATTTATTTTAACTTCAACGATAGTTCCTACTTTGCTTTTTATATTAGTTGATTTAATCTTTGATTCAAAAACTTCTACTGCTCCTAGATATATAGTTCCTTGTCAGCTAGGAATATTGTTAACTCTTGCTTATTTTTTAGCAAATAAGTTATTAAATAAACAATTTTTTTGGAGAACAATCTTAATTACTCTAATTTCGATAGAAATAATGTCTTGTATTTTTATTCTCAATACTTCTCCTAAGTATCAAAAAACTCGAAACATATATAATATTCCTATAGCTGCTACTTTGAACCAAGCTAAAGCTCCAGTTTTAATTGCTGAAACCAAGGAAACTTTAGACATAATATCTCTTAGTTACCAGTTGGAAGCAACGATAAAAATTCAGTTTTTGCCCCAAATAAATTTGAGCCAATTAATTAATAGCTGCGAAAATGTATTTTTATTTAATCCTTCAACCATTTGGCAAAGTCAGCTTACTCAACAATTTAAACTAAAGCAAGTTTATAAACCTAATCTGCTTACCTCCGATGAAATAGCACTTACACTGTGGACAGTTAAAGGTTTAAACAATAATTGCTTGTAAAAGGTATGAATTGATAATTTGCTCTCCTTATAATCCCTCCTTTTTAAGGGGAGAATATCTTTTTAAAGATAATGCTAAAATAGCAGTTATTGGCGGATAATTCGTTAACTTTTCTAAATATTTTTTGCAGTAAATCTAATTATTATTTGATTTATTAAATTTTACAAACTTCAAATTATACGGTTTTTTAGTAATGTATTGAGTATAAGAAGATTGCAAATATTTACTGTATTCGGGATCTTGAGCTATGTAAAACTTAAAAAATCCTACTGTTAGCGCCTCAAGATAACTTTGCGCTACTAATCTTAATTCCTCTGAAGATGCGGCTCTATTTGTATTTAATAGTTTGTCCATTAGCTGAATAGTAACGCGGGTGTGAGGGAGGTTTTCAGATACTACTAAATACTTCTGCGAAGTTAACCGATTAAAAGCTGGCAATTGTTCTAATAAGAATGGTGTAACAATATCTTCGTCGGTAGCTTGCCAAAAAATAGGAATGTTGACACGGCTTAAACCATTTTTTCCAAATAGGCTATTAGTAAAGGGAACAAATACAAATGCCGCCTTAATTCTATTGTCTTGTAAATTAACTCTTTGTCTTGGTAATTCTAAAGCTCGACATTGATACAAAATTGAAATATTTACAACATTAATCGGAAAACTACAATCTTTTTCTAGTTGAGCAAAATCAAGTTCAGCACCAGCTAAAGATAAAGCTGTAGTTCCGCCAAAAGAATAACCAAACATTCCAACTTGTTGCAAGTTTAACTTGTTATCAAACTCAATAGAATTAAGCTTTTCTAACTCATTTAAAACAAAAGTTATATCTAAAGGACGATTGATATATTCTTCAGCATCAAAGTTTTCTTTGTATAATCCAGCAAAAAATTGTTTTTGCCTAAGATCGCTACTACCAGGATGATCGGGAACAACAACTAAAAAGCCTTGAGAAGCTAGATGTTGAGCTAATAGTATAAAACGATCGCGCTGTCCGCCTAAACCATTAGAAATCGTAATTACCGGAACTTGGGACTTGTGAAAAGCTGCGGGTACATATAAATCTACAACAATGGCGCGATCGCGTTTTGAGTCGTGTAAATTGATTGTGCGCCTAGAAACACTATAATTGCCCAGTTTTCTCAAGTCTGGTATGCGAGCGTAATTAGTTTTGTTATCTGTAATAGATTGTTCGCCAAGCTGGGAAACTAAAGTATCGGTATCTTTAAGCAACTTAGAAATTTGGCGAGTAAACTTGAGAACTTCCCCAATATCAATTTGGATATCTGTGGGAAACTTTCGCAAAAAATTAAGGGCTGTAAATCCTTCAGGAGAAGCCGCCGACTGAACTATCGCCGCCCTAATCCCGTAAAACCCATTTTGACCACTTTTAGTTTTAATTACCAATCCAAACCGCTTTAACAACCGCTCTCCAGTAATAGAGTAGCTAACTCTAGAAATCGTTACAGGCTTAAGGTTGTAGCGTGTCTGCAAAAAAGCCCGTAATTGAGTTTGCTGTTTTGGATTTAAACGATTGAGAACAAAACTTAATTGGCGATCTATTTTCCCTTGCTGGGCAAAAGTTTCTAAAGCATCAACAGAAAATGAAACGCCCAAAGTACCGTAATTAATATAAACTCGTTGGGCGGCGCTAACAGGTAAAGCAGTCAAGATACTAGAAATAATCCCTAACGCCAAAACTCGAAGTCTCATCATTTACGTTTTTTTCAGAGCTTTTTTGACTAGATCGGGAATTTGGGAAGGTTTTTCCGCAATCGGAATCTTAGCAGACTTTAAAGCAGCTAATTTGCTTTGTACTGTACCTACATTTACACCTCTACCCACAACGGCGGCTAAAGTTCCTGTATGTCCCCAATGTCTTCCGGCGGGGGCTTGTCTGCCTGCAATGTAAGCAATTACAGGTTTGTTGATAGTTTCAGCAATGTAATGAGCGGCGGCTTCTTCGCTATTCCCACCAAGTTCGCCGACTAAAACAATTACTTCTGTTGCGTCGTCAGCATCAAACATTTGCAGCCATTGCAAAAACGAAGATCCGGCAATCGCATCACCGCCAATACTTACCGCCATAGACTGCCCCAATCCTGCCTTAGTCAGTTCCAAAGCAATTTCGTAGGTTAAGGTACTGCTACGGCTCACTATTCCCACCGCTCCAGGAATATAAAACTCGCTTCTATGCGTCCCTAAAAGTAATTTTCCCGGTACGATAATTCCGGGGCTATTGGGCCCAACAATAATAGTTTCGGTAGCTTCAGCTTTCCGTAACAGATGCACCATATCTAAAGGCGGCATTCCAGAGGAGACAATAATAATTTGTTTAATTCCTGCCGATATTGCCTCCAAAGCCGCGTCTAAAGCCTGGTAAGCCGGGACAAAAATTAAAGTAGTATCAATTGATCCCACTTCAGCTAAGGCTTGTTCTACGAGGTCAAATACAGGAATATCATCAAAGGTTTGTCCGCCCAAACCGGGGTTGACTCCCGCCACTACTTTTGTACCGTAAACTTTCATTTGTACCCCGTGAGTTGCAGAAAGTTCGGCGGTGATGCCTTGAAACAAAATTTTACTGTCTGGCTGTAAATTCATAACTTTTTAGCCGGAGAAGACTTAGCTTGACGGATAGTTTGCAAAACAGCTTCATCTAAATTTTCAATTAAAGGAATTGCTACTGGCGCAAGTTGTGCTTGGGCTGAGTCTAGCTCAGAACCAGCAAAACGCACAATTAAGCGGGGATAAGCAGCATTGCGGGTCTTTGGCATCCGATCTTCCCCAAACTTACTAATAGATTCTGCTACTTTTACTCCTTTAAGAACGCTCCCAAGGATGTTGACGAGGACAACTTGAATATTTTTGTCGCGCACCAATAGGTCTAAACCTTGCTCTAGGCGATCGCTAAAACTAGGCTTAGTTGGGTCTAAATTGCTGCCATGACCGATATTTAGGCAAGTTTTGACCTTTCCCCCCCCATCACTAACAAGATCCAATGTTGCCATCACAAGCCCCGCACCATTGCCCAAAATCCCAATATTGCCTGCTCGATCTACTAAATCGGCATTACCCAAAATATCGAAGTAGTTTTGACTATTGGCACGATTTGCCATTTTTTGCGCCATTAAACTAATGTCCGCGTGACGAGCGATCGCGCGGCTATTGACGGTTACTTTGCCATCTAGCGCCATTACTTCCCCCGTAGCGCTCACACCTAGGGGGTTTATCTCCACTAAATCTAAGTCTTTTTGCCAAAATAGCCGATACATCTTCTCTACAACATCACTAACTGACCCAATTAAAGCTCCTTTTAGCCCCATTTTGACGCTCAACTTACGGGCATAAAAAGGCGAAAATTCTCGCTCTACTACTACTTGTTGGAGTAATTCTTCTGAGGATTCTACATCAACACCACCTTGAGGAGAACCCAATAATACAGGTCTGCGAGTATTGCTATCTAATACTACGGCTAAGTAAAATTCTCTGTCTGCATTGTATTTTGCTTCTGCTAGTAGCACTTCGGGGACTTCACCTAAGATTGGGAGATGAAATATAGTTTGCGCCGCCGCGATCGCATCTATAGTATTTGTCACAATCCGTACTCCCCCCGCGCGTCCGCGTCCACCCGTGCGTACTTGAGACTTAATTACTACTGGATAGGGAATTTTCAACCCTTTAAGGTCGCCAATTTTGTCAATTCTTTGAGATGGCAATACTGGAATGCCCGTTTCCCGGAACCATTCTTTAGCTTGGTACTCTAATAAATCCATCTAGTGCTTTTAGTCGCAACTCCCCTACCCTACAGCCTATCGCTTAATTTTTCATTTCTTCTGGTCAAAAAATAAAATCATTTCTTTTACAGCTATGTATTATGCCAAATCCCAAGGCAAGGCAAGACATGAAGTTTTTGATACAATATGCCCTCTCAAGCTATGGGGGCTTTGCAGCTAGAAACAGACTTGCGCAAGGCTATAGAAAATCAAGAGTTACAAATTTATTATCAACCGATTGTGTTGCTCAAAACTGCGAAAATTACTGGATTTGAAGCTTTATTACGCTGGGAACATCCGGATTTGGGCTTTGTTTCGCCCACAAAGTTTATTCCCGTAGCTGAAGAAACCGGGCTAATTATTCCTTTAGGAGAGTGGGTAATCCGCGAGGCGTGTAAGCAGTTGCATTTGTGGCAATTGCAGTTTCCTAGTGCAGAAATAACTATGAGCATAAATTTTTCTAGCAAACAATTCGCGCAAACCAATATAGTTGAATCGATTAAAGACATCCTCAATGGATATGACTTACAACCAAAGCATATACACTTAGAGCTTACCGAAAGTGTACTTGTAGAAAATAGTCAAGCAATCGACCAAACTCTGAAGCAATTGAAAGCTTTAGGACTAATTTTGTGTCTAGATGACTTTGGTACAGGCTATTCATCCCTTAGTTATCTGCACCGTTTCCCCATAGATATCTTAAAAATTGACCATTCTTTCGTCATGGGTATGAGTAGCAATGATGATCGTAATTCTAAAGTTGAAATTATCCAAACTATCCTAGCTCTAGCTGAGAATATGGGTATGAAGGTAGTTGCCGAAGGTATAGAAACTCAACGGCAACTGGCAAAACTTAGAGCGCTAAAATTTGAATACGGACAGGGATATTTTTTCTCTAAACCTGTAGATAACAAAGCAATTGAGGATTTATTAGCTGCACAGTCTCAAGGGTAGCGTTGACAATGTTTTAGATAGCCAAGCGTCAGGTACGGTAAACTTATAGGCTACGCGCAAAAATAGTTTGATTGAAAAATGTATACAGCATCACAAACCTCTGCGATCGCCTCCGTTGTCTTAGTAGCTTGCGCTATATTAGGCTGGGGATTTTATCGCGCTAAACCTTTGGGTAAGCTAGGAGTTTTAACTTGGTTGCAGTCGGTAATCTTAATTGCTCCAGTGGTATTATTTTTTGGCTTATTTGCCGCAGGTATTTCTATAAGTTTTGTGGGTATTCTATTTTTGGTTGTCGCTGCGGTAGTAGCTTATATAGCGATAGAAAATCGGCTGAGAATTCAAAAAGCCCAAATTAAACCTAGCCTGGTTGAGCAAAAAATCGCCGCAAATCCCACCAAGCCAAGTAAACCTCCAGAGCAAACGGTTGTCCCGATTCCCTCAGAAGATATGCTGGCAATTAAAGGGATTTTTAGTATTGATACCTATTTTGCTGTAGAAACTGTCCCCTATCAAGAAGGTGTAATTGCTAAAGGCAACTTGCGCGGGGAGCCAGAAGCGGTACATAAAAAGCTGACAGCCAACTTGCAGGAAAAATTAGGGGATTCCTATCGGCTATTTTTGGTAGATAATCTAGACTCTAAACCTGTAGTAATCATCCTTCCCGCTAGTGCGGATGTGCGCCCAGTAACAGTAAGTCAGTATATTTTGGCTGTTACTCTAGGAATTGCCACAATCGCCACGATCTTTGAAACGGCGGGGATATTACTAGGTTTTTATTTTTTTAGTCATTTAGAGCGCTTTAGAGAAGTTTTACCGATTGGTATTGGTATTATCGCAGTTTTAGCCGCTCACGAACTTGCTCATTATTTTGTAGCGCGACGTTATCAAGTTAAATTGAGTCCGCCCTTTTTCTTACCAACTCTGCAACTAGGTGCTTTTGGCGCTATTACCCGGTTTGCGTCTTTAGTACCCAGTCGCAAAGCTTTGTTTGATATTGCTTTTGCTGGGCCGGCGGCGGGGGGTTTACTCTCTTTATTGCTGCTAATTGTTGGTTTATTACTATCCCACTCTGGCAGTTTGTTTCAAGTTCCCACAGAGTTTTTTCGCGGCTCAATTTTAGTAGGAGTTTTAGCACGGGTAATTATCGGTACTAATCTCCACAATAGTTTAGTTGACGTAAATCCATTGACGGTGATTGGCTGGTTGGGTTTGGTCATTACCGCCCTAAATTTGATGCCTGCGGGGGTGTTGGATGGAGGAAGGGTTGTGCAAGCCATTTACGGACGCAAGACCGCAGGACGGGCTACTGTTGCCACTTTAATTATCTTAGCCGTCGCATCGTTGGCAAACCCTGTCGCAATGTATTGGGCGATCGCAATTTTGTTTTTACAGCGTGAATTAGAGCGTCCCAGCCTTAACGAACTCACTGAGCCAGACGACACTAGAGCGGCTTTAGGCTTAGTTGCTTTATTTTTAATGATTTCTGTGCTTTTGCCGCTAACTCCAGCCTTGGCGGGGCGTTTGGGCATTGGTGGATAGTTCGAGAGCTTTAGATATCTGACACCCTTGATCGTGGGTTAGGGCGATCGCTAACTTTACATTAATCAAGATGTTAAATCACTTTGATGCACGACCCCGGCTTTTAACTTTTATAGGAACTTCGGTATTAACATATTTTCTCCTCTCAAATCGACTGTTACTACCAACCCGACTGATCCTGGCTTGGGAGGTAGGTGCTATTTGTTTTTTAATTTTAGCTTTTGTAACGATCGATAGCGCTACCCCTCAAAAAATGCGCCGTAGCGCCCAACGCCAAGATGATAGCCGTTTTACAATCCTCACTTTAGTAGTTGCCGCAGCTTGTGCTAGTCTGCTTGCTATTGGGTTTATGCTCAAAGGGACTAAAGATATCTCTCCGTTGATATTAACGCTACACGTAGTATTGGCAGTTTTGACCGTTGTTACTTCTTGGTTGCTTACTCATACAATGTTTGCTTTATACTACGCTCATCTTTATTACCGCGATGATCAAGCAAGTGATACATCAACCAATGCCGAAGGCTTAGATTTTCCCGGAGATAAAGAACCGGATTATTGGGATTTTCTCTACTTTTCTTATGTCATTGGGATGACTTGCCAAGTTTCTGATGTTGCCACAACTTCACGCAGCATGAGAAGATTAGCTTTAATCCACGGAGTATTAACTTTTTTCTTTAATACAGTTATTTTGGCACTCAGCATCAATATTATTGCTGGTTTAATCTAAAACTACCCTTGATTATTCGGTTGTGAGCTAAAGAAGTGTGGGGTAGGTGGCAAAGTCTTGCCAATCCCAGTTGTAAAACGTTAACCCCGCTCTCT
>NZ_PVWN01000077.1 GCF_003003885.1 Chlorogloea sp. CCALA 695 | reverse complement strand
CCTACAGCAATTTCTGGCTGCATAGGTACGCTCGAAGCCACAAGAAAACCAACGAGCGGGAGCAAGAGCAATTGACAAACTAAACCAATACCGACAGCTTTGGGGTAACGAGTAACTCTTTGAAAGTCCTCTGGCAGAAGGGTTAGCCCCATCCCCAGCATAACGAGTGCTAAACCTGTCGGTAAAAGAATAGTGGTAAAAAAGTTGGCTTCCATAGTATTAAGTAGATTTATTTCTGCAACAGTTATTTTTTAAAGGCTAAATGCAATCCCGAATTGATAGGCAACGGCATACTAGGTTGTACTTCTGAGAACTGGCTTTCCTGTTGCGATCGCCGATTCAATAATGTTGGCTGCTTGATCCACCCCGCCAGAGTTCTGAATCGCCAATTGCAAGCGCGAAGCTTGAGCTTTGTACGAATCTTGGGTTAACACCTTGTGAATTGTCGAGCGCAATCGAGCAACTGTTAAGTTAGAAACGGGTATCATCTCCCCCGCTCCTGACCAAGCTATACGTGCAGCCACTCCAGGCTGATCGTTGGTAATTGGAATTGCGACCATTGGTACTCCATGAGTTAGCGATTCTAAAGCTGTGTTTAAACCTGCGTGAGTGATAGTAAGAACGGCTTTTTTCAGCAACTCCAACTGCGGTGCATAGCTAACCACAAGAGGCGAGCCAGGTAAATTTGACATTGTTTCTAGGGGCATTCCGCCCCCTAGAGAAATCACCAACTGTACATCTAATCCAACACAAGCCGCAGCGATCGCCTCAAACACTGGCAAAAGCTGATTTAGAACTGTCCCTAAAGAAGCGTAGACAAGCGGTTGCCCAGTTAATTTTTCCCAAGGAAAAGACACATTCTCACGTCCAATAGAATTGTGATAGGGGCCAGTGAAGTGAAAGTGTGGTGGCAAATTAGTGCGAGGAAACTCAAATTCAACGGGTTGCTGGCTAAGTTGAGCAAGTTGGGAAAAGTTATAATTCGGATGGGAATAGCGGGGCAATTTCCACTGCTGTCGATACTCGTCAATTAATCTTCTGACACGCTTTGCCAAAACATTAAATAACGCATACCCGGTTTGGTTCCTTACTTTTGCACCCCAAGTAGAACTGTAGCGCCAGGAAGTAAAAGGCGGGGGGATACTAATCTCTCGATTTAGAGGCAGGGCGTTGCACAGACTAATGAATGGGATATTAAGAAAGTCAGCAACAATTCCTCCAACTGGAGAACATTGATCGACCAACAAAGCTTGGATGTTTTCTGTTTTAATAATTGCTGGAGCCTTTTGAAGAATGATTTGAAAATCTTGCTCACACACTTTAATTGTTTCCTTCACTGCTGCCATGCCAGTTAGTTTTCCTATACGGTCTGCCAACCTTACCTGCGAACCCGGAAACCCTGTCTCTTCAAATGCTCTAAATCTGAAGTTTGCCGCCAATATCTTATCCTGAACATCCACCACATTTAGGAAGGTAATACAATGACCGCGCCTTTGCAGTTCAAATCCTAGGGGGAAACAGCTAGTAAGATGGCTTCCAGTAGGGCAAATGATACCAAAATGAGTCATAAAAATCCAAGCTAATTATTGAGATGCAAAGAGCATAAAATCTTAGTAGTGCTACGCATTTACAAAAGTCAAATCATATAAGCTATAGATACTTTTTGAGTCAAAAAGTTAAGCTTGTAAAATTTCCTTCTGTATTTGTAACAATTAAAAACAGTAGCCTTTCAGTAATACAACCTAGAATCTCATGAAACGCTTTGTGCTTGCCAATAAGATAAATCAAGCACTTATACAAGAGATGTTGTGATTCTAATCTTTTGAAATCAATTCTTTAAATGAATTTGTACCTACCTCTTGCACCGACCGATAAATTTCTGAAGCTTGACTACACATAACAGCAACTAATAAAATTAAAGTAGCTAAAACACCATACAATACTACCTTATTTGTAGCATTAGATTTTTCTACAATTGGTTGGTTGGTATCTGTTTGGATTTCCTCTTGAATAATTGAACTCCAATCCCTTCCACTTAACGACCATAAACTTATTAGATTTAGGTCTTCTAAAGATTCATATTTAATTGTCGGTTTATGGTCATTTTGCTCCAACATTGGTTTCTCCTATTTTTACTATGAATTAACAAATTGCTCCAAGGTAGCCAGAAAGTTACTTCTAGCGTTGTTCACCTTTACTATTCAGCCTTTATATGGACTTAGATTAAGTTAGCAATTTAACTAGCTAAGTACTTTAACTGACAATTGAGCGCCTGAGAGAAATTATCGAGTTCTAAACGGCAACTTCCAGAAAATTCTTCGGCTCCGGTATGCTTCAATGCCCTCTTTTTAGGGTGCGCTGCTATCATCAACCCGATTTAATTGCCTTAAAGTGCAGACAATCACAATAGAGATGCCAACACTTTATCGGCGGCGGCTCGAAATGCAACTGCTGCACCTGCACTCATGTCACGCGGCGCACAGATGCGATTTCTCATATAGGCAAGCGCGATCGCTCCCACCGTCGAAGAAAGCGGGTCAAGAGTCTCCTTACTATCCACGCAACCCCAGCTTAGTAAGGTTCGCTCGCTATGCAGTAAGTAATCTGCAAGTAGCTTGAGATGAAACTCGATCGCCGCTTTGACGGCGGAAACATCTCCGCTCACAGCTAAAGTTTGTACCCCAGAGTTTTTGAGAATGTCTCCGATTGCAGCTTCATGGTTGTCGCTCAACCGCTCTGCCGCTTCTGCTCGGTATTGGACTACTTCGCTCAAGCCAGGCTCTAATGGCAAAGAAATTGCGCTCGGCTTAACGCCAAATAGCTGAGGCAAAAGCAGATTGAATGTTGTAGCGTCTGTTTTAACTCGCCCAAAAGCAGGACGTTCATTTAAGGCTGCAAACCAAGCGTTAAGATTTGGAAATCGTGGATTATTTTTGATGTGATAGCCCCGATACACAGGTAGACTTGCCGCTAGTCGATCGAGATGAGGAGCATACATAATATCTACTAAGCTAAACGTACTCAAAAAGTAGACACCTGGGTATTTTGCCAAGGCTTGCTCAAGTTCGTCTAGCTTTGCTTCAAAAGATGCTTGTAAGCTTGCTAACTCCTGATCATTGGTACAGGTTTTTATTAAAAATTTGTAGCCAACTTCCTTAGATTCGTTCGTTTCAGCATCTTCAACGAAGAGTCTGGCGATCGCGTTTTCTTGAGGATCGGTAGGAAGCAGAGGAATATCGCTAAATCGTGATTCTAAAGCGAGCAAGATGTCCTTAGAATCGTAAACTAATTCATAATCGATCTTCGCGGCAGGAACCTGTGTTGACGGCACAAGATCGATATACCATTGCGGTTTATTATTCAAATCGATAAACTCCGTTGCAAAGGGAATTTCTTTTTCTTCTAGCGCAAACCAAACTCGCTCGCAAAAAGGACACCAGGAATTTGTATCGCGATATAGCAAAACAGGCAGTGAAGTATCTAGAGGAAGTTTATGTAAGCTACTGGGAATTGGTACCGTAGAAGGCAACAATCCGGGTCTACGCATTCGTCTTTGAGGAGTGTTATGTTGAGCAATTTCTAACAGTCGATCCCAAGTTGGTATAGCGTTCTGAACTGTCATGATTACCTCTATTTACAACAATTTTCGCAATCAGATTCAAGTTACAGTCTATTGATATAAGATTGAATCATACTCACCTTCACAATGTTTTTGATGCCCCAATGTAAAAACTTAATCAAGTACAAAAGCAAAGGTTTAGTTAAGTAGTTGTGTTTTAATTAGTGACAAAGATATCTACGTCTCTCCCTTGAGCAAAAGTAGAGCGTAATTGTATAGCGCGCCTCGATCCAAAAAAAGTTGCATAGCTTTTACCTGTTTTAGTCACAAAGTCTGCCTAACTAAATATCTCTTCCAATTTGTACCTTTACAACTGCATAACGCAGTGTTTACATATATACCAGTAAACCCGATCAAAAAAGTTCGTAACTTCTTCGGTAAAGGATATAAAATTGTTCACAAGAATTCACTTGATGCACCCCTATAGCAATCCGTATGCGAGATAAAACCTTACGGCAAGGCGCACGATCAGAGATGATGAAATTATGAACATGGTGAGAAAAGGACAGGTTTTAGGACATCCCTTGGGAGCCGTCAAAGAACGAATTATCTTCGTCCATCAAACCAGAGGAGTAATTGCATAATTGGAACTCCTGAAATAGAGGTTTTCTTTCCTCACAAAGTTTTTGCAACACAACCCAATATATTGCTCTGTAGCTTTTCGGTAATTACCTTTTTGTTCCACGTTCGCTTGTTACAGTAGAAACAATTTTGCTGCACACTCCAGAGCTTCTTTTCGGTCGGCTTGCGGTTGCGGTTAGTTTCGCGCCATTTAATATTCAGTCACTTCAGTACTTTCTCCTTCCTATTTTACACAACTTTCTAGTTAACTTTGCTACTATAGTTTTTTTTAGAGCTATCCATATCTTATGCTTACCTATTCATGACTACCAGATTTCTTACGGCGACATTATTCTGCTGAATAAAACTGATTTAGTTCCAGAAACAAAAGTTAATGAATTAAAGGATGTTATTCGTGATGTTAAAGCGGGGGCAAGACTATTGCACTCTCAGTACGGCAAAGTACCACTGCCGCTTATACTTGATGTTGGGTTCTCGCAAACAGAATTATTTGCATTTGCTAAGGATTCAAGCCACCCTCACCATCATAATGAGCATCATCATTGCGATCACCTGGCTAATGATGGTTTTATATCGGTATCTTTCCAAAGCGATCGCTCTTTTAGTGTAGTGAAGTTCCAAAAATTTTTGGAAGACCTAAATGAAAATATTTTTCGGGCTAAGGGCATTATCTGGTTCAAAGAAAGTAACTTACGCCATATCTTTCCACTCAGTGGTAAACGAATTGAGTTACAAGCAGATCAATGGCAACAAAAACGCAGCAATCAATTTGTATTCATTGGGCGCAACTTAAATGCTGCCCAACTCCAAGAGCAATTAACTAACTGTCTGATTTAAGTTGAAAATAGGAATAGAGTTTTATGTCAGCCTCTGTTTTACCCTTTTTACAATCAACTTTGGATTAGCGAAACTAAGCTGTTTTGATTGGGGGCGATCGCATCTTCCGCCAACTTTTACTTGACATCTATGTTTGAGAATGATAATCATTATTTAAACGAGTAAGGATTTATCTGTGCCTGCACAAATTGTTGATTGGCATAGACCTTATAAATTTGCTGGTTTGAGTACCCATTAATTTGTTCAAACATGGAGACTAGATAATGCGCCTACCAATTTCTCCCAGTGCCAGCTTGATGCTGATTGCACCGCTAGCTTTGATCGGTTCCGTTGCTTCTAACCAAGTTGCTATAGCGACTAGCGAACCTGCTCACACCCATGACAGCGACTATGAACACTTTTACATTGGGGTAGATGGTTTTGATTTGCTGCAAAGTGGTGACTATGCAGGGTTAGACAACCCCAACTCTGATCGTTTGACTTTTCTGTACTCGCACGTTGAGGAAGATCCAACAACCAACCATTTTCACGGCATTGGTTCCTACAGCTACTCAGGCGCGGTGGATAGCCCCACGATTAACTCAACAAATATTAATAACCGAATTCCAGAAACTTACACAGGATTACCACCTATTACTCTCCAGCTAGGCACAGGAATCTACGCTGACAAACTTGTCAGCACATCGACAGAAGAAGAATACAGCAATTTGACGATAGAAGCTGTTTCGTCTCTCCAAAGCAACGAAGATATAGGAGCGCATTACTTGTTCAATAGCTCAAATGGACGTTGGAGCGAGTCTCTAGCAAATGCTATGCCTGCTCTTGAATTGGTGTCAATTACAGATGGACTAAACATTGCTGACGAGCAAGGTTTGAACATCTTGACACAAGTCGGCGAGACTTACACTATGGGCAGTGGCGATGATATATCATTCACACCCACTTTTTGGACAGATACTTCCGCATCTGCTGGAACTTACTCGGCAAGTTTCCGGCTTCTGAATCTTAGTAATGCCAACGAGAGTAGTTTTCGTGATTCTGGCACTTTCAACCTAGATTTTCAAGTAACTCCAGTGCCGGAGCCGTCAGCTTTTCTTGGAGTCGGCGCGTTTGCTCTGTTAGCGCTTTTCCGGAAAAACAGGCTAAAGAAAGCCGTGAAGTTTTAATTAGAAAGTAATTAGCAGAAATACTTAGCTTTTTTAATCACACCAGACACTAAAGGATAATATCTTTTGGTGTTTTTAGTTCAGATGTAGCTAAAGTTTTCTATGATAGGTTGAGAGTGATTATCATTCTATAAGTAAAGAGGTATTCGTGGTATGGTCGCTAACGAGACAATGAATGCAGTGCCTGTAACTGTCCTTACTGGCTATTTGGGAGCCGGGAAAACAACCTTACTCAATCGCATCTTGACTCACGAACATGGCTTAAAGGTAGCTGTAATTGTCAATGAGTTTGGAGAAGTGGGGATTGATAACCAACTGGTTATTGATGCAGATGAAGAAATATTTGAGATGAACAATGGCTGCATCTGCTGCACAGTCCGAGGTGATTTGATTCGGATTATTGGCAATTTGATGCGGCGGCGGGATAAATTTGACCATTTGGTAATTGAAACAACGGGACTTGCTGACCCCGCACCAGTGATTCAAACTTTCTTTGTAGATGAAGATATGCAGGGTCAATTGGCTCTAGATGCAGTGGTGACGGTAGTTGATGCTAAACATATTTGGTCGCATTGGGAAAGTAGTGAAGCCCAAGAGCAAATTGCCTTTGCTGATGTAATATTGCTCAACAAAACTGACCTCGTAACAGATGATGTACTGGAGGAGTTGGAAAAGCGGATTAAAGGGATGAATGCTCTAGCTAAAATCTACCGTACCCGCAATGCCGAGCTAGAAATGGATGCACTGTTGGGAGTCGGAGCATTTGACCTAAATCGCGCTCTTGAGATTGACCCAGAATTCTTGAATGAAACGGCACACGAGCATGATGAAACCGTTGCTTCTGTGGCGTTGGTAGAATCCGGCGCATTAAATATGCAAAAGTTAAACGATTGGATTAGCGATTTGTTACAAACTCAAGGAACAGATATCTTCCGTATGAAAGGCATTGTCAATATTGCCGGGGAAGACAATCGGTTTGTATTTCAAGGAGTACATATGCTATTTGATGGTACACGCGATCGCCCTTGGCAGCAAAATGAAACCCGCAAAAATGAGCTGGTGTTCATCGGTCGTAACTTGGACGCAGCCCAGCTTAGACAAGACTTTCAGGC
The DNA here is from genome assembly GCF_003003885.1 of Chlorogloea sp. CCALA 695. Taxonomy (GTDB): domain Bacteria; phylum Cyanobacteriota; class Cyanobacteriia; order Cyanobacteriales; family Chroococcidiopsidaceae; genus Aliterella. Next base: position 9,906 of record NZ_PVWN01000077.1, on the reverse strand, counting down.
GTGTTTTGTTTAAAAACAAACAAGCACGTTGAATTCGAGTCACACTTGTAAGGAACGCTGTCAGACTATGTGACAGAGATTGCCTGGTCGCCCAATAGCAGAACTTTGACCGCCCGTTGTGCTGTTGGGTTAAGTGTTCTTTAGCTTAAGAATTGAATTACACGCTATGGTGTTGCTTCATCTAAATGCTCAATGATTGCTTGGTAAAAGTCAAAAACGTGATGATCTTGCAGATAGTAGAATACGTGCCGTCCTTGTTTGCGAAAACTAACCAAACGAATGGATCGGAGTGTTCTCAACTGATGCGAAACGGCTGATTCGTTCATTCCCAAGGCAGTTGCTAAATCGCCGACGCACATTTCTTGGGCTGCCAGAATAGAGAGAATTCGTAACCGATTCGTATCGGCTAGAAAGCCAAAAAACTCTGACATACGCTGTGCCTTTTCAACCGTCAGTGTCTCGGTTTGAGTGGGGTTTACAAGGTCAACGCGATCGGTGTGGGGAAGATCGCAACAGACATCTTCCCCCTCCTCAAAATGCTCGGTAATAACTTCTTCAGCCGGATCGTTTAGCATAGATAAACCGTATTATTAGAAAATTAAGCGTCGCAGGTACAGCCTGTGTGACCGCAGCCTTGACCCCCAGGATGATTGTTAGCACAGGCATCTCCGCAGTAGGGCTTGTCACCTTTCATCACGGCATCCGATAGCGAAACCACACACAGACAGGATTCACAAGCACATTTCATTTGGGTAACAGTAGACATGGATTGACTCCTTTTAATTCTATGAATAGCCTAACACATGAATATACATTCAGATAATATAAACGAGAATCTTTGGGGTTTTTAGGGATGGCTTACTCAATAGTGCATCAATCCTGCACTATCTAGCACTGCTAGGCTATTTGCTGCGTTTAAATAGACCTAGGCGCATAGTTGCTATAGTTCCATTTGGGTTAGGTTGAGTTAAAATTCCTTGAGACGGGCTGAACAGCAGTGCTAGTAAAAACAAACTAGATGACACTAACACGATCGCCGGGCCTGAAGGCAAATTTTGATAATAGCTGAGGTAGACACCGGAAATACTAGCGATTGCTCCTAAAATAGCTCCCACAATCATCATCTGATGTAGTTCTTTGACCAACAAGTAGGCAGTCAATGCAGGGCCGATAAGGAGAGAGATTACTAGAATTACTCCCACCGCTTGCATACTGGCGATGATAGTTAAAGTGATGGCTGCCATGAAGCCGAAGTAAATAGTGTTAATAGGTAAGCCGACCGCTTGAGCGCCAGTTTTATCAAAGGTATAGAACAATAATTCTTTATAGAACAGTTTAACCACTAGCAAAATTAAAACAGCGATCGCGGATGTTCGCCCAATGTCATAAGGTGTCACTCCTAGAATATCGCCAAATAGAAAACTATCCAAATCGAGCTTGTTTTTTAGCACGGTAATCAGCGTGACTCCCAGGGCAAAAAAAGTCGAAAATGTCAGCGCCATTGCTGCATCGACCTTAACTCGTGTTTGAGAACGAATCCAGGCAATTAACAGAGCGCCCAAAATACCAGAGCCAAACGCACCGATCAGAATATCAACACCCAAAAAGAAAGAGATTGATAATCCCGGTAGAACGCAGTGGGCGATGACATCCCCTAGCATTGCCATACGCTGCACAATCAAATAACTGCCAACTACTGGACAAAGAATGCCAACTAACACGCCAATAGCGATCGCATTTCGCATGAATTCGTAATTAAGAGGTTCTAATAGGAGGTTGAACACGGGAAGTGAGGAAATAAATAAGTGGATGGAATAACTAATTAGCAGAAAAATGACGTTTCCAAGTCTTGATGTAAGGGATTTCCTAAAGGGGTTCCGTAAGCTTGATGCAGATTTTTAGGAGTCATTACTTGTTGGGGTGAACCATCCGCAATCAGGGATTGATTGAGTAATAGCAAGCGATCAAGTTGACTGAGCGACTGTCCCCATTCATGGGTGCTGAGAAGCAGAATTTTACCAAGCGATCGCAACTCCTCAAATACTTCCAGCATAATAGCCTCAGTTTTCTTATCTACACCAGTAAAAGGTTCATCAAACAGAAACAGATCCGCTTGTTGAGCCAAAGAACGCGCTAGAAATACCCGTTGCTGCTGTCCGCCAGAGAGTTCACCAATGCGGCGATGGCGAAGATTTAGCATCTCTACTCGTTCCAGTGCTGCTTTAACAATTTCTTTTGTCCTTTGACTTGGACTGCGGAGCCATCCTAGCTGACGAGTCCGCGCCATCATCACGACGTTCCAAACTGTGATCGGGTAATCCCAGTCAATTTGCGACTTCTGCGGGATGTACGCCACCCGCCCTAACTGTTGGCATAGCGGACAGGTGCAATAGTAGACCACACCGCTCGACGCTGGCACCAAGCCTAATAATGCTTTTAGCAGCGTACTTTTACCTGCTCCATTTGGTCCAATGATGCCCACAAGTTGACCCGGCTCTACTCGGAAACTTACCGGATTAAGTCCACATACGCCCCGATAATTGACAGCAAGTTCCCGAACCTCTAACATGAAAACCTAGAATGATAATGATTATTATTATATACTCAGGACGTGACTCATAAATTAAAACATTATGCCTATTCAGCGCCATCGAATTTGGGATAGCACACTGCTGGCTTTGACTATCAGTATACTCAGCGCCTGTACCCAATCAACACCAACCAACCAAACTAGCAGCGCCAATTCTACCAATACCGCCGCTACCAGCACAAATCTGAAAGTGGTTGCTACCAGCAGCGTGCTGTGTGATTTAACAAAAACCATTGCCGCCACCACCATTGACCTAACTTGCTTGGTAAAAGCGGGAACTGACCCCCATGTTTATGAGCCAACCCCAGCAGACCGTAAAGCGATTGAAGATGCCCAGCTTGTGCTGTACTCTGGCTATGATTTTGAACCCAGCTTGATTAAGCTAATCAAAGCCTCCTCGAATCCTGCCACAAAAGTTGCAGTCGGTGAAGTGGCGGTTCCTAAGCCTCTGATGGGTAAACATGAAGATGAACACAGTGAGGGTAAGAAAGCTGTTGAAAGGGAACCCCATGCTGAAGAGGAAGAACCCGATCCGCATATCTGGCACGATGCCAAAAATGGGGTTCAAATGGTGAAAGTAATTCAAAATAACCTGACGAAAGCTGCACCGGAAAATACTGACCTCTATACCAAAAATGCTCAAGCCCTGTCAGCAGAACTAACTCAGGTCGATAGTTGGATTAAGTCTCAAATTGCTACCATTCCAGCAGCCTCTCGAAAACTGGTGACAACTCACGATGCCTTGGGGTATTACTCTGCGGCTTACAGCATTCCGGTTGAAGGGGCATTGCAGGGTATTAGTACGGAAGAAAAGGCTACTGCCGCACGAGTAAGAGAATTGACAGAGGAAATTAAAGCTGATCAGGTGCCGACCATTTTTGCGGAAGTGTCCGCCAATCCCAACCTGATTAAAACGGTAGCAAAAGAGGCAAATGTGAAGTTGTCAGAGCAAGAACTGTTTGCCGATGGGCTAGGCGCAGCAATTACTGAGGGTGATACCTACCCCAAAATGCTGATTGCGAACACAAAGGCGATCGTCGAAGGTTTGGGCGGTCAATACACCGCGTTTGCGCCGAAGTAACTCATAAAACCTCTCTATAGTTGTCAATAAGTGAGAAGCAATGAAATCCTCAACTATTAACTCCCAACAATTCGACCTGCATTGGCGTGGGACACTTTCAGATTATGTAACAGCGATCGCTTGGTCGCCTCAAGGTAATACTTTAGCCGTAAGTTCAGCCGCAGGAGAAGTAATGCTCTGGCGGGATCTCGCTAATACGCAAGAAAAAAACTGGCCTTTGCTACCTTTACAAATGGCTGAAGAGCAATCCCTAGACTGCCTCGCTTTTTCTCAAGATGGGCAGAAACTCGCTGCTGGTGGTCAGGGTGGGCAAGTAAAAATTTGGTGTTTGCATAATGATACCAGAACGTACCGATGTAAACCCTTGCACACTATAGAAAATGCCCCCGCCTGGGTGGACAAGTTAGCTTGGAGTCCTAGTAGTAATCAACTTGCTTTCAGCTTAGGGCGCTATGTTCAGGTGTGGGATGCTGATATGGGCGGGGTAGTTGCTACACTCAATTTTGATAATTCCTCTGTACTAGGTTTAGATTGGAGTCCTGATGGACAGTATTTAGCGATCGCAGGTTATCAGGGAGCAAAGATTTGGAATGCTCAAGATTGGAATGACGATCCTTATGTTTTGGTAGTGCCTTCGGCAAGTTTAGCGGTTTCTTGGTCACCTGATGGCAAGTATCTTGCTTGTGGAAATATGGATCGAACTATCACCGTCATAGACTGGAACAACTCAATTGCCTCAACAACTGATAATACAAGCCAAGATTTGCTTCCTTGGGTAATGCGCGGTTTCCCTGGTAAAATCCGTCACCTTGCCTGGTCACAAACTAAAACTCAGCTAGATGCCCCTCTATTAGCTTCTTCTAGCGTTGAAGGTATTGTAGTGTGGGAGGCTAATGAGTCTCGTAGTTGGACAAGTAGGTTATTGGAACAGCACAGTGGAGTAGTACAAGAACTCGCTTTTCAACCCAATAGCTTTTTACTAGCTTCAGCATCGGAGGATGGTTGTGTTTGTTTGTGGCAAAAAGCTAAAAAATTAGCCCAAATTCTCCAAGGCGCACCTAAGGGATTTTCTTGCCTAGCTTGGCATCCCCAAGGACAACAGCTTGCTGCTGGGGGTCAATGCGGTGAATTGCTGATTTGGTCACAAGGTATGCGTGGTCAAGGATTTGGTAACCGTTAGCAACTATTACCTAAAAGTCCAATTAGGAGATAATTCCAATTTAAAAAACGATTTATTGCCATCAGGAGTTTAATTACTTACAGTTTATATACAATAAGACTTTTTGATAGGAGCGACCCGTGAATAAAGATAAATTGACCCTGCTTGGCTGCTCTAGCTCTTTAGTATTTATGCTACTAGCCAGTAATACTGCAAATGCTGGTTCAAGAGTGCTTAAAGAGCTAGTTGACATAGAGTTTAGAGCGCCTAATGTCGAAACAGTCAATACACCCGTTGCTGAAGATCCTCAACACCCAATACAAGACGCATTAAACGTTAATAGCGACACAATAGGAGATTTAGCCGCCGCTAAATTCGGCTGTGACTGTGCTGGTCACCGAAACCAGGTAGTTCAGATGCTACAAACAGGCACGCTCAATCTTAATCAGCAAACAAATTTTTAATTCTAAAAACTTAACTAAGATAACAGTGGCAGTTTGGCTTTTCTATAAGTGATTCGACTAGCGCATTCAGCGCCACTGCGGCTAAAAGTCCACCTCCCAAGGTTCCTTCAATGGTTATGTAGGGGATACTTAAGCGTATCAACCACCGCTTGGCAGCAGGAGCATGGCTAAATCCTATCGGCATTCCAATCACAAGCGCAGGTTGAATTTCACCTTGCTCAATTGCTGCACAAATAGACATTAATACAGATGGTGCGTAGCCAATTACCAATATGCATCCAGGCTTAAGTTGCTGCAATCGCTCCTTCCACAAATTGTTGCTCCAAAATGCTTGCTCCGCATCTGCTGCACTTGTAATGTGTGGATCTTCAATTAAGGTTACAATCGAACACTTCAAATGAGCTAATCGGGTACAGTCGAAAGCCGCAACTATTGCTGGCACATCTCCCACAATCTGACACCCAGCTTTGAGTGCGTCACGAGATGCCGCGATAGCGCAAGCGCGCCCGGTAACGGGCTTCGCATCTTTACTCAATCGCACAAACGGTATTAGACTTACATCCCCACAAGCTAATACTAGCTTTGAAAGCAAGTCTACTTCAATTTCTGAACGGTCAGATAAATCTGGCAACAATTGCTGCAATGATTCGGTAAATTTTTCAGGATGAGCATGGGTGGCAGCATCTAGTCCATCCCAAAGCTTTTCCAATTGTTGCAGTCCATCGGTTGTTTCTACTTCTAATCGTCGCAGTTGAGCGAGTTCTTCTGCTTGAACATTTTGACACTGGTAATCTCGCCCTAGTAATCCTTCCAATGCCGACGCTGTTTGTCGCAGTCGTGTCAACTGCTGCATCACAAACCGATATTGCTGCTGTAACTGAGTTATCAATGTATCGTTTATCGTCGCCAGATCGTTAGATTTCAGTAAGTTTTGAATGTGTGACAGTTGGAACCCTTGTTGCTTTAACGCCACAATTCGCCGCAGCCTTTGCACGTCAACATGAGTATATAGTCGATAGTTTGATTCAGAGCGTAGAACTTGTGGCAGCAAACCTATCTGATGGTAGTGCCGTACCATACGTGGAGTTATATCCCCTCTTACCGTGTCTGTAAGTTCCTTGATTGTTAGGTACTGTTCAGCCATGCTTGTATTTTTGCTTGCAACCACCTTGACATTAACACTAATGTCAAGGTTTAGGCTAAAGGAATTAGCAATTAACTTAACTATCTAAATGGTTTACAAATCTTTCTTGCCTCCTCGCTTAATTGCACTATTAAGAGAACATCCAGACGCTGTAGCTGCTACTATCTGTGGTCTACTTGTACTCCTTGGTTTGCTTGCACTCAATATTGGTTGGGTGGGACTTGGATTATTAATTTTACCCGCCGCTTATGTAATTGGTGGGTATGAAAGCGCTCGTGAGGGATTGACTACTTTATGGCAAGAAAAAGAACTAGATGTTGACCTATTAATGATTGTCGCTGCTTTAGGGGCTGCGGGGCTAGGATTGTGGCGGCGCGAGTATTATCTGATTGTTGATGGTGCGATGCTCATTCTGATTTTTGCAAGTAGTGGCGCAATTGAAGGCTATGCCATGCAACGCACAGAGCGAAGCATCAAAAGTTTGATGAGTTTAACTACAGATACAGCACGAGTATTAGTAAATGGACAGGAAAAAATTACTCCCATCTCCGAGCTAAAAATTGGCAATCAAGTATTAGTTAAACCAGGCGAATTGATTCCCACAGATGGCTTAATTATTGAAGGTTACAGCACCCTCAACCAAGCATCCATTACTGGCGAATCGATGCCAGTCGAAAAAACGTTGGGCGATGAAGTTTTTGCTGGCACTATTAATGGTAACGGTGTCCTTAGATTAAAGGTGCATCAACCACCAGAAAGTAGTTTAATTCAACGGGTAATTCGTCTTGTAGAACAAGCACAGACCCAGACTCCTCCCTCTCAGCAGTTTGTTGAACGATTTGAAAAGCTATACGCTCGAATTATTGTTTTAACAGGACTAATGTTAGTAATATTACCCCCTTTCCTCTTTGGTTGGAGTTGGGAAAACACCATTTATCGGGCGCTGATTTTTTTAGTAGTTGCCTCTCCTTGTGCTTTAATGGCAGCGATTATGCCAACATTGTTATCAGGTATTGCCAACGGCGCACGGCAAGGGATTTTATTTAAGAATGGCGCTCAGTTGGAGATGATTGGGCAAGTAAGAGCGATCGCATTTGATAAAACAGGTACGCTTACAACTGGAAAGCCTCAAGTTGTCAAAATCATCCCCGTAGAAAATCAGACTGAAACTTTATTATTACAAGTGGCTGCTGCTTTAGAAAGTTTATCGGAGCATCCCATCGGTGAGGCTATTGTACTTGCAGCAAAGGCTAAACACCTAAACTGGTGTGAAGCCGTAAATGTACAGGCTAAAAGCGGACGGGGAATTATTGGAGTAATTAATAACAAGCAGGCTGTAGTAGGTAAAGCGGCATTTGTGCAAGAGCAGATTAATACTTTTTCCTCAAATTTAACGCACCATTACCAGCAGTTAGAGAAAGAGGGAAAAACAGTAGTGTGGGTAGCTTACGCGGGCGAACTTATCGGAATTATTGCCGTTGCAGACACAGTTAGACCAGAAGCAGCGCAAGCAATCAGCCAGCTTAAGAAACTGGGCGTTGAACAAATCGTGATGCTAACTGGGGATAACGAACGCACAGCTCACAGTATAGCTTTTGATGTTGGGGTAGATGAGGTGTATGCAGAACTATTGCCAGAAGACAAGGTAAACGTAATCAAATATTTACAAAAACAGTACAAAACTGTAGCAATGGTAGGAGATGGGATTAATGATGCTCCTGCCTTAGCTCAAGCATCGGTAGGAATTGCTATGGGAATAGCTGGCAGTGATGTAGCACTAGAAACGGCTGATATTGTATTGATGGCAGACCGCTTAGAAAAGTTATCACACGCCATTGGTTTAGGTCGTCGTTCTCAAGTTGTCGTCAAACAAAACATTGCGATCGCACTTGGTTCTGTTTTCTTACTATTAATTGCAAATTTTGTCGGCAATATCACCATGCCTCTGGGCGTAATTGGACATGAAGGTTCTACGGTCATCGTCACCTTGAGTGGTCTGCGGTTATTGAGAAATTAGCTGACTAGGCAACAAAACTCTTGGGGTTTTCACACGTCTAGGGTACAGCCGATTTTAAAAGCCAAACGCAAAGCACTCCTTGCGGGCAAACTAGCTCCGTAAGTGCGGCGAATCACGACAGCGCATCAGCCAAGCATAAATTGCTCAAAAAGCTGGAGACACTTGCAGAATATCGGCAAGATTGAGGTAGGGAAGACAACTCGTTTTAACCGCAAGTCAAGTGTAGGGTTATCAAGAGCATGGCAGGTTTTAGCAGAATACATGAACGCTGTGCGTAAAAGTGTTCCAGTGACCGCAGGGCAGCAGTTAAAGATTTGTCCTCGATGTTGGATACCAGGAACTAAAGCTGAAAATATGGGGTTGAATCCTCGCTCTAAGTTTTGCTTTGCTTGTAGGGTACAACTGCGTGATCCCGGAACGGGCAGGCCCCCTTGGGGCATCGCTCTTTGTAGTAGCAATGAACCAATTAAATTTGTCAAATTCCGCTTTTGTCCTTATGGTGGAAATATCTATAAACCTGCTAAATAAAGCTTTTGGAACCAAATGGCACTTCATGTCAGCTTCGCTCTAACTGCCCCATTATGGTTAGATTCCAAAGATTTGCGCACAGCTTTACGTAAAGCTCGCGCCTTGGAAGTTTCCCCCGGAAGACTTTAGGTAAACGTGGTATTAGACCACAGTTACCAAAACGCACGAGCGAAGACAAGGAAAAATCAGGGTAGACAAATTTTGATATCAATCCCACGTTTTCAATCATGTTCGCTGCGAGCGCATGGTTTCAAAGCAAATATTGCAGGCTTGTTGTTCGATGGGAGAGAATTTCTGCTTGTTTCAATGCTTTTATTTCCCTTGCAACAATTCACCTTTGGAGCAATAAAATTTTATTACTGGGATAGGTTCATTGGAGAAATACTTTGTCTTTTCGTGTCCCAAAGACATAAGCTAGTACCTGCCCTGTCCTCCGGTCAATGGCGTGCCACAACCACCTAGTAGGATTCGTCTTTTTGCCTACATAGCTCCACATCTCATCCAGCTCAGATTTTACACCAGCATTTAACTCAGAAGTCTTAGTTATTCCTATCTGCCTCTAGCGGCTTGCAAAAACCTCATATATTTTTCAGCTACCTCCATCGCATTTTCTATCAGTAGTAGATGTCCTGCTTTGGGCAACTGGATTACTTGTTTACTACCAATACACTTTTGCAGTCTAATCGCCCCACTAATATCGTAAATCTTGTCCTCTTTGCCCCAAATAATAAATGTAGGCAACTGCATTGGTACACCCTGACAGAGAACATCATCGTAGAGATTTACGATGTCCCAAACTTGCTGGTAATGTCGGTTGCGAATATTGTAATCGTTGACTTTTTCTACTAAGTAGTCAGGTGGAATTAAACTTAAAACGCTCTAGGGCATAACCACCTTTGACACTACGAGCTTCCATTCCATCC
>NZ_PVWN01000076.1 GCF_003003885.1 Chlorogloea sp. CCALA 695 | reverse complement strand
TGATATTGATTTGACCTCCATCTCCACCAGCTTGTGCATTGCCTGCGTTAGTAGATATTTGGCTGTTACGACGCATCAACAACAGGTCGGATGAGTCAATTTCAATATTACCACCCTGACCACTTTGACTTGAGGCAGTTATACTTCCGTTAGTATCTAAAAAGATTGAAGAAGAACCAATTTTTATTTCTCCCGCATCTCCAGCCCCCTCATTTATGACGCTAATTTGACCTTCATCGCGAACAATTAAATTATTAGTGTCAATTCCAACGTCACCTGCTCTTCCTTGGGGTAGGTTTGGTAAATTGAGGAACTGAAGCAAATAGGAGTTGTTTTGAGTAGCTGAAGAAACAATCTGACTAAGATTATATAAAGCATTACCAGTAGAATTTGGTATTCTTCCTGTAACTTCTACAAAATCAGTAGCGTTAATTCTAATACTACCTGCTCTACCAGAAGCAGCAGTAGTGGCATTTATTCTTCCTCCATCTTTTATTCTTAACTGTCTAGTATTAATTGAAATATCTCCTGTATCTCCATTGAATATTGATATAGTTCCAAAGGTACTTGGGATGAAACTATTAGAAGCTAAATCAATAGCAAAACCTCCTGAGATTTCCATACCTTCAGAAAAATTACCTATAATCCCTCCCCCTTTAGCTGACCCCCAAGTTTGAGTTGTTAATAGCCCTCCATCTTGAATAAATAAGTTTTTTCCCGACAATTCTATATTGCCTCCTTGTCCTGAACTAAGAACTAAGGAACCAATTCCACTAGGTAAAAAAAGGAAATTTACAGGTGGATTACCCATGATTTTTAAAGAGTCTAATACTTCTACCCTAATATCTCCTCCCCTACCTTGGCTAAAGGTAGTAGTAGCAATTGTCCCATTACTTTGAATTATTAAATTTCTAGATGAAATAGCAATATCTGCTCCTTTAAGCGTTGATAAATTTTGTGTAAGTATCCCTTTAGTTATCGATACCCCAAACCTAGAAAGATTAAGACTACTTGGGTCTGATACTCCTGTCACTACTACTGATTCAGTAGCGTCAATACTAATTTTGCCTAAAGTCTGATCTCCGAAATTAGAAATTAAAATTAAAGAGCCATCGTTCAAATATAGATTTCTGCTTTGTATGTTGATTTGACTATTTAAAATACCACTGGCATCTATCAAAGCCATCTTACTAAGCTGGATATCTCGAAAATTATTTACATTATTGTAATCAAAGGAAACCCCTGCTGGAGTTAGACTTAAATTAACTATTCCCCCATCTACACTACCAATTTCAATTTGCCCAGAAGGAGCAGTTAAAATGCCTCCATCAAGCACAACTCGACCGCCGATTAAAGCTAGACTTTTTCCAAAAGCTGTTTTTAGCCCAGTTGGACTTTCACTTGAACCTATAAGGGGACTACCAACTGCTGTTGTTGGATCAGCAACCCCTAATTCATGACCATTCCCCTGCATAGAAATTTGTCCTGGGTTTAACCCAAAACCTAAACCAATAGGAGTATTAACAGTTAATAGGGGTGTTGTCTGTGGTTCAGTAGCGCTAAACTTGTTTCCATCAGAAAACTGAAAATAATCTGCTGTACTACCAATAAACGAGCCACCAATATTTAGCGAAGCATTGGGTCCAAAAATAATGCCGTTGGGATTGAGCAAAAACAGATTGGCTGTGCCGTTTGCTCTAATTGCACCATCAATATTAGACGCAGATAGACCTGTCACCCTACTAAATATGTTTTGAATATTAGATGCGTTATTGAAATAAGAACTATTTCCAGTAGGTATAGTAAATTGCTCAAAACTATGAAATAGATTGTCTCCTGCTACCGTTCCTCCATTGATAACGAGAGTGTTATCATTAGAGTTAACTATAGAATTGATAGGTAATGTATTATCAGGCACAACTTGGGCTGAAGCTTTGCAATCAAATATTAAAACTCCTAAGCCGTATAATAAGACTACCTTGGGAGGAATAGGAATTGCTTTTCTTAGCATTTTTATTAACGTGGTAAATTTACAGTTTTACAAATTTAACTTTTAAGCCATCTTTAGGATGAGGAACAGGAATAAGTATCATTTCTAAATTTTGAGAAGGTAGTAACTCCCACGAATAATCCCTTACTAAATGAGCAGCAAAAAGTTTCATTTCTAAGCGGGCAAACTCTTTTCCTATACATTCACGTGCGCCTCCGCCAAAAGGTAAATAGTTAAAAGGTTTGCTTATATTTTCCGTCTGTCGCTCTGGATTAAACTGATTAGGTTGAGGGTAAATTGAACCATCTTGATGAGTTAGTAAAATCTCATAAAGGACATTCCAACCTTCAGGAAATTGATAGCCATTAAAACTACAAGTGCGGATTACTTTTCTAAAACCACCACCGACTGGGGGAATCACTCTTAGAACTTCTCGCAGCACTTGATCTAAATAAGGCATCTGCTTTAGAGCTTCTGAAGTTGATTCTTTAGTTTTCTCAAACTTCTGTTGCTCAGTGCGGCAGCGCCTTAATATATCTGGATGTTGAGCCAAAAGAAGACAGAAGGAGGCAAGACCAGAAGTTAATGTTTCATGCCCTGCGAATAGCAACATTAACACCTGGTCTTTAACTTCCTCTAAACTCAAACTGTTGCCTTTCTCATCACGAGCTTGTAGCAGTATCGAGAGGGCATCTTCACTCTCGTTCAACTTTCGTTGACGCTGACGAATAATTATTTCAAGCTGCTCTAGTAACTGTTGACGGCTCTTTAAGGCATGGCTAAACTTTGTCCAGGGTAAAGATAGAGGGATTGAAAATAAACCTTTGCTCCAAATTTCAAACAGATGCCCCAACTGCGTTTCTGAAGCAAAATCGAGTCCTATTAAAAATTTACAAGCTATATCAAAAGTATAATTTCGGAGTTCTGGATACCAAGTTAAAGTTCCTAGTTTAGTCCACTTACGCAGGTAGCGCTGGGTAAGTTCTTCCATTGCCTCTACATATCCTGCCAAAATACGTGGCTGGAATGCTTGATATAATAGCTTACGACGCTCTTGATGCTGTGACCCTATTTGCTGAGATAAAGACCAAGAACCTAGAAGTGTTTTAGCGCTAGGAGGCAAGCTATTAACAAAATACTTGCTTTCGTTAGTTAGAATAAAGTGATTAGCCTCCCCTCCACGCACAAAAATAGTAGGAGAGCCTAGAATGTTGGTTTTGAAAATGTTGCCGTACTTCTGATGGCGCTTTTTAGCAAAGTCAGTATCAAGTATGAAACTTGGAGTTTCCCCAATTATAGGTAAACCTAAATTGCCTGGTGGTACAGGAATAGAATGGTTAATTTTTGGAATATCCATAAGATTTTTTACCGCTCGTAGTACCTTATCATCATTACTTGCTATTATTTCGATTAAATGGAGTTTAGTTGATTACTGAGTAAATTAGCAGAGCTTGCCTCCTGTTTGTCCTACACAATGCAGATAATGTGAAGACTAAGTAGAGTATATAAAGCTCTACGAACGATCGCCTACTAAGCGTTGCTACACTAATGTAGTCTCACTTTGATGAATTGCAAGCTGCTCGGTTTAAGCAACAAACGAAGCAGCAATCACCAGCCTGACGGCACACAATACGTTGGAACCCAAAGAGGTCTGGCGTAGCAACAATTAACATATCTGACTTGAAAACACTTCTCATAGTTATGTTGGCAAAACAAATACTTGAGCTTTGGGAAAAAATTGGTAGTCCAGATCCCCCTAGCATTTGACAAGCATCTCTGTTGTATTTTCAGGGCTGACGCTGCTACTCAAAATACTTTGCTCCCAGTTTCTATACAACTCTTGATGATAAACAATATGGTAAGCCACGATAATTCAGACTCTCAATATTGCACGCAACTATAATAAATTGAATACAAATTCTCATAATGGATCGCAAATCTAAAAGTAGCCTATTCCAGCCTTTTGTACGCTCAATCGCACTCACCGCCCTAATTAGCACCCTGGTAAATACCCCTTTAGAGGCACAAATACCCCCTTTACAAGTTCCGGCTCCGCAAGACGTTCAGCCTTTTCCTACGCCGATTCCTTCCCCCGAATTACCTCAACCATTGCCGCCGCCCGAAGAATTATTAGAGCCAATTTTGCCCACTCCCACAACCCCAGAAAATATCCCTAGTGGACTGCGAACAATTAATGTAGAACGCTTTGAAGTAGTTGGTAGCACCGTATTTACCCCCGAACAACTGGCGAAAGTTCTTGCCCCCTTTACTAACAGACCACTTTCCTTTACTGAATTATTCCAAGCACGATCAGCGATAACGCAACTTTATTTTGATAATGGCTACATTACCTCCGGCGCTTATATTCCTCCCCAAACTCTGCAAGCTAAAGCAGTGACCATTGCTGTTCTTGAAGGCAGCTTAGAAAATATCCAAGTTACGGGGACAAAGTATCTTAACTCCAACTACGTCCGTCGGCGCATTGCCATCGCCACAAAAGCACCTCTAAATCGCGATCGCCTTTTACAAGCATTACAACTACTACAACTCAATCCTTTGATTAGCAATATATCTGCCGAACTATCACCAGGGACTCGCCCCGGTCAAAGTATTTTAGAAGTCCGAGTTACCGAAGCCCAAAGTACAACACTTCAAGCAACGATTGATAACGGGCGAACGCCAGCAGTGGGAAGTTTTCGCCGCAACCTGCAACTAAATGAAGGCAATTTACTCGGAATCGGTGATCGCATTAGTGTGGGCTATAGCAATACCGACGGCAGTAACGCAATCGATACAAGTTACTCATTACCCCTCAATCCTCGCAATGGTACGCTCAACCTTAGCTATGGCACAACTTCAAGCAACGTTATTGAGCCACCTTTTGACGTGCTAGATATTAAATCTGAATCTCGCTACTACGACATTGCGCTGCGTCAACCAATTATTCAAACTCCAAGTCAAGAATTTGCTTTAGGAATGAGCGCTAGTCGCCTTGAAAGCGAAACTTCCTTACTAGGTAAACCCTATCTCCTATCTCAAGGCGCAGATGAGCAAGGACGAACTCGGATTTCGGCACTGAGATTTTTTCAAGAATGGACGCAGCGCGATACTCGTCAAGTAGTTGCCGCGCGATCACAGTTCAACTTGGGAGTTGGGGCAATTGATGCCACCGTCAACGAAGAAAGACCAGATAGCCGCTTTTTCTCCTGGCAAGGACAGGCTCAGTGGGTGCGACTGTTAGCGCCAGAAACATTACTTTTAGTGCGCGGTAATGTCCAGCTATCAACTACCTCTCTTGTACCTTTAGAACAGTTTAGTTTGGGCGGTTTGCAAAGCGTACGCGGCTATCGTCAAGATTTGCTGTTAACGGACAATGGTGCTTTTGCTTCGGCGGAGGTGAGATTACCAGTTCTGCGCGTACCTGACTGGAATGCAGTTTTGCAAGTAGCTCCCTTTGTTGATGTTGGTAGCACTTGGAATGCTGGCAAAGAAGCTTCAGACACCAATTCTTTAGCTTCAGTAGGTTTGGGTTTAATTTGGCAGCAGAGCGATCGCTTTACGGCTCGGCTTGATTACGGTATTCCTTTAGTTTCTGTATCTTCTACTAACAGAACATGGCAAGAAAACGGTTTATACTTTTCCGTGTTTTACAACCCTTTTTGAATAGATCCATAACTTCAAAAGATTAGGGGGTAATTAATTTGTGACCTATCAAATTGACTGCCCTGCTTGTCGCTCCTGCTCAAGAGGGGTTAGGCACGAGGCAAGAGCGGTGGCAGGGAATACCGGGAACGCTGGGGGCTTATACAACAACAACCCTAAACAACCGATTTTATTCCCCGAAACGCTGCATCATAGACTGAGCGCGTTTAAGATTAGCCAAGTTTTGTCTTTGCTCTCCTTTTATTTTCGCCTCAACTAATATCTTATTCCAAGCATCAGGATCTACCTCATAATACTCGAACAAAGCTTCAAGAAAGACTTCTCGACTAAGCTCGTTTGCTCTACAAATACTAGAAAGGCGTTCGCTTACTTTAACTTCTAAACGCATAGTTGTCTGTTTTGTTTGAATAGAAGTTTTTGCTCCTAATTTTCTCTCTTCTATATTGCTTGGTATCACAGAACCTAGGCTTATATTATTCTCATTCTCTAGATTACTCGATATCAAGATATCTGCATTCTCAGGTATCAATGATAAATCTCTTGTTGGTACCGATGGGCGCTGTCTTTGTTTTATGCGCTCCAAAGCATCATTGCTCATATATTTTCAACCTCCTACTAATTTACATTATATCTAGATACCTTGACTACTTTAGTTCGAGGTATCTAGATATCTCGAACTAAAGTATCATGAACACGCAAGTTTTAGGGCTATCTGCTCGAAAGGATATTCAAGGTCGGGGTAACCAATCTCTGAAAGAAGTTGTCCTTGACGTAGCGCCCGTTTAAATTGTTCTGATTCTAAAATTGAGGGCAACAGAGGAATAGAACTAGCGAACTCTCGCATCGCCTCGATATTCTGTTTGCTTTCAAGACTTTGACTGCGCCCAATCCAGCGATCACGAAAAGGGACAATTCCTAAAATCTTGCCAGTAAATGCAGCAAGAGCAGCTTGCTCCTCCAAGAAACTAAGAGTATCCACTAAAGAATTCAACCCTTTAACGTTTGTTTCAACTGGAATTAAAACCCAATCAGACGCACCTACTCCAGTTAGGCAAATTTGGGATCTTGACGGCTGCACGTCAATTAATACGTAATCGAAAACCTTAGCCACTGCTTTTAATCGCAATTTGAGAATAAAAGCACCAGTTCCACTGCTACTCAAATATTCAGAGACTTTAAATAGACCTCGGTCTGCTGGGATTAGAAAAAGGTTGTCATAGCGCGTTTGATAAATACCGTCTTCCGTAGTTACTTGACCAGTCAAAACTTCTAGCAAAGTAGGTTCTTGAGGCTGCACCTCATGATTCAAGTAGAAAGTTAAATTAGCTTGGGGATCACAGTCTATTACTAATACGCGTTGCGATTGCTTCGCAAGCAAGAGGGCTGTGAAGAAAGCAACGGTACTTTTCCCCTGTCCGCCCGATAAAGATATACACGCACAGGTTTTCACGACGATCCTCTCATAACTCAACATGGTAAGCATACAGACTTTAGATTTCAAAATCCATGAGTCTAGGTATCTTTATATCTTGATATCTGTATGACGTGAATATTCTTGCTAATGAGACTTTGAGAAAAACTACCTCGTAAATGGCATTAGCGGTAGATTCGGCACTGAGCAATCTCCTAACATTGCGGTACATTTTAGTACGCCTTTAGCAACTTCAACTAGCATCAGTTCAAACTCAGGATTTTGTTGCGGGGTCGAAGGTGACATAAAATTTTCCAGCATCAGTTGCATTGAGCGTCTTTCTACGGTGTAAAATTCCAGGTACTCCTAGGCTCAATTAGGCGCTAATAAGTCACGCTCTATTGTGCTTCAGAAAATTCAAATCCGGTTGTGTGAATTAGTGATAGGTTATTTACACATTATTTATAGGTTATTCACTCCTTAGCTTTTAAACCGACTATTCCACTTCAACGAAGCTTCATCCTCAGTTTTTGCCGCCGGACCTTATGCGCCACACGCGCAGTAAACTACAAGTTCATAACAATCACTGCTGTCCTCGAATAATGATTCAACGATTTCCATCTCCCAGTCGCCGCAAAATGGACAGGGTAAAAAGTAATCTTTAGCTTCTATTTTTTTGCTGTTCACATTACGGGTAATTTAAACTGACTAAGCAAGTATACAGGGAGAAGTATTATCACCGAGTAAA
Source organism: Chlorogloea sp. CCALA 695 (assembly GCF_003003885.1). Classification (GTDB taxonomy): domain Bacteria; phylum Cyanobacteriota; class Cyanobacteriia; order Cyanobacteriales; family Chroococcidiopsidaceae; genus Aliterella. Next base: position 9,453 of record NZ_PVWN01000076.1, on the reverse strand, counting down.
CAATCTTGCTACTCCACTACCAAGTAAGTAAAAGACGAACACCAAAACTGTTTGAATCAAATAAGTTACAAGTAGAGACTGATATAGTTGGCGATTCTGTTGCTGAAATAACCTGTTCCACAAGTACCACTTGCCTTGAATATAAGCGGCGGTGAAGAATAAAGATAATGCTGGAACGCTCCACAAGGGGAAATTAGCAAAGCCCATATAAATAGCGCTTGCCAGTAGCCCAACGCCTAACAATCCTTTAATAAAATTCATGTTATTTTTGTTTGATATTCTTGGTATTGCTTATCCTTGTTCTCCCAATACTTCTCTACGGTCTTTTTGGCGATCACCGCCTGCTCTAACTCTACCCCCTGCTCGGCTACTAATCGCACTTTCACCCGCTTCCGCAAGTCTGATACAATTTTGCCGTTAGTCTTTCGAGTCTGCGCCCAGTCTAGTATTGGCTCAGGGTATGGGCTTTCGTTTAGGTACGCTCCATTGAGTATTTCTGGCAAACTATAACCACGCAATTCTTCAACCCAGTGGTAAATAAACTTCAGATCGCCATCTTTTTCCTCTAGATTTTTATTGGGATTGTAGATGCGGAAGGTGTCAGACAACGGATTTGTTACCCCTGCTTGCATCTGCCACTGCCAATTATCAATAGCCAAGTCGCCATCTACTAAGTATTTCATGTAATGCTCTGCGCCGTGATGCCAAGAAATGCCACAGTTGATACATAGGAAAGTGGCGCACATTGCCCTCATCCGAAAATTCATCCACCCTATTGTTTTGAGTTGCCGCATCGAAGCATCTACTAGGGGGAATCCTGTTTGCCCTTCTTTCCAGGCGGCAAATAACTCCTGCTTTTCCTCATCTAACTCGGCAGGTGAGTAACACTCGTCAAACTCTGGGTAACGGTTGGTATCTACTAATTCTGGATGGAAATACAATCTTTGGGTGAAACTATCGTGCCAGCGCAGGCGATCGCGGAAAGCCTTGAGAGAAAACTGGGCTTTGGGATTGCTGGCTAATTCGGCGGCTTTAGCTTTGGTACTTTGGTAGACTTGGCGAACAGAAATAGTACCAAAAGTCAAAAGATGTGATTGCGGGTGTTGATGCTGCTCCTTTCCGTAACTCTAATGCTGCCACCAATTGGTCTATTATTCGCAATATTGCCATCAATCTTGCTCGCAAGGGTGGTTATGATTCTCTTACCAAGGCTCAACGATTTCTTGCCCATGACATCGACAAGCTATTTTTACTTCTAGAATGAATTATCCCTGGACTAGAACTATCAGTTGGTCGCGCATGAAGATAGCGACCAGTCGTAGGGGTTTGAGTAGCAACGGAGAAGAAAACAACATTAAGCCTGAAACTGTTTCATAGCAAGGGCTTTATAAAGTCCATAATTACTAATCGTACAGGTGATATAAAAACTTCAAGTGCGATCTCGCACGTGTGAAACCCCACTGATTTCGTTAACTTAACTTGGCTAAAAGTCCTTAGCGTGGTTTTTGTCACACTTGCTACTCAAACGCCGGAGCGTGTGCTTACGCCATTATGAAAAGCAAAAACCTATTGTTGGTAAACAAAACACGCAAAGAATAGAAAGTAAGCAGATAAATTTAAGCACCCTGATTAAACGTTTAGTATGCAAAACAATTTGCTTTTCCAAAACAGTTAGAATGCACAATATTATGATTGGAATATTTATCAATAGATATGAGTTTGGATTACTTGTTTAAAGCCTATCAACATTTCCATAACATCCCCATAATATCAATTCCACGCTTTCTTGAGGCACGACCCGAGTACTTCGGTAGGTTTTCCCCGTAGCAATTCCATTAATTCCTCTCGATAATCCTGGAATATGGAGTGGCGCTTGACTGTAACATTGCGATTGGGTAATTTAATTGACATTTCCTTGTTGATCGTACCGGGACGCGCTGTTAAAGCATAAATACGATTGGAGAGAAATACCGCTTCTTCCACGTCGTGGGTAATCATAAAAATCGTTAAGTTAGTTTTTTCCCAAAGCTCTAACATAAATTGGTGCATCGATTCTTTGGTATGGATATCTAACGCCCCAAAAGGCTCATCCATCAACATTACCTTGGGTTCAGAAGCTAAAGCACGAGCGATCGCACAGCGTTGTTTCATTCCTCCTGATAACTCTTTGGGTAAGGATTTAGCAAAGTTTTCTAACCCCACTACTTTTAAATAATAACTGGCTTTCTCGCGGCGCTCTTTTTTGGATAATCCTTGTAACTTCAGCCCAAATTCTGTATTTTTTTGGACGCTCATCCAGGGATAAAGGGTGTAGTGTTGAAATACCATTCCTCGGTCGGGACCTGGGCCAGTTACGCGCCTCCCGTCAACTTTAACTTCTCCAGTAGTGGGGCTATCTAATCCGGCAATTTGACGTAGCAAAGTAGATTTACCCGATCCTGATGCTCCTACAGCGCAGATAAATTCACCGCGTGCGATTGTCATATTAATATCTTTTAAGACTGTTAAAGAGCCTTGCTTGGTTTCAAAGTTTTTGTTTAATTCATTAACTTGTAGATACATAATTTGCCCCTGATTGTTTAGTAGTTGCTTGATGGTAGATTTATCTTTTTTGACTTGCCCAGCTACATGAAACCCTTAATAAATATTGAAATAGCAAGTCAAAAGTCAGTCCAATTACACCAATTACAATTAACCCCACAAAAATTTCATCGGTTCTCAAAAACCTTCCGGCGACGCTGATTCGCCGCCCTAAGCCTTCATTGGCGGCAATTAATTCTGACACAATCACCAATTGCCAAGCGGCGGCTAAGTTAATCCGACAAGCATCAATAATTCCTGGGATAACGTGGGGAGAAATTACCTGTAACAATGTCTGTATCCGACTTCCACCCAAAGTATAGGTGGCTTCAATTAAGTCTTTGGGTACAAATTTGACTGTATCCATGACCATTAAAGAGTTGAAGAAAAATACGCCAATGAAGATCAAAGTAATTTTTGGTTCTTCACCAATCCCCAAATACAAAATTAGCAAGGGAATAAAAGCAGGCGCAGGCATATAGCGAATTAAGCCAAATAGAGGCTCTAGCAAAGCTCTAATACTGGCAAAACTGCCCATCAATACCCCTACAGGAATTGAAAAGATTACCGCCAGCGAAAAGCCTACACCCACCCGCCAAAGGCTTGCTACAGTGTCTTTTAATAAATCACCCGTACCCCATAATCGCCTAAAGGCTGCCATTACTTGCGCCGGAGAAGGCAGAAACTGCGGATTTACATTGCCAAAAGTAGTCACTAGCCACCACAGCAGCAGTGGCAAAGCAATAGATGTAGCAATTAATGCTGTATTTAGAGGTTTGGGAATATCTTCGCCAAGTCGCCAGAAAACAGTTGACTGGAGGCTTTTAGATTGTTTGGCATTTCGCAGCATTGATTCGGTGGGACTCATGGCTTTGTGGTGCTAGGTGAGTTTATTTTTTTGCTTTTTGGGCGTAGGCTTTAATAAAGCGATCATCAAATAAGTTGCTAATATCTGGCTTTTGCTTTGCTAATCCAACGTTGGTTAAAAACTCACTCATTTCCTCCGCCGCAAAAGCTAAAGATGTTCTGTCTTTACCGGGAAGAAAGGCTTTGAGGTTTTCTTCAATACTAAAAATATGAGTTCCTTCGGCGTATTCTCTGTATTCTGGGATACTAACCCCGGCTCTTTTTGCCATAATTGCGATCGCACTATCGGAATTTGTCGCTATATAATCCAAGGTTGCAAACCACGAATCTATTAACGCCTGTACTTGCTCTGGATGCTCGTTGATAAGTTTGCGCGTTACTACCAAATGATCGGGAATTGCCCCCGGAAATTCTTTAGAACTAAATAATTCTTTGCTTCCAGGACGCTTGAGAGCTTGAGTTGTAAAGGGTGCAAATACTCCCACTGCATCTACTTGTCCTCCCACGAAGGCGGCGGAGGCTTTACCTGTTTCTAAAGGTACAAATTGAATATCTTGAGAACTCAAACCTGCTTTTTCAAGTCCCAATAACAATAAAAAGTGATCTACTGTTCCTTCTTCGGCGGCGACTTTTTTGCCTTTAAGGTCAGCAATAGAGTTAATGCCCTCTCGGGCAATGATTTTATCGTTGCCTGTAGAGTTGTCGTTTACTAGCACCACTACTTGATCTGCACCCCCAGAAACCGAGCTAACAGTATCGTTTAGGGTTTGACTATTTGCTGTAATTTGTTGGGCGGCTAAGGTGCTAATAGATTCTAAATATCCATCAAACCACTTCAGATTTACAGAGGCTTTATTTGTCTCAAAGATATTTTGATCTTGGGTCACTTGCCAGGGAATCCAACCGGGCCAAGCGCTAAATCCAAGACTAGCAATAGTTGCATCGCCTCCTCCAGAAGATGAAGCTGTATCAGAGCTAGTTTTCATATAGGTTGCTGGATTTGTGCAACTAACCGTTAAAGTCAAGCCAACTATAAATAGAGCAATGTATGTAAACAGCGATTGCACTTTCATTGCATTTTGCCAGTAGTTTTTTTCTAGGCTTAGTCTAATTTCATACGAAATAGCAGATTACTTTGTCTGCTACTATTGCTACACAATTGTCTGTTACTCAGGCTTTCCAACTAAGGTAGGTTTTGCTACTACTTGCGACTTTACCCAATCTAACCAAGCTTCTAAACCTGCTCCAGTTTTGGCGGAAATAGTAATTATCTTGACGTGAGGATTCATTTGCCTAACATTTTCCTCAATGCGATTAATATCTACGTCTAAATAAGGCGCTAGATCGATTTTCGTAATTAGCAAGCAATCTGCTTGTTGAAACATAATTGGATACTTGAGCGGTTTATCTTCGCCTTCAGTAATGCTTAAAAGCGCAATTTTCAAGTGTTCTCCTACTTCAAATTCGGCAGGACAAACCAAGTTGCCTACATTTTCTACTAACACCAAATCAAAATCTGTGGGGTTGTATTGATGTTCTAATTGATGAATTCCTCCTGCCACCATTCTTGAATCTAAGTGACAAGAACGCCCGGTATTAATCGCAATAACTGGAACATTATATTTACGCAAACGTTCTGCGTCTAACTCTGTCGTCATATCCCCTTCAATTACAGCAACTTTGATTTCGCTACTCAAAGCTTCTAGAGTTTGTTCTAGTAACACTGTTTTGCCAGCGCCGGGACTACTCATAATATTTAAACAAGTAATTCCCCATTCATCAAAATGAGCACGATTGCTATCTGCTCCTGTTTGGTTAGCGTGAAGTAAATTAATACTCAAAGCTGCGTCAAAAGTTTGGTGCATAATTCTCTAAATACTCAACTTTATCAATTTTTAATTCCCTTCCCGATCTAATATCATCCATCGGCGACTTGCACCGAGGACAAGCGTATTGAATGCCAATTTCTGGGCAATATTCTACTTGACAAGTATGACAAAAAGCTATCAAAGGTGTTTCTTGTATAACTAGCTTTACCCCATGTAAAAACGTATTCTTAGTCTGCGCTTCAAAGGCAAATTGCAAGCCAACAGGCTCTACACACGTAAACTTTCCAACTATTAAATGAATACAAGCTATTTGCGGCAATTCTTTCTGATCTTTTTGCCAATCTTTAACAGTCAAAATTAACGCCTTAGTCATATCCGTTTCGTGCATTAATTAGTCCACTCTTTAACTAATTCTGGTTGAGCGTAAGGGTGAATGTAGCCAGGTTTTTGTTTTCTTGGTAATTGTCCTGATACTACTAAATGACCCATAGTATCGCAAATTACCCTCGCAGCTAATAATGCTGTCATGTCGCTAACATCATACGGTGGAGAAACTTCAACAACTTCTAAACCACAAATAGGAGCGCGCTGGACAATTTTACCTAACATATATAAAGCTTCACGGGGTAACAAACCGCCGGGTTCTGGCCAGCCAGTACCAGGAACAAAGCCCGCATCAATACAGTCAATATCAAAACTGATATAAATGCAATCTGTACCGTCTAAAGCTCTTTCTAAAGCAAAGTCTACCGCGTAATCTAAACCTTTTTCTACAATGTCTGTAACTGTTAAAACGTTACAAGCTTTCTCTCGATGAAACTTTACGCCTTCACGGGGAACTTGCCAGCCACCAATTCCTAATTGAACTAAGTTTTTAGGTGGAGCGTTTTTAATATTTGTGGCGTGAAACCAAGGGCAAGTGTGCATCCTCTCGTCTAAATCTTTCTCTTGAGTATCTACGTGGCGGTCGAAGTGAATAATGCCAACTTTTTTATCGCCTAAATGACGACAAATACCGCGTACTGTAGGATAGCCAATAGAATGATCTCCCCCTAAAATAATTGGAAATGCACCAGAGCTAAAAATGTGAGCAATGCCTTTAGAAATTTGGTCAAAAGACTTTTCATTATTAGCGGGAATTGTAAATATATCGCCCACATCACACAAGGTAATTTGTTCACGCAAATCTACCCCTAATTCAAAACTATAAGGGGTATAAAGCGCCGAAATGCGACGGATTCCTTGAGGTCCGAAACGAGTACCGGGGCGATAAGTTGTGCCAGAATCATGAGGTACACCAACTACTGCTACATCAAATTCGCCAACTTTGCGGACATCTTCAATATAAGGAGCTTTTAAAAAAGTATTGATTCCCGCATAGTGAGGTAATTCACCACGAGAAAAAGTAGGAATAGAGCGATCGCCTATACTTTCTGCTCCTTCTAAACCAAATTCTAAGCCCTTAGAGACTTCTTGTTGCCAACCAGTTAAAGGTAATTGTCTTTCGCTTTCTAAGGCTCTTTCCGCCTCGCTAGGGGGTTGCTGGGGATGAGATTCTAAACTTTCTTCTAATGGGCGATCACGCTCGGTCATTTTAACTGCTCCCTGGTATAAAACTGCACTCTGTCAACAAAAAACCCAGGAGTCAACAACAGTTAAACAACTGTTATTGGTTCTCCCGGGCTTTTCTCCCGCCGTGTAACTAATATTCTTATGAATGTTAGTTGCTTCTCTCGGACCTGACACTTAAATTTCCTGAAACCCAGAATAATTTAAACCGGAACCCTAGAAGCCAATTAAGTTTTTTGTTTTGGTTAATAATCTAAACTATTAATAGTTGTCGCTAATTGATAGTAGTACCAGTATTTTCTTGATGAAAATGTATTTATAATTACAAAATGGCAACTATTGAATCTAGAAGTAGTAATTCTATAAGCTATTCCCCAAAAATGATCGCTAATGGTGTGGAACAACGTTCAAAGGTTTTTCATGATTGGCGACTAGAGTGCCTTTTTTATGGAAAGATATCGAAAGACCTGATCTGCTCTGCTAATTTCTCGGCTCTGAGCGCCGCCTGTTTCGCCTTAATTTGTTCTACAACCCTTCTCACCAATTCAATTCCTTCTGGCGCTGGCTCTAACGGGGCATCTAGCTGAGGCTGTTGGTTAACCTATTGCTCAACAGGCATGATTAGACCGTTATGAAATACTACACACCTACAGTCGTCATACCACGCTGTAGTCACGGGGCTTGCACGATCGCAGGCTCTTTCAGTTCCAATTAAATGTTCCTATGAATCCGAATACAGACTAAGGCGTATCTGCAAACACAAAAGGGACACTAGATATCCCTCTTGTGTCAGTTTCCGGATATAATAAATAAAATAAGTGAAGGATAAAACTCTATAAGGTAGGTAGGGTAATGGATGTGGAATTACAAATCTTGAAGCATTTGCCTAGAGATGCTCAACCAACAGTAGCGCTTATAGACGAGTATTGTGCAGAGTATAGAGACTTATTTAAAGAAGTAAGAAACAAAGAAGTGCTTCAAATATTTACACTTAGGGATAATTTCACCGATAAAAAGAAAATCCTTACCAGAGATAGCCAAGGTAGTAAGTGTAAATTCTGCCCAGTCATTACATCATTTTATAGCAAATTGTGATTGGTCAACGGAGCAATTAAGAAGCAGAAGATTAGCGAAGATAAAGAAAGCATTACAGGGAAATGCCATAACTGTAGTAATTGATGAGACAGGAGATCGAAAAAAAGGTAAAAAAACAGATTATGTGGCTAGGCAATATTTAGGAAGTATTGGGAAAATAGATAACGGCATAGTTTCAGTAAATGCTTACGGAGTTTACTGTAATATAACCTTTCCTTTAATTGTCAAAATATTTAAACCCAAGGGAACGCTAAAAGCAGAAGATAAATATCAAACTAAAATCGAGCTAGCCGCAGAAATTATTACAGAGTTAATTAACGAAGGTTTCAGTATTAATCTAGTTTTGGCGGATAGTTTATATGGTGAAAGTAGCCAGTTTTTGAGTAGTTTAGCTGAACATAACTTAGATTATGTGGTAGCGATTAGAAGTAATCATGCAGTTTGGTTGCCAGCTAGCCAAAGCGTTAGAGCGAATAAATGGAGTTTTTTTGAGCGAACATTTAGTAATCAAAAGTCAGAGACTAGATACATCAGGGAAATAATTTATGGTAAAAAAAGAGCGATAACTTATTGGGAAATAACTACTGACCCAGAAACCATGCCAGAAAATTCTACTTCGTTCACCATGACGAATCTTCAAGGGAAATTGAAAAAAACTTTAGGGGATTTATATGGACTAAGAACATGGGTAGAATATGGCTCCCGGCAGTGTAAACAGGAATTGGGGTGGACAGATTATCGCTTTACTCATTTTAAGGATATTGAAAGGTGGTGGGAGATTATTTTTTGTGTTTATACAATGATTAGTTTAAGTTCTCCAGCTTTTTTATCCATACGTGAATCTCATCAAATTCAAACTGAGAGTCAAAAAAGTAATTCTGTAGATTTTTCTAATCATCAACAATGGAATCATAACTCTGGGTGGAAGAATGTTCTAAATAATCTGCGATTAGTTGTCCAACCACTCTTATCGTTTTGGTTAGTTTATCCTTGGTTAGATATTTTCCCCAACTCCAATTTATTGCTTGGATTTAATCATTTAATCAGTGCAATGAATCAGTTCAAACCCTTTTATTCTTCTGGATGAAATACTTTATTTACTACTTTTTAATTTCGGAGTCTGACAGAAGAGGGCTATAGCGGAAAAAAGTGAGAATATAAGGATTCTAATATCGGAAAACTAACTGGAGTAACTTTCTATGCCGTTACATTGTGGTGACCTAAATGATACGAATAGGGCAAAAACTTTACCCCTTGCTGCCGACAAAAGCGCGTACCGGGCGACCTGCTGCTGACCATCGAGGGATCATCAACGGCATTTTGTGGATTCACCGCACGGGTGCGCCGTGGGACGACTTGCCCGAACGTTATGGGTCACGGGGTACAGTATCAAGCCGCTTCTATCGTTGGCGTCAAGGTATTTGGCAGGATTGTATTTACAGCAATTTGAGATCAAACCCACTACAAATATCGTAAACTTTGAAGATGTAAAAAAGAAGATTATTAAGAAATG
>NZ_PVWN01000135.1 GCF_003003885.1 Chlorogloea sp. CCALA 695 | reverse complement strand
ATCAACAAATCGCTGACCAAGCTCTTAGTGGATTTTAGTGTTCGGTTTTCAATTTCAACTGCTATTTAAAGTAGATCGCTTTGGAGGTATTAATGTTTACTCCCACTGAACAAACTGTGTTGTCAAAATTGCCTCAAGAAGTCCAGCGAACGTTGTCGGAATACCCATCGGTTGCCCAAAACTACTTGATGGCGCGATCGCTTCCTGTATTAACTGAAAATTACAAGTTGGAACTATTTGAAATTTACTACGACTGTGCTGACCTTCCGGCACTAGCAATCAAAAAGGGTGTGCTTACTACTAATGAAACCAACTGTGATACTCCACCAACCATCGTTGAGGGTATAGGTGACGATGGCGCAGTATTTATTCAGGTAAGAGAGCGCGTCATCCTCAATCGAGTTAGAGGTCATTTTCCCGAAGTCAAATCAGTGCTAGTGGAGGTTAGCTAATGTCAAATCAACAACGAATAAACGATCTAGCCTCACTGTTTGGTGACAAAGACAAAATTATTATATCTCTAGGGCGGGAAAAAATTTATCCAAACGAAGACGTGTCTGATGCAACTCTAGAACGGTTAGAAAATGCTTTGCGTTCCCCACAATTAGAAAACAAAACAATCAGAGTTTTAGAGTTAATAGGAGTTTCAACCAAAACAGAACTTATCTACCGTAGTTCTCAAAATGCTCTCGATCTAGATCCCAAGAATGTTGCCAAGCAATTTCAGACTAATTCTCTATTTTCATTGCCAAAAATAGAGCAAGTGGAGCAAAGCCTAACAGTTAATCAATGGTTAGTAGCTTTAAATCAAACTGTCAAAGATACAGTAAAAAGAGTTGAGGAAGAATCACTATATATTCCCTAAAACGTGCGCTCTTTAGTGTCAAAAGTTTAATTTGTTAGGAGACTTCCACTGTGACTCAATATCCAAATGCAACGCTTAACGCCGAAGACTCTATCAATCTGACTCCGTTTCCCAATGGCTATCGACCTAAAGAAATTGAGGTGTATTTAGGTGATAGTTGCTCTGATTCAGCTTATCACTACAGAAATGGTCAATGGTTTGATATTAGTCTTAAAAATATTACTGATGAATCTGTTGTCCAAATATTAATTGACGACCAGTGGGCTTATATTCAAGCAGGGAACGAAGTTTTGTTAGATAAACTGGGAGGGGCTGTGCTACCTGAAATTCCCAATCAAGAATTTTTAGTATCTCGAATTAGTCATTATTTGCAAAACTGAGAGGTCGGATTTTTTGCATAGGTTGAATCTGGGTTCATAGGAGTTTTTGAGTTATCCAAATAACACCAAGTAAAGCAGTAAAAAATAGTTTTAATCCACCATCCATTGAGGTAGGAAAATAAAATGGAACCGACGATTGAAGAGCTTAAAGCATCTCTAGAGAAGCTAAGGTTAGAACCAGATCCTCCCCCACGTCCTAGTCCCCGCGAAACAGCCCCAGAGATAAAAACGCCACTGGCTATGTCAGTAAGAGATGCGGCAATGCACGTTATTGAAAAGCGCAATAACGCTACTGAATGGCAGAAAGGTCAAATGGCTGATGGCGAGGTGTATGACGACAGTAATGGAGGAGTTAGCGAAAGAATTAACGGTTTAGAGATAAGTGTTTGTCAGCGACAAGATTCATCAGTGAGTGTTGAAATTTATGATGACGCTTACTCTGATGCCACAATGCACCAAAATATTCCTGATAGGCACTATGAATTTACATTGCTAGACACTAACTCGCATGGTGAAGCTGTTTATTTTCTCCCAGAGCATAGTATTTACGAGCGAATGGGAGTAACCAAGGATGAATTTGCTCATTTAGTAACAGAGCGATTGTCAGGGATGGCAAATAAAATAGATTTGCAAAGTTCTATCCAACAAGAAAGCACTTTAGCAACAAGTTCTGTGCAAGTTGCAAATGAACGCCTAGAAGCGAACTTACTTCCTCAAGACCCTCTACCTGTCACAGTGGAAAAAGAACAGATAGGATCAGTGCCAGCAAATTCTGTCACATGGATGGAGTCGTTAAAAGCACAGCTTGGTAATGTTGATGGCTCTAAGTTACAAGTTTTTGCTGGCAACAATAAAGTCTACGAGCAAACAGATAATGTCGTCACTACTGATAAATTAGCAACCCCTGTTGGGGAAAAAGTACAGCAAGCTTTAGAGAATCCTAACGAATTAAAAGGTTCTGTCCGCGTTGTGGTGGACGGAGAGAAAGTCTACCACGCCAAAAATGGTCAAGTTCTAGAAAATAAACATTCTTTAACACTAGAAAATTCACCAGTTACTCACCAAAAGAGCTTGAATGTTGTTCCAGAAGGAGCCAGAGTGAGTGAACTACAAACACAAAACCTACCAGTTACTCCAGAAAAAAGCTTGAATGTTGTTCCAGAAGTAGCCCAAGTAAGTGAACTACAAGCACAAAACTTACCAGTTACTCCAGAAAAGACTTTAGAACCTGCTCTAAAAGTAACTCAAGTAGCCCAAGTCCAAGAACAAGTTTTCCAAGGAGATCGCGCAGAAATAATAGATGCAGTAGTTTTAGACGTATCTCCAGTAATTGAAAATCAAAAATCTAACAGTGGGGCAATTGTCTTGGCGCGGCAAGACAAAGAGATGATTCCTTTTCCTATAAATCCCACCCCGATAGAACTAGACGCAAAGATGCCAGAGGTAGTCAACCCAAATAATGCAAGCACTCGCGGTTCTGTAGAGCAGGCATTAGCCGATGCTCTCGCTCGGATTGATTCACTACAAGCACAGTTAAAGGACACCCAAAAATCCCTTGAGGATCTTTCTAAATTTGTTCGCAACGATAACTTAAAGTCTTGGGCGGAACATAAGGTTACTGACGTTAACAAGACTTCTCAATCCATTGCAGAGCAAGCCAAAAGTAAAGTAATGCAATGGGTGCAGGCTAAAACCGTACAGGTTAAAGAAGCCGTTCAAGGCAAGGTTAACGAAGTTAAAACTTTTGCTCAAGATAAGGTTAATGAAGTTAAAACTGCTGCCCAAATTAAAGTAAATGAAGTCAAGACCGTTGCTCAAGACAAGGTTAATGAAGTCAAAACTGCTGCCCAAGATAAAGTTAGCGAAGTTAAGATTGCTACCCAGGATAAGGTAAATGAGGTCAA
>NZ_PVWN01000012.1 GCF_003003885.1 Chlorogloea sp. CCALA 695 | reverse complement strand
CAATGGGGGGTTTGGGGGGCAGACCCCCCATATTCGGTTTTTCTTAAAGTGAGCTATAACTACTTACTTAGCCCCCAAACCAACAGCACCAGCATAAACAGCGCGACTACCTAACTGGTCTTCAATTCTGAGTAAACGGTTATACTTAGCAACTCTTTCGCTGCGACAGAGAGAACCCGTTTTAATTTGTCCAGCGCGAGTAGCAACAGCCAAATCTGCGATCGTTGTATCCTCAGTTTCTCCCGATCTGTGGCTGATAATAGAGCGGAAACTATTACGAGTAGCCAAATCTATAGTTTCCAAAGTTTCCGTTAAAGAGCCTATTTGATTGAGCTTAATTAGAATTGCATTAGCGGCAGATTGGTCAATACCTTTTTGCAGACGAGTAACATTAGTTACAAACAAATCATCACCCACTAGCTGAGTTTTCTTACCTATTTGTTGAGTAAGAAGCTGCCAACTACTCCAATCGTCTTCATGCAAACCATCCTCAATCGAAATTATCGGATAAGAATCGCATAGTTGCCCTAAATAACTAATAAACTCCGTTGGTGCGTGAGGTACACCATCGTAGACATATTGACCATCCTTGTAAAACTCACTAGCCGCCACATCTAGCGCCAACGCTACTTCTTCCCCTGGTTTATAACCCGCTTTGGCGATCGCCATCATCAGCAATTCTAAAGCCGCTTGATTAGATTCTAAATTCGGCGCAAAACCACCTTCATCGCCTACCCCAGTAAGCAAACCTTTATCGTCTAAAACCTTACTCAAAGCCGCAAAAATCTCCGCCCCCCAGCGTAACGCTTCCCGAAAAGAAGATGCACCCACCGGAACAATCATAAACTCTTGAAAATCAACGTTATTAGAAGCGTGAGCGCCGCCGTTGATTACATTCATCAACGGTACAGGTAACAAGTTGGCTAAAGGGCCGCCCAGATAGCGGTAAAGAGGCAATTCTAGATACTCCGCACCAGCCTTTGCAGATGCTAGAGAAACCGCCAAAATTGCATTTGCACCCAAAGAAGATTTATTAGGCGATCCATCAAGGGCGATCATCGTGCGATCAATTAATTCTTGATTAATTACATCCAAGCCTAGTAACTGGGGCGCGATCGCTTCATTGACGTTCTGTACCGCTTTGAGTACCCCTTTTCCTCCATAACGGCTATTATCATCATCTCGCAACTCATGCGCCTCAAAGCTGCCTGTAGATGCCCCACTGGGGACTTGAGCGACCCCTACTACACCACTAACTAAGTGAACTTCCGCTTCAACTGTAGGACGACCCCGCGAGTCGAGAATTTCTCTAGCAACAATGTTATCAATAGCAGTATCTAGTGTATTCATCATCCTCAATAGCACCTCAATTAAGTCAGCAGTCAGCTAGAAATGCAATATATCGCGTTTTTACAATAAAAAATGTAATGTAATAGAGGATTTGGAGTTGCAAAATGCGATTACTACATACAATGCTCCGCGTGGGCAACTTAGAGGCTTCCCTAAAGTTTTACTGCGAACTGCTGGGAATGAAGTTATTACGCCAAAAAGATTATCCAGGGGGCGAATTTACTCTAGCTTTTGTGGGCTATGGCGATGAATCTGACCATAGCGTAATTGAGCTAACCCATAACTGGGGTGAAGATAAGTACGAATTGGGCAATGCTTACGGACATATTGCCCTAGGAGTGGATGATATTTATAGCACCTGCGAACAAATTAAAACCCAAGGCGGTAAAGTAGTGCGCGAAGCAGGGTCAATGAAACACGGTTCTACAGTGATTGCTTTTGTGGAAGATCCCGACGGGTACAAAATAGAGCTAATTCAACTAGGCACTTCAGGCACTAAGCAAGCATCCTCCGCTCAAAATCAGCAATGAAGTTTCAGTTTAAGCATCAATTTTTCAATAGCAAGCTGGGAACTGGTTGGGTATTGACAAGTTACTCGATTTTGTTCCTAGCTTTCCCTGTTCAAGCTCAAGTTGTCGCCGCTAAAGACTTAGATTTTGATTCTACCCAGCTTGCTCAAGTAACGGCGGTAGATGAACTAGGCGATGTTTTGCCTACGGATTGGGCATATCTTGCTTTAGCCGCTCTTATTCAACGTTACGGAGCTATTTCTGGCTATCCTGACGGGACGTTTCGCGGAAACCGCTCTTTGAGCCGTTATGAGTTCGCGGCGGCGCTTCAAGGCGTGTTAGAGCAAGTCACTAATACTGGTACTTTTGTTAATCAAGAGGATTTAGTAACTTTACGGCGCTTAGAACTAGAATATCGCTTGCCTTTAGACCAAATTCGCACTCGCTTAAACGATATTGAAAGGCGCGTTACTAATCTAGAAACTAATCAGTTTTCCGCCACAAGTAAATTGCAAGGAGAGGTAATTTTTGCCTTTACTGAAGGTAGAAAAGCAAATCCAACTCTCGTCGCCCGTACTCGCTTAAATTTTATTACTAGCTTTACCCCTAATAACCGCCTAATTACCCAACTTGAAGCCGGAAATAATGGCGGAGATGCAATTTCTTCTGTCCAAAATGAAATACCCAATCTCCTAGGTACTACAGGTTTATTAGCTGATGGCGGCGGCTTAGAATATTCCCAAGTTGATCATAATGTCCACTTAAGACGGCTATATTACACCTTTCGTCCTCAAAAAGATTTAGAAGTGACTATCGGGGCAAAAATGCCCCCCGAAGACTTTATTGATCGCAATCGCTACGCTAATGATGAATCTAGCGATTTTAGCTCTAGCTTTTTCCTCAATAACCCCCTCATTGTCCCCAACCAAATTGATCGCCCTGGAGGTGCGGGAGCGGCTTTAGCTTGGAATATTGGCGGCGGTGATTTTACATTACGAAGTCTTTATATTGCCGCTAATAGAGATCGGGACTTATTCGGCGATCGCAATACGGGCAGTATAGAGCTAGAATACGCACCCCGCTCTAACTTTGCTCTCCGTTTGCAATATACTAAAGCCTTAATCGACAACACCGATATTTCAGCCTTTGGAATTAATGGCGAGTATGCTTTTAACCGCACTACGGCGTTTTTCGGTCGGTTTGGAATTGGCAATTACGATGGTTTTAATACAGCAATTTCTCAAAACCTAGACTTACAACCTCATACTTGGGCGGTGGGAGTATCTTGGCGAGACTTGGTACTACCAGGAACTTTAACCGGAATTGCGATCGGACAACCCTTTGTAGAGGCAGGTTTGGGCAATGCAACTCAAACCAATTTCGAGGCTTTTTATAAGCTACAACTAAGCGATAATCTGAGTGTCAGTCCGATTGTGCAGCTAATCGACAACGCTAATAATGACAGTGCTAACGGTATTACCTGGCAAGCTACATTAAGAACAAGCTTCGCCTTTTAGTATAATTTGCCATCATTGTGCGTAAAAATCCAGCCTTCAGGACTATTTTGGGCAACTAAATCGTCGTCAGGATATGTTACCCGATCGCTAGAAGTGCGATCGCCAATTTCCAAATAAGTAGCCTTTTCTCCACTACGATTAATTAAACAATGCCCGTTGGCTACTCCGGCGGCAAACCCAGCACAATCGCCTACTTTGAAAATCTCCTCTCCAGCATCCGTTAATAAAGTAATTTCCCCAGACACAACATAAATAAATTCATCTTGCTTATCGTGCCAATGTCTCAGCGCTGAGGCACTTCCAGGGGCAAGCTCTACTAAATTTACTCCAAAATTCTCTAGTCCGGCGGCGTTACCCAAACGCTTCTTAACTCGTCCGGCTACTACGGGTTTAAATTCTTCTGGATAATTAGAACCGTAACAATTAGTTACATTTTCTGGATTAATTATCATTTTGCAGTTAATTAAAGATGGCTCTGTTTGCTATCGTAAACAACAACCAATTATTAGTTCAAGCAAGCGTGAAATATTTTTTTCTCACCGATGGCTGGACAATCGGCAGAGTGTGGGCAAGTGATGGATTGTGGAATGAAGCAGCTTGGCGGCGCAAACCAAAGGTTGAACGATTAAATCTGCAATTAATTACGCAAAATGAGACATTATGGCTCTATAGAGTAGAAGAAGTCATTTTAACTATTGAAGTAAAACCCGCCTCTATTACCCCAAATGCGATCGCTTCAGTAGTATTAAAGCGGTTAATGAGCGCCCCCCAAGTAATCGAACGACTGAGCTACGCCACCGCCAGTTGTCAGGTCGAAAATGCCCAACTTCTGGTTGAATAGCCAGAATTAAAGTGCCATGGCGCTCTTTATACTCTTGCATTCGAGCCAGTCAATAGTTACACTTTTTTAATAATACTCATTTTGTTTGGCGTTACCAGAGTGCGAAAGTGCGATCGCTGTTTAACTTAAAACAACTGTTATGCGCGTAAGCATCTGGCAATAACAAAAAGCTGAAAAATTACTGTTTGTAAATACTCATCCTTGGAGGATCGTAGTCAATGGGACTACCCTGGTACCGCGTACATACAGTTGTTCTGAACGATCCAGGGCGACTGATATCTGTACACTTAATGCACACTGCTCTAGTCGCTGGTTGGGCTGGTTCGATGGCTTTGTACGAACTAGCAATTTTTGACCCCAGCGATCCTGTTCTCAACCCCATGTGGCGACAAGGATTGTTTGTCATGCCCTTCATGGCACGTTTAGGCGTAACCCAATCTTGGGGCGGCTGGAACATTACTGGTGGCGCAGCAACCGATCCGGGTTTTTGGTCGTTTGAAGGCGTTGCCGTCGCTCATATCGTGCTTTCTGGCCTATTATTCCTAGCTGCTTGCTGGCACTGGGTATATTGGGATTTGGAATTATTTAGAGATCCTCGTACTGGCGAACCTGCACTAGATTTGCCCAAAATGTTTGGCATCCATTTATTTTTATCTGGTTTGCTCTGTTTTGGCTTCGGTGCTTTTCACCTCACAGGTTTATTTGGGCCGGGAATGTGGGTTTCTGACCCCTATGGTCTTACCGGGAGCGTTCAACCTGTTGCGCCTGAATGGGGCCCTGCGGGCTTCAACCCGTTTAATGCTGGCGGTGTAGTAGCTCACCATATCGCGGCGGGTATTGTCGGGATTATTGCCGGGTTATTTCACCTTACCGTCAGACCTCCAGAAAGGCTCTACAAAGCCCTACGGATGGGTAATATCGAAACTGTACTATCAAGCAGTATTGCCGCCGTCTTCTTCGCCGCTTTTATCGTAGCTGGGACAATGTGGTACGGCAACGCTACTACCCCAATTGAACTATTTGGTCCCACCCGCTACCAATGGGATCAAGGCTACTTTAAGCAAGAAATTGATCGCCGCGTTCAAGAAGAAATAGCCCAAGGTCAAACCCTGACGGCAGCTTGGTCGGCAATTCCTGAAAAACTTGCTTTCTATGACTACGTTGGTAATGACCCCGCTAAAGGTGGTTTATTCCGCGTTGGCCCAATGGATAAAGGCGATGGAATCGCTCAAGGTTGGCTAGGACATCCGGTATTTAAAGATGGTGAAGGACGCGAATTAAGCGTTCGTCGTCTGCCTAACTTCTTTGAAACCTTCCCTGTAGTTTTGACCGATGCTGATGGCGTTGTCCGCGCTGATATTCCTTTCCGTCGGGCTGAATCTAAGTACAGCTTCGAGCAAGCGGGAGTTACAGCTAGTTTCTACGGTGGTGCTTTAAATGGCAAGACCGTTGAAGATCCCTCGGAAGTTAAAAAGTACGCGCGTAAAGCTCAATTAGGCGAACCCTTTGAGTTTGACCGCGAAAAACTCAACTCTGATGGTGTATTCCGTACCAGTCCTAGAGGTTGGTTTACTTACGGACACGCCGTATTTGCTTTATTATTCTTCTTCGGTCACTTGTGGCACGGTTCTCGGACAATTTTCCGCGACGTGTTTGCAGGGGTAGAAGCAGACTTAGAGGAGCAAGTCGAATGGGGTCTATTCCAGAAATTGGGAGACAAATCTACCCGCAAAAAAGAAGCTGTTTAAACTTTAAGCAGCAATCAAATCAACTTTGCTGGCAGTGATGTTAAGAACGGTTAAACAATCATGTAAGTCACAATTGCAAAGGAATTGTTCAGCCGTTCTTTTCTTTTAATTGGTAAAATATCAGTATTAAGTAACTAATTTGGGATTTGAAATATGGAAAGCGTTGCTTACATTTTGATTTTGGCTCTTGCCATTGGAACATTGTTTTTTGCGATCGCTTTTCGGGAACCACCCCGGATTGAGAAAAAGTAAGCAGCAAAGTTTACTGAAAACTACTACTAGGTACAAATCCGATGCTACGCTTTATTTGTAGCATCGGATTTTGCCATATTTGCCTTGCTACTCAAAAGTCTTGCTTATCCCCGTTGCCCCTATGCAATGCCCTTTTTGCCAGCATCCCGATAATAGAGTGCTAGAATCCCGCGCCACTGAAGCCGGGCAAAGTATCCGGCGGCGGCGGGAATGCTTAAGTTGTTTGCGTCGATTTACAACTTACGAGCGGATAGAATTTGTGCCAATTACCGTGATCAAGCAAACAGGCGATCGTGAATTATTCGACCGCTCCAAAATTTTGCGGGGAATGGTTCGCGCTTGTCAAAAAACCGGGATTCCTTACCTCAAATTAGAGGCAATAGTAGATGAAATTGAATCCCAATTACAACAGCGCGCAGTCCGGGAAGTTACAAGCTTAGAAATTGGCGATCTGGTTTTAGAGCAACTAAAAGCAATTAGTGAAGTTGCTTACGTGCGGTTTGCGTCAGTTTATCGCCAATTTAAAAATATTCGCGACTTTGTAGAAACTTTGGACGATTTAAGTAATTGTGCT
This sequence comes from Chlorogloea sp. CCALA 695, assembly GCF_003003885.1. Taxonomy (GTDB): domain Bacteria; phylum Cyanobacteriota; class Cyanobacteriia; order Cyanobacteriales; family Chroococcidiopsidaceae; genus Aliterella. The sequence goes on along the minus strand of NZ_PVWN01000012.1, from coordinate 103,671 downwards.
ACTGAACCCCATCCTGAAGTTTTTACAGTCACGGCAATGAGCTAAAAAGCGCTATTAATGAACATTAAAAGAATTTGCACCCCTTAGCTCAGTTATAATGATGGGTCTGGATACTAATGCGTTTAGAATTACCACGTCCTAAGCTAGGATGAGAATAAAAGTAAATTGCAAAAATGTGTTCAGGTGATCGCCGTCCATTACCACCGGGAACACTAACCCGAAGATTGTAAATCCTCGACCTTAGCAAAGAGCAACAGATCGAGGCTTAGGTGTAAATTGCCGCTATCACAAGCGCGCAGGTGCATCGTAGGAGGCAAAAAACTACGGAGACTAACATCAGGAAAAATTAGCATGGTCAATCAGAAACAAACTACTTTAGATATTGGCTTTACTCACGACGATTTTGCTGCACTGCTCGATAAGTATGACTATCACTTTAGCCCTGGTGATGTTGTGGCAGGTACAGTATTTAGTATGGAGCCGAGGGGCGCTCTGATTGATATTGGTGCTAAAACCGCCGCTTATATTCCCATTCAGGAAATGTCAATTAACCGGGTAGATGCCCCGGAAGAAGTATTACAATCCAACGAAACGCGAGAATTTTTCATTCTTACCGATGAAAACGAAGACGGACAGCTAACCCTTTCCATTCGTCGCATCGAGTATATGAGAGCTTGGGAGCGAGTGAGACAACTGCAAACAGAGGATGCTACCGTGCGATCGGGAGTTTTCGCTACAAATCGCGGTGGTGCTTTAGTTAGAATTGAAGGCTTACGCGGCTTTATTCCTGGCTCTCACATCAGCACTCGCAAACCTAAAGAAGATTTATTAGGCGAAGAATTACCATTAAAATTTTTAGAAGTAGATGAAGACCGCAACCGTCTAGTTCTCAGTCATCGTCGCGCCTTAGTAGAGCGCAAGATGAATCGTTTGGAAGTCGGCGAGGTTGTAATTGGAACTGTACGCGGCATTAAGCCTTACGGTGCTTTTATAGATATTGGTGGAGTAAGCGGATTACTGCACATTTCCGAAATTTCTCACGACCACATCGATACGCCTCATAGTGTATTCAACGTCAATGACGAACTAAAAGTTATGATCATTGACTTAGATGCTGAAAGAGGACGAATTTCTTTATCTACTAAGCAATTAGAGCCAGAACCCGGCGATATGATTAAAGATCGGCAATTGGTCTTTGATGGCGCTGAAGAAATGGCTGCTAAGTATCGCGAACAAATGCTTGCCAAGCAGCAGGGTACTACAATTAGCGACGACGAATTATCTGACGAAGATATCCCCGACGCAATGGAAGAAGCGATCGCCCCAACGGATGAAGATATCTCTACAACAGGCGAGGATGTCTCCGTTGTAGATGAAGATATCCCCGACGCAATGGAAAATGTCTCCGTTGTAGATGAAGACATCCCCGACGCAATGGAAGAAGCGATCGCCCCAATGAATGAAGATATCCCCGACGCGAGCGAAGATGTTTCCGTGGTAGATGAAGATATTCCCGACGCGAGCGAAGATGTCTCTGACGCAAGCGAAGATATCCCCGACGCGAGCGAAGAAGTCTCCGCAACAACCGAAGAAATTTAAATTCGGCTATTCGTAGGTCATTTATCAGCTAAAAAAGAGGGAAATTTCCCTCTTTTTATTTATTTGCCGCACAATTTGGGAGATCGGAATTTTTGGCAACTATTCAATGCAAAAACCGCACTTTTACAAACATTGAAGCAATCATCTTTGATAAAGATGGGACTCTTGAAGATAGTCAAGCTTATTTAAGAAGCTTAGGACAAAAGCGATCGCGCATTATCGACGCGCAAGTTCCTGGCATAGGGGAACCACTATTAATGGCTTTTGGCATCAATGGAAATAAGCTCGATCCTACCGGACTATTGGCAGTAGGCAGTCGCCACGAAACAGAAATAGCGGCAGCCGCCTACATTGCCGAAACGGGTAAGGGATGGTTAGAATCTTTGGAATTAGCTCGTCGTGCCTTTACCGAAGCAGATAGCTTTATTGGTACTGCTCCCTCTCCACTCTTTGTCGGTAGCTTAGAAGTGTTGCAATACCTTTCCCAAGCGGGGTTAAAACTAGGCATTCTTTCCGCCGCTTCTACGGAGCGAGTACGCGCCTTTGTCCAAACTCATCAGTTGAGCGATTACATTCAATTGCAAAGGGGAACCACACCGGGCGGAATTAGCAAACCCAATCCAGAATTATTTATTCATGCCTGTCAATCTTTACAAGTTGAACCAATTAATACTCTCATGATAGGCGACTCGGTGGGAGACATCAAAATGGCACGTGAAGCCGGAGCCGCCGGATGTATTGGCATCTGCTGGAACCAAGATGCTCCTTATTTAAAATCGGCAGATGTAGTGATTTCTCACTTAGAAGATATTAAATTTGTGTAAATCATTGATGAAGTTATCAGCTTTCTTCTGCTTATAAGCTAGACATATAGTGATAGTAGACGGTTATAATAACCGAAATTTGCTGCTAATCATCCCTAGGAGGAAATGCCCTTGTCTCGTCGCTACTTGTTTACTTCCGAATCTGTAACTGAAGGTCATCCCGATAAAATTTGCGACCAAATCTCCGATACCATTTTAGATGCGTTACTCGCCCAAGATCCTAGCAGTCGCGTTGCCGCCGAAGTTGTGGTTAACACCGGATTAATATTAATTACTGGTGAGATTACAACTAAAGCTCAAGTAAATTATGTAGACCTAGCTCGGAAAAAAATTGCTGATATTGGCTATACCGAGTCTGATAACGGTTTTTGTGCTAAGAGCTGCTCGGTTTTGGTAGCTTTAGACGAGCAATCTCCCGATATTGCTCAAGGCGTAAACACGGCTCAAGAAAGCCGTGAACAAGATAGCGAGGAACAATTTGATGCGGTTGGCGCTGGCGACCAAGGCTTGATGTTTGGTTTTGCTTGCAACGAAACCCCCGAATTGATGCCTTTACCTATTAGTCTTGCTCAACGAATTGCTCGTCGTTTAGCCGCAGTGCGAAAAACCGGTCAATTGCCTTACCTGCGTCCTGATGGCAAAACTCAAGTAACCGTCGCTTACGAAGATGGTAAGCCTGTAGGGATTGATACGATTTTGGTTTCTACTCAGCATACTGCTACTATTGGCGATATTACAGAGCTTGAGGCAGTCCAAGCAAAAATCAAAGCCGACCTCTGGACAGCAGTTGTCGAGCCTGTATTTGCGGACTGTGATATCAAACCAGACGCAGAAACACGCTTTTTGGTGAATCCCACCGGAAAGTTTGTAATTGGCGGGCCACAAGGCGATTCTGGGCTAACTGGACGCAAAATAATTGTTGATACCTACGGCGGTTACTCGCGGCATGGTGGCGGGGCATTCTCCGGCAAAGATCCCACAAAAGTAGATCGTAGCGCCGCTTATGCTTGCCGTTATGTTGCTAAAAATATCGTCGCGGCTGGATTAGCCGAAAAGTGCGAAGTGCAGCTAAGTTATGCTATCGGTGTCGCAAGACCAGTAAGCATTTTAGTTGAAACCTTTGGCACAGGCAAAGTAGATGATGATCGCTTATTGGAATTAGTCAAAGAACATTTTGAACTGCGTCCTTTGGGCATCATTCATACCTTTAACCTGCGTCAGCTTCCTGGGGAACGTGGGGGACGTTTTTACCAGGACATCGCAGCTTATGGTCACTTTGGACGTACCGATTTAGATTTGCCTTGGGAACAAACCGATAAAGCGGCAATATTAAGCGCTGCTTTGACTCAATCGGCTTCTGTATAGTTGTTGATTAAAGCGACTTTGCATAGATAGATTCTGAGGATGAGGGGTAGCCGCCTTAAAAAAGGGGGAATATCTCACAAAATACTTGCTAAGGGATAAACTCGTTGAGTTTATCCCTTTTTTATGGGGATGGCAAAGATTTGAGAAAATATCCTACTAAATACAGCGAACCACACAAAATCACTGGGCGATCGCTTTGTACTGTCTTTAAAGCCGAAAATAAGTCTTCATGAGTCTGGCAAGTTGCTAAGTTGGGGCAAATAGTTCGGGCTATAACTGCTAAATCTAGCGGATCGGCGCTGCTATGGTCGGGAACGGGGACTAAGTGCAAGCTGTCTAGGGCGCGCAGCAAGGCTGTAAATATCTCTGGGTGGTCTTTGGTCGATAACATCCCCATTACCCATGTTACCGGGGCTTCTAGGGTATCTACATAGTGGCGTAAAGCTTGGGCTGCCGCCGGATTATGAGCGCCATCAATTAGTAAAGAGAAATCGCCGTACTTCACCCATTGGAGGCGACCTAGCCAGCGAGTTTTCTTCATCCCCGCAGAAATTGCTTCTGGGGTAATTTTCCAGCCTTTTTGTTGCAATACTTGAATGGTAGAAATGGCGATCGCACTATTACTTAATTGAATGAAGCCTAGCAATGGCAAAGGGTAGTCAATGTTTTGATAACTTGCCCATCTTTGACCGTTAACAATTGGTAATTCTGTAGCAGGTTCTACCACTACCGCCGGACAATTTAATTTAGTAAGGCGCGATCGCACGACATTTTGGGCTTCTAGGGGCAATTGTCCCACTACTACCGGACAACCAGGCTTCATAATTCCGGCTTTTTCTGTGGCAATCTCTGTCAAAGTTGAGCCTAGTTGCTGCCAATGTTCGCGGCTAATGGAGGTAATTACAGTAACTAGGGGACAACAAATATTAGTCGCATCTAATCTTCCCCCTAAACCTACTTCTACTACCGCTATATCTACTTTGCTTTGGGCAAAATACAACCAAGCCGCCGCCGTAATTACTTCAAACTGCGTCGGCGATTCGGTGGTGGGATTAATAGCGTCAATAACTTTTATTAGCAAGCTTTGCAATGCTTCTACAGAAATCGGTTGCTCATTTAAACAAATCCGCTCATTCCAATCTATTAAATGCGGCGATGTATAGCGTCCTACTTTGTAGCCTGCTTGAGTCAAAATTGAGGATAAATAGGCACATACCGAACCTTTGCCATTAGTTCCGGCGACGTGAATTATCGGTACATTATGGTGGGGGTTGCCTAAACTAAATAGTAGTTGCTCGATTCTTTCTAAGCCCAGATGAACGCCAAACCTTTGCAATGGTTGCAGTATTGAATCAATATCCACGCAAGCATAAATAATTTTTCTGTATTAACCGTACCATTACCTTCCCCGTGGCACGGGATAATTTTAGGATTTGAAGTTATAAATAATGCCCCATTGGACAAGAAATATTCAAGGATTATTCAACTTATTTTTAGAGTCTCATTGTCTGTTATGCGATCGCGCAACTCCTACAGAATTTTGCCTTGACTGCACTAGACAATTGCAAAAATGTCAATTAACACGCCCCCACTATCTCGAACAGCAGCAATTACCAATATTTGTGTGGGGAAATTATCAAGGTACGCTCAAACGCGCGATTTCATCTCTCAAATACGAAAATCAACCAACAATTGCTCGTCCTTTGGGAAATTGGTTAGCGGAGGCTTGGCTAAATTCGCCTTTTGCCAATCGTCAAGTAATCGTTGTCCCGATTCCTTTACACCCCACAAGACAAAAACAACGGGGTTACAATCAAGCCGCTCTCATCGGCGAACATTTTTGCAGTGTTACGGGTTTAAAACTGCACGAACTAGGTTTAACCCGCCAAAAAGATACCGCCGCGCAATTTAATTTATCTCCCCAGCAGCGCCACGAAAACTTAAACAAGGCTTTTGGCTTAGGAGCAGAATTTTGTCATCACCGCCCAGTTAAACCCGTATTGCTAATAGACGATATTTACACAACTGGCGCAACTGCAAGCTTTGCAGCCAAAGTATTACAACAAGAGGGAATTGCTGTAGCGGGGCTAGTAGCGATCGCTACTAGCCAAAGGCATAATAAAGCTTGAGTTATATTTGAGCAACGGTGAATGGTCGTTAAAGCTTCATTAATTAAGTTAAAGCATCTACTATTAATTCCTTCTACCCTACTAACTCTTAGTATTGGGACGTACTCGGCACTAGCTCAAAGCAAGTTATATAATCCGATGGCTTTACCGCCTAGTAATGAAATTGTAGACAAGCTGACAGAGAATGATATTCCCACAGGAATGGGGGGATTTGCCCGCGATTACTTAGTCAAGCTCAATCGAGGTGACAATGTAGCCATTGATCTAACTTCTGATAGTTTTGATGCCATGGTGACGCTACTATCGACCGATGGAGCAACTATCTCTGAAAATGACGATGGGCCAGATGGTACAACTAATGCCTTACTATTTACCCGGATTGCCACCACCGGAACTTATGTAGTGCGAGTTCGGGCTTTTGGGGAGACTGGAGTAGGAAATTTTAAGCTCAAAGTTAGTCGCCTGCGCCCAGCTTGAAACAACATTTCACGCCAGAGTCAACACACACAATAAAAAGGCTTCTGTCCATTCTACAACAGCCCCGTAGGTGTCACCCGTATGACCACCGAGCTTGTAATAAAACCACGCACTCGTTAAATGCGCGATCGCACTGCCCCCCACGACTGTAAATAAAGCTAACTTAAAAAGAGTTTCATCTAGCAAAACGGCTAGGGCGCTAATACTTAGCATTAATATCAATCCTGGTAATAAATCCCAGTAAGAAGTAATAGCTTTAGAGTGAAATTTACCTTTACCTGTGGGTTTGAGATAGGGATAAAAGGCGATCGCAATTTGTTGTCCCCATCTTCCCCAACCACACACAACCATCAATCCTAACCAGTGGGGACTATGCAAGTCTGTTAAAGCCGCCGTTTTGAGTAGTAAGAGGGCGATCGCACTCATTGCCCCAAAGGCTCCAGTAGCGCTATCTACCATCACCTCTAACCTTTTTTGCGGATCTTGTACAGCTAGTCCATCTGCCGCATCCATTACCCCGTCTAAATGCAGTCCTCCGGTTAAAACAACCCAAAAACCAATTACTAAAGCACTACTGGTCAACAGAGGCATCCCAATTGAGGATAGTCCAATGTCGAGTAGCCCCAAAATCCCACCAATAATTAGTCCAACTAGCGGGGCAAAGCAAGCTACGCGCTGAAACTCTAAGTTATTAATGGGTATAGGAATACAGGTATAAAAGGTAATTGCTGCTGTTATTTCCAAACCCAATCTTTTCCACCAGCAACGATGATTAGTTTGCATATAAATTGATTGAGGTATTTACTTGTCGGTAATTATCGTTGCTGGCTGGCTGTAAATAGAAGCAAACTAAAAAACTTGAGATAATATTGTATCGTAGGCTGCTTTTTGACTGTAACTTTTTGTAATTACCTTAATTTAATTTGCCAGCAAACTCTTAGCCTTAAAGCAAGCAAGTAGAAGTTTTAGTAAGGTAAGTATAAGTAAACCTACTTTATCAATCTCTACATCGCTTTTAATCCTCACTATAGACAAGTTCTGCCGACAAATTGTTTGAATTATGAGTAACTATCGCCCCGACTCCCAGCTACCTGCGCCGTGCATTATCAATACTGGCATCATTACAAACAAAATAGATATGGGGCGACTACTTGCCGATTTGGGGCGAGTCCGCTATGTCTATATTCAAGATGACAAGCTTACAAGCCAAGGTGAAGGCGATGTTATGGAAATATTTACGAATTCCCAACAGGCGACACTAATTGCCAATCATGCCCTTTATTTGAATCTTCATAGTTTTGATTATCTCGAACTGAAACAGTCTCTTGAGAAAGAAACCTATTTTGATTTAATGCTTGATACCACCTGCTTACGACTAATTCCACTTTCTACACCATTGCAAGAGCGAGTAACGCGCAACTTAAACGCTGCAAGTTTAGAAGCAATGATGGATCAAGTCATCTCCGCTAAGTGGGACGCAGAAATTGATGACGATGGTAGTTGCCCTTTTTAACTTTCCTCACCAGAAGTCTGGCGCTATAATCCTACACTGAGGTAAGAATGCAGCAATTTTCTTTACCTTAATGTCAGAATTTTCTTATCAAGTCTTGGCAAAATGCAGCCAGACTCAAGCACGAGTAGGCATTTTTTCTACGCCTCACGGCATTGTAGAAACGCCGCGATTTATGCCTGTAGGAACGTTAGCAAATGTCAAAACCCTAACTCCCATGCAGTTAGAGGCAACCGGGGCGCAGATGGTGTTATCAAATACCTACCACTTACATTTGCAACCGGGTGAATCAATTGTTGGTAAGGCGGGTGGGTTGCACTCGTTTATGAATTGGCAAAAACCAATTTTGACCGATTCCGGCGGTTTTCAAGTTTTTAGCTTAAGCCAAATGCGGAAAATTTCTGAAGCAGGAGTGATATTTCGCTCTCCTCATGGTGGAGACATTATTAACTTTACGCCAGAATTTTCTATTCAAGTTCAAAATATTTTGGGTGCGGATGTCATTATGGCTTTTGATGAATGCCCCCCCTACCCAGCTACTAAAGAAGAAATTGCCGCCGCTACAAATCGCACAAATCGCTGGTTAGAGCGGTGTATTGTCGCTCACGAGCGCCCCGATCAAGCTTTGTTTGGTATTGTCCAAGGAGGCGTACATCTAGACCTACGGGCGGCGGCGGCTCAAGCTCTAGCGGCTTATGATTTACCGGGCTACGCTATTGGCGGCGTAAGTGTGGGCGAACCACCAGAATTAATTGCCAAAATTGTCGCCGCTACTACTCCCATGCTACCTGTAAATAAACCCCGTTATTTGATGGGTGTGGGAACTTATCGAGAAATGGCGCAGGCGATCGCATCGGGGATAGATTTATTTGATTGTGTCATCCCTACACGACTTGCAAGACACGGTGCGGCGCTAGTACAAGGCGATCGCTGGAACCTTAAAAACGCCCAGTTTAGAGAAGATTTTACCCCTTTAGACTCTACTTGCCCTTGTTACACTTGCCAAAACTTTACCCGCGCTTATTTGTCCCACTTAGTGCGAAGTCAAGAAATCCTGGCTTATACTCTCCTCAGCATTCATAACGTAACTGAATTAATTGGTTTTACGCAAAAAATTCGCGACAGTATATTAGCAAATCGCTTCACTACCGACTTTCAACACTGGCTTAATCCCCAAATCGATGAGAGTTTATTAAACGAGTAGCTCACTTGGTAATCGCTTTCGTGTTAAAATCCATTTCAATTCTTAAAGCTGCGAAAGTAGAGATACATAGAGATGGAAGCCGCACTGATCCTCGCAAAACTCCCCGAAGCCTACGCGATTTTTAATCCTTTAATAGACGTTTTACCAATTATTCCTGTATTTTTCTTGTTGCTGGCGTTTGTTTGGCAAGCAGCAATTGGTTTTAGATAATTTTTTTCTAAGCTAATATTTATAGGACAGGCTTTTAGCCTGTCCTATTTTTTTACATTGACATTGCTTTTTGAAAAGCTGGACGCTCTCCAAGGCGCTGCATATAGTTCAACACTTTCGGGTAAGCGCTCAAATCGAGCTTTAGCAGCATCGGAATGTATGCCAGTATTGAACCTACTGCGACATCAGCAACACCAAACTCTTTACTCAGTAAGTACGGTTGCGATGCCAAAATCTTGTCAAGCGCCGTTAATAGCCTGGACATTTCACGCTCTCGATGGGCTTCGATAAAAACTCCGATGAATAAAGTAGAGTTAGCGAACGAAATCCATTGATTTATTGTTGCCAGTTGCTCTACAGAAAAGGTGTTTTTGTCGTACTTTTGGGCTAAATAAAGCAAAATTGCCCCTGATTCCCATAAATAAAAATCCCCATCGGCGATCGCCGGAACTTTTCCCATTGGGTTAATGGCTAAAAACTCTGGCTTGAGGTGTTCTGATGCTTGCATATCTAACAGCACGAACTCGTAGGGAATTGCTAATTCTTCTAAATACCACTTGACAATTGAAGCTCGGCTACGTGCGCCCCCGTAAAGTTTTATCATAGTTACAGCACTTTATGAGTATGAGAATGTTGTTTTACATTGTCATCGGTTGTAACTGTACGGCTCATATTTAACACGCGCTTGCGCTCAATAGAGTATTTAAAGTCATCGCGGCTTGTACCTAGAGGAATATGAGTTGTCGCTACATCCCGACGTTTATAAGTCCGCGCGGCGGCGATCGCTCTAAAAACAAATTCATCGGCAAATTGGGCCGAATCAGGGAATCCGGCAGGTTTTTGGGGTAATTGGGTCACAACGTCGCCAATAGTTGTAGCAAGGGCAAGTTTATAAGATGTGGGAATGCCTTTAACAATAGCTTCCAAAGCCGCAGAGGGGATCGGCTCAATCACTTCAACTTCATGGACTTCGCCCTCTTCTTTGACAAAGCAAGTCGCTAAACCAACTACAAGATAATCATCGGCGGCTAAATCTGTAGCCTCATCTAACAAGGTATTGGGCATAAAAATATTTTTGTCAATGGGACGCTCTTAGTTGTTGCATTGTACCAACTTGTCTAAAGACTTAGCTTTTACTGCTAACTCTATTTGTCGAATTGAACTAAGGATTGATGAAGTCCAAGTTATAGCCTGCTAAATTATAAATTATGTATTCAATATTAACTTTTGGTAACTTTCTTAAATAAACACCGATAATAATTGCAAGCCACTTGACAAACTAACACAACTGCCCCAATGTAGCCGCAGCAAAAATTATAAGTTGAGTTTATTGAGCTACTGCTCATAGTTATAAAAAAATGAATCCTCCAATCCTCGCATCTCTCCCCGATTGTTTTCCCCGCCCTTATCCCTTTGACATCAGTGACGAGCAAATTATCGTCGAAAACTTGTCCCCAGACTTATTACCTGATCGCTGTTTGCGTTCCTATGGAAAGGAAAAAGCCAAGCTTGGCGATTATCCGAGCGCGATCGCTTCGTTGAGCCATTTAATAGATCGCCATCCCGATAATGCGATCGATTACAACAATCGGGGGCTAATCTACTTTCAAAGTGGTCAATTGCTCAAAGCGATCGCTGATTACGATAAAGCAATCCAACTCAACCCTCAACTAGCTAGTGCTTACAACAACCGAGCTAACTACTACGCGGTTTCTGGTAGTCCGAATTTGGCAATAAGCGACTACGATCGGGCTTTGGATCTCAACCCCAGTCATGTCCGCACCTGGATTAATCGGGCTATTACCTGGCGCGACTTAGGACATTACAGTGAAGCAGTGGAAGACTTAGAAATTGCCGCCTTATTCGGTCAACTGCAAGGTAATATCTACGCAGAAAGAGGACGGACTTACCACCTATGGGGTGATTGGAATTTGGCGATTTCCGATTATCGTCGGGCTTTAGCCTACCTCCCTCTAACCCAAGATTTAACGGGGGATCTTGCTAGTTATCGTTTGCGATCGCAAGTTGAAGCTTGGTTGCAACAGTTGCTTAGTTTTTAGAAGATGAGTTAAAAGTCTTTTTATAGTATTTAGTAGTTGCACTCAGGCTTAAAAACCGTAGCTTGGGAGAGATTTCCTACTTTAAAAAGAGAGGTTAGGGGAATCTCTATTGAACTACAAGTTACTAACCATAGCTTCTAAAATTATCCTTATTTTTTCACAATAAATACTGGGCGTTGTCTTGGATCTACGCGACTGCTTTGCTCTGCCATAATTGTTTTAGCCTGCTCTGGAGCGAAGGAGCGTTTAAAATCTGTTTGCAAGTCGGCTACACGACTTTCTGTCTGCTTCACTTCTGTAGAGATTTCTTGTAATTTCGCCTGTTGAGAAATATTGTAAGGCAACAATTTTACTAAAGCTGACACTGCTCCCGCAACTAATACCATATTGACAACTAACTTAGCTGTATTTTCCAGCGCTATTCCCTGGTAAGGATGCAAGCGGCTGCGTTGGCGGGTTTTTCTTTTTGGTGCGACGAACTGGCGAGGCGCTACAGTTTGTAGTGATTGTCTAGGTTGAAGGGCATTCATATTTAATAGTCACTAGGGAAGTACTAATCTTTATTCTTTGTCCAGATCATAAAATATAACATTTAGCTCCAACTTCCTAAGCTGGGCTATTCGTTTAAGGTTTCCGGTATTTGTTTGTAAAATACACAAGCAGCCTACCATAGGTAGGTCATTTAGGCATCAGTCTTATTAATTATTTACAAAGAAGCTAATAAATTCTCGCCTCCGCTACTGGGTAACGCTCTAAAAATAAGTTCTAGGATAAGCTACTTGTGTTTCCGGGCAAGAGGAGGTTAGGTTTATTAATATATCTACATATTTGTTGCCCTAAGCTCATGCTACGTCAAACTTCATTAGGATCCCTCGGTTTAACTATTGGTGGTGGTTTAACAATTGTTGGATTTTATGCTTATTTTTCCGGTAATTCTACCCTAAACTTGGTGGGTTTTTTCTATGGTATTCCATTGTTACTGGGTGGGTTAGCGCTGAAAGTGTCGGAATTAAAACCCGTACCCTATACGCAGCCTACCACCCCAGCTATTACTACCCTTCGAGAGCAGCAAGCTACCGACACCCAAAATCAAATTCGCCAAGATATTACTCGCTACCGTTACGGACAAGACGCTCATCTTGATAGCTCTTTGTCTCATCTAGGTTTAAGTCCTAGCGATGAAGAGCGTCCGCTTATTACAGGTGTACGAGAAACAGAAACTAATGGTGCTTATACACTAATTATTGATTTTTATTCGCCGTTAATCCCGTTAAATTCCTGGGAAGAAAAACATCAGAAAATGACAAGTTTTTTTGCACCTGGAGTAGAAGTTAAAATTACTCAGCCAAAACAAGACGCTATTGAATTAGCATTAATTACTACTTCTGAGCCGAAAAGCTAGATTTTTTAGTTGGGGGAGATTTAGAAAAATAGATTTTATTTTTCGAGGCGCACAGCATACCATTGTAAATATTGACCGGGTTGCAAAACTAATTCGCAGCTAGTATCTATCAAATAATTAGCTTGTTCTTCAACAGAAGAAAAGCTTTGTAGTTCTTGCGGTAACTCATGCTGACTATGTGCCAAAACTATTTTTAATTTTTCTAATAGCTCGCTAGTGGTGAGGAATTGTTCTTGTTGGTTAGGTTCTAAAACAACAAATTCGTCCTGTTGATACATCATTGGGTCGGGCATAAGATATTAATTACAACTTTAGATAGGGTGAAAATTAGCTTTCTTTCTGTTACCTTTATTGAGCAATTAAATATTTAGAACCTTTAACTAAATAGATACTTGGATATAGCAGAATTAATTTTATTATATCGAGCAAAAAGTTACACTACAAAGGATTTCAAGCAATAAGTTTACTCCTATGAAAAGAACTGGAACTTGTCTTATATTTAATCCCTCGGCTGGTCAAGGTAATCCGGAGCAAGATTTGGCAACGATTCGAGAGTTATTAGAACCAACCATAGAGTTAGATATCCGGTTCACTACTGAAGAATTAGACGCAGATGCGATCGCCACTGAAGCTATTGCTCAAGGAGCCACCAGTATTATCGCCTCTGGAGGGGATGGCACATTGTCCGCCGCCGCCAGTGCTTTAGTAGGGACAAACATTCCTCTAGGGATTATTTCGCGCGGTACGGCCAACGCTTTTGCCGCCGCCTTAGAATTGCCAGATACTATTGAAGCGGCTTGCGAGACAATTTTGGGTGGTTTGACACGGGTAATTGATGCCGCCAAGTGCAACGATCGCCCGATGGTGTTACTAGCAGGGATAGGTTTTGAGGCTGAAACTGTAGACAGGGCTGATCGCCGCGCCAAAAATCGGTTTGGGGTGTTAGCCTATGTAATGGCTGGGATTCAACAACTGCGAGAATTAGAATCTTTTGAAGCTGAGATCGAAACCGCCGATAAAATTATTAAGCTCAGTGCGGCGGCAATTACCGTTGCAAATGCTGCGCCACCGACATCGGTTTTAGCTCAAGGGCCCGCCGGAGTAGTTTTTGACGATGGTTTGTTGGATGTAACCGTAGTATCGCCAATAACTCGCGCTGGTGCGATCGCTGCTTCCTATCATTTGCTGCAAACGGCTTTAAATGAAAGCGCTACCGAACGTGATGATGTCGGTTATCTGCGAGCTAAAAGAGTAATTATTAAAACTGAACCCCCGCAAAAAGTAGTTCTTGATGGGGAAATTATTGGTTATACCCCGATTGATGTGGAGTGCGTACCAGGAGGTTTAACTATATTTGTACCCGAACAGCTAGCTTTACCTTCGGTAGTAGAAAAGCTGGAAGGATTGCCACACTTAACCATTGAGACTAAATCTACTGATGGGTTTGATGAAGGGTAATTCCCCCTCACTTGAGCCAATTATGTACAGGTTTTGTATTTATATTTAACCAAGCAGAGTAAGTACCAAGAAGGGTTAGCAATAAGCCCTCTTTTATTTCGCCTAATTTTTTTTGCTCAATAGTGCGAGGAAAATCCCGAAAAGTTTTTGTATACTGTCGAACAAAATTTGTAACCCACGTATGGATTAATTGCAGTTGTAAAAAGCTTTCTGGTTCAGCATTCGTACCAGAAAAAGCAAATTTTGCTGAACTGTCGATAGAAAAATGGTTTAGCCAATCATTATTACTAGGGCGATTTCCTTGCCAATTATTTGCAGTTATTTTTGCCCCTAAATAGTTGCTACTATATTTACTTAGGTGGTTAAGAGCTACAACTATTTCCTCAGTTTTGATTTCTATTCTTTTAAAACCCAAAAGCCAAAAAACTTGCTGTTGAGTATTTAACATTTCTTCAGAGTATAAGAGATTTTTGGCTACAAGTTTTTGATGAGATAAGCACAAAAGTTCTAATTGCTGAACTTTGGCATCAAATTCCTTTCCCTCCCCATACAACCGTTGTAAAAGCTGTTCTAAAATATCCTCCAAATATACGCTGTCTAAGAGTTGTTTCAAGTCTTCAGAAGAATTAAGGCAAACCCCAGTATTTTATGCTAATATCCATTGCAAATCTTTGGAGTGCTGTATTAAGATTTTGCGGAGATAATAACAATTTGAGAAAGAAAGTTTTGTAGTTAAATTCATATTTTTATTCAGGCAAATTCAATCATCAATATGTAGCTCAAGGCAACTAACAAATAATGTATTATTTTTACCTTAGATTAAGTAAAAAATCACACACCAAAAAAAGAAAACTCAAACACCGATTCTGATGGAGGCACAATGTTACTACTTGCGTCCTCTATTTGCGCCGCCAGTTGCACAGATTTTAGCATCTCTGTTGCCGAACTAAATCGATTAGATGGTAGCTTTTGCATCGCTTTAGTAATGGTAGAGCGTAACAAAAAAGGTACGGCTTCGGGAATTACTACCGCTTGATTTATGTGGGCTTTTAATAGTTCACCAGGTAAGCCAGAAAAGGGACGTAAACCCACTATCAACTCAAATAATATTATACCTACAGCGTACAAATCAGAAGCAGGAGAATACTGACCGTAAAAGCGCTCTGGAGCCATATAAGCAGGAGAACCCGCACAATCGTCTTGCTTATCGGTGCTAAGTTCATAATTGATTTTAGACATCCCAAAATCAGCAACGCGCGCTATCAACCCTGTGGTATCTTGGCTGAGTAAAATATTTTCTGGCTTAATATCTCGGTGAATAATTTTGCGGCTATGAATATGCTCTAATCCAGCGAGAATATTAATAACTAACTTTAAACTCAAAGCTAAACTTAGTTTTCCTTCTCTATTCATAAGATTGCGTAGACTACCTCCATCGCAATAATCCATTACTAAATATCTGCCTGTTGAGGTATGCTCTAAACCTTGAAAAGTAACAACATTAGGATGCTGCAAGCTAATTAAAAAGTGTAATTCTCGTAAAAATTTAGCTGTAGGAAAGCGATTTGTTTCTAATTCTTTAAGTGCAACTATTTGTCCGCTTATTTTATGAGTAGCTCGAAAAACTCGCCCAAATTGACCTTGTCCTACTAACTCTAAGTCACAATACTTTGATTCTGTTTGCCGAAGTCTACTAGGTTGATTATTCATATTAAAATATGTTGCTGATAAAACGTATAACCTAGGCAAACAAACTTCCGACAGCAACTTGTGTGGCAGTTTCAGCGCTAACTGATGTTCGCTCATGAATTTGGTTACTAGAGTCTTTTGCTAATTGGTAGCTGGTAATATCGCCAGCCTCAAAAAATAATTTGGCAGCTTCCCGTAAATCTTGAACTGCGCTTTTTTTATTACCTAGCTCGATAGCAGCTAAACCGCGACTATAGTAAGCGAACGCATGGCTAGAATTGAGTTTAATTGCTTCGGTAAAGTCGCCAATACAGCCTTGATTATCTCCTAAAGCTTGGAAGCTAAGACCGCGTTTGTAGTAAGCATCAGCATCGTGGGGAGCAATCCGAATTGATTGAGTGGAACTATCAATTTCGCGCAAACAACCTACTTTTCTAACAATTTCCATTTGCTCCTCATATAAGCTTTGAAGTTTGGTGTAATCCATCAAGTTGCTATTGCCTTCAACTAAGCTAGGAATAATCTCTTGAATTTCTACTAAGTGTGCAGTTAAAGACTCAATAGTGGTTTCAACTTTAGCTTTACCTTGCAGGAGTTCGGCAACTTCTAATTGACTTGTTTGCAACATTTGAGTGTATTCTTGGGTATCGCTCTTGAGTTGGTTAAAGTCTTGGCTAGAATGGGTTAGCTGTTCGTCAATAGCATGAAGTCTTCCTTGAAGATTGTTTTGCTCTTGAAGCATACCTTGGAGCATACGAGAATTTGCGCTTTGAAGGCTCTGGAGGCTCTGGGAATTTTCTTGAACGTTGCTTTTAACTTGTGGGTAGTCAAAAGTAGACTGCTGTAATTGGGCGATTTGCTGGCTATTTGCTTCCACTGCTGGCATGATTTGAGAAACCGCACTTTGATTATTTTTAGCGATCGCTTCTAGCTGCAATCGGCGGTTTACTAAATTGAGCATCACTGTAATTGATAAAGGAATTGAAGCCAGAGCCGCTTGATTGATAAAAATAGAGGCAATAGAACTACCAATAGAACCGATTACAGAAACGGTTTCGACAATATCTAACCAACCGTGAGCTTTGGATTGATTTAAACTTGATTGCATAACGTCAAAATATCTCCGATAAATTGCTAATTAATAATCGCGGTTTTTAACCGAGAACAACTTGGTTGAGTTGTAAAATTGGATTGAATAAAGTAGATTCTTGAGTAGTAAGGTATTCTTGAGCGACTTCTTGCACAACTTTATAAGTTACGCCTGCGGCGCGATCGTAGCTAAAAGTCCGCACAATAATTTTGTACCAAAGTAAAAAGTTTTCCGGCATCCGATCGCGATCGTCAAATAATAAGGCGGCGGCGGAGTGGCGTAAAATATTGGCAAAGTCGCGTCTGCATACAGAAGTACCGTCAACTTGGGAAACTTTGGCAAACAACTCTGGTTCCGCCGCATTCCTAATCTCTGCTACTTTGCTGACAATTTCGGCTTCGGCGAGTTGAATTTTCTCGTAAGCACTGATGCGCGTATCTACAGACTCAATATAGTCTTTGATAAATTGAAGTTCGGTACTCGAAGCATAACGTCCTTCAGTCTCGTTGCTCAATTGGGCTAGTTGTTTTAACATTTGTTTGGTAAAAGTAGGTTTATTACAGTAGGTTTCCCCCATTGAGTAACATTGAATTTCGATGCAACTCAAAGATTTTTTGACAATATCGCTAAAGAAACCAGCAAATAAGCCAGCGTAAATGTGGCATACAGGTTTACCAACATCGCCCAAAGTTCTTGCTACCGCCGAGTCAAAAATGTTGACAAACATAAATCCATTTTTATGTTCGCTCATATCTACTTCCCAGTTGCCCCAACCTTGAGCGGTAAAGGGCCACCACCAAGCTTCTAGCATGAAGACTGAATTTACTTCCCGGATAGTTTTCTTGTACTCTTGCTCAAACCATTGCTGGAAAAACTTAGCATCTCTCATCCCCCATTGGTAGCCGATATTGTACATTACGACACCAGAAGCCGAGCCTACTTCTTCCTCTAAGCCTTCAATTAAACCGATAATAAAATCTTCACTAGCAAACATATTGCGGCTTTCGTTCCAGTCTGTAACTATGCCGCGATCACTCTGGAAGTGAAAGTAATCTGTAAAACTATAGTGGGCGTTTCTTTGCGGATACTGATGTTTTAAAGGATGTTCAACTTTTTAAAATTCCTTTTTAGGAGTAACAATTTTATTCAAAGGTAAGGCTACCATGGGCGAATATTCCTGTTTTTTAGAGAGTGATTAACTTGAAGCTATGGCTTTGTAGTTGATGCAACTGAAAATTTAGCCAAAATTTCTTGAATTAAATGTTGGTTATATTAAACTTTTATGATATTTCAAGTGTTTATTCATCAAGGAATTCACTGATTTTTCTAGTAAATTTCTCGATTAACTGCGTAATTATACTAAGAACAAAATCATCGATCTTGCTGATAATTTGCAATAAAGTTTTCTACACAACTTAGAAGCAACTATCTGGCAGCGATTTCTATAAATTGTTTTTTTATGGCTGGCAACAGGCTTTTTTACGAGTTAGATACTAGGAGCTATTAAGTTTAATTAACTGCTATGCTATCTTTTATTAAATTTTAGAGAATTAAAACCTGTTATTTGGGAAAAAGTGCGATCGCACTATAATTCTTCTAACTGTTCTTCAAGCTGAACGGTTAACTGCTCTAATTCTGGTAATTCGACTAATTCTTTCTCAGTTTCTTTAATCTTTATCGGGATAACTAATGGCTGAGGTCTTTCTAGCCAACAACTAGCTATAGGCAGAGTTTGTTCTAAGTCTTCCATAGGTCGCGAAATCACCATTACGGCGTTCAATTCCCCAATCCTTCTTGCTTCGTGCATTCCAGCTTCCACCGCCACTGCCACATCTGCTACTGAGCCGCGAATAATTGCCGTACACAAACCCGCACCAATAAATTCATGGGCCGAAAGTTGCACATCTGCCGCTTTGAGCATAGCATCGGCTGCCCCTACCATTGCCGGAAAACCTCTAGTTTCAATTAGACCGATGGCTTGATTGCTGAGACTGCTCTTTGTTTGTCTTTGAGTCAGTTGAGCTAAACGAGTACCAATCGGTAAAACTAATTCCAAGTTTGGTAAAGGTCGAGCAATAACTAAACTAGATATTAATTGATCCAACTGCTGGGCAACTTCTGCGCCAACTTCTACAGCCAAACGCACATTAGAAATGCCGCCACGAACGATCGCCGTACAATGACCGCTACCAATCTTTTCGTAACCTACTAATGTTACTTCTGAGGTTTTGAGCATTTCGTCAGCAACGCGCACGATCGCCGGAAAACTGCCAGTCGATACTAAACCTAGGGCTTTGTCTCTAAAATCTTGCAAGTGTTGTTGGTTATTTCCCTCCATTCTAAACCTCTTGGGTAAACTCCTTAACTGCTACTGGGACTATTATCTAATGGGCGATTTAAAGCTTGCCTATGGGGTAACAGGGTCGATAATAATCGGTTAAGGCTTTCTTCCCCATAAACTGGGTTATTTGCCTTGGCTACAGGTTCCGGCGCTTGGGGTTCTTCTATAGTAACCTCGGCTACCTCGGCGGGGGCGCTGTTGACACTTACAGGCTCGGCTACTTGACCGTTTGATGGTTCTACAACTTCCGGTACATTTTCTGGTAATTGATCCTCTATTGGGCGGCTTGAGTCACCCAATAGCGTCCCCGGCGCTAGGACTTGCCCAGACTCTACGGAGCAGTTAAAAATTGTTGTCATCGAGCCAATGCAAGCATTAGTACCGATTTTACCTTTGCCTACGATCAAAACTCCCGTGCCAATGTTGGCGCTTTCCCCTACTTCTAAAACTCCTTGATAGGCGTGCAAAACTGCGCCCATACCTATACAAGCCCCAGCACCAACGATAATTTGGCTTTCTGGGTCGGCTTGCAGGAGAACCCCTGGTGCGATCGCAGCGCCAGGGTGAATAGTCACATCGCCATTAACATAATATTCAGTATTGCTAATGGGCTGTAAGGGGGGGAACTTCATCAAGATACAGTCTCTGGAATTTAACAGGAATCAAGTTATCTGCTTTTTAAAGTAATGCGTCCTACTTGCTCGGTCGTTGAATTAACACTTCGCAAACTCGGCGTTTTGCTTTGGGGTCAATGCCAATTAGCCGCACGTAAGCGCCACTATGTTCGTCTATGGTCGATTCTAGAGCCGCAATTACTTCCGCATCTCGCTGAGATTGAATTACGCCGCCACTTTGCCAGGAATTGATTTTATATCTGCGTTCGTCGGCGTATTCGGTGCTAACTTGGCAGCCTTGAGAGAGCAACTGGCTTACTTGCTGGACAATTTCGGCACTAAGCCGGGTGCTGGTAGCTGCGGAGCTACGGCTTGAACTACTGGCGGTAGCTGTGGATCGGCTAGTTGATGGCGTAATATTATTGTTGCCATCGGGTCTTTGGATAATAGTTTCAGATATCCGGCGCTTGGCTTTGGGATCAATACCTACCATTCGCACGTATTCGCCGCCATGATTTGCGATACATTCTTCTAATGCTGCGATCGCATCAGATTCGCCTTTGGCATCAATGGGGCTGCAACTATGCCACGAGCTAGTCTGAAAACGGCGCTTGTCGGCATGTTCTGTCCCGATGCGGTAGCCTTGAGCTAACAGGTTGCGGACTTGCTCTACAGCTTCAGCAGGTAATACACTGCTACTAACTTTACTACTGTAGCTACTTGGCGTATAACTATTAGAGCGGCTAGGCGTATAACTATTACTACCATTACCGCTACCGGGGCGATCGCTTGGTCTTTGAATAATTGTTTCTAATATTCGCTTCTTAGCTTTGGTATCGATGCCAATTATCCTTACATATTCGCCGCCATGCTCTTCTAAGCAAGCGGAGATTTCGGCAAATACTTCAAAATCTCGACTTGATTGAATTGTGGCGCAGCTTTTCCAAGAACTTGTTTGAAATCTCCGCTCGTCGGCGTGTTCCATACCAATACGATAGCCTTGAGCCAGCAAATCGCGCACCTGTTCCATTACTTCTCTATTTACACCCATTTCTTGATATTCCTGTTTGTTAATACTTTTTTGCGAATCTGTTGGACTCAAGGCGTAAGTTCTATTTAGTTCTTCCCTAATTGGCGTAATGCAATCAACATCATCAACACAGTGATAGCCTGCCCTTAAAGCTTCGTTTACCCCGGCGACATGATGAGCAAAATTTTTATCCGCTTCTTGGACGTTGGGAAGACGATTTGCTTGCTGCTGGGTGGTAATTATGCTGCCTGACGGGACATACTTACCTGGGGGAATTTCTACGTCTTGAATCAAGGCGTGCATCAT
Organism: Chlorogloea sp. CCALA 695; assembly: GCF_003003885.1. GTDB lineage: Bacteria > Cyanobacteriota > Cyanobacteriia > Cyanobacteriales > Chroococcidiopsidaceae > Aliterella. Next base: position 82,363 of record NZ_PVWN01000012.1, on the reverse strand, counting down.
GACGATACAGCCTTCACCAATACGAGAATTAAATATTGTCGAGCGAAACCCAATAAAAGAATTGTTGCCGATGTAGGCGGGCCCGTGAATTAGGGTCATGTGAGTAATTGAAGTATTACTCCCAATCCAAACGGAGTAAGATTTGTTGTCATCGCCGACAACTTGTCCTGTCTCTAAACCATTAATTACTACGCCATCTTGAATACTTGTACTTTTGCCGATGTAGAAAGGATTGCCTTGGTCAGCACGAATGCAAGTACCGGGGGCAATCATGACATTGCTGTCAATCCGTACATCCCCAATAATGTTTGAAAAAGAGTGAATGTAGGCACTCTTGTCAATTTTTGGTTCTGTGAGACTTTTTGACCAAGGGGTAGGGGGAGCGGCGGAACTACGCTTCGCCATAGGTATATTCTCCAAATTAAGAATTTAATGCTGCAATCAATTAGCGATATTCGTCTTTTTTGTTGTAAATAGAGAGATTGTCAACACTGACGGTATCAATAATCGCCACTACGGCGGCATCTACCGGACGCGATTCACTCCCTCTAACTTGACGGGCAGCACTTCCACGACTGAAAAGCACCCATTCATTTAGCCCTGCCCCTACGAAATCGGCTGCTACTTCATACTTGGGTAATAAGCGTCCCTCCTCATCTACAAGTTGCAGTAGGAGGAACTTTACACCGCTAAGACTCGGTTCTTTATAATTGCTAACTACCGTGCCACGAACTTTGGCAATTTGCATTTATGGTCTAGTGTAAGGGCCAGAATGGAGCGCTCTGCCACTGACACTATCGCGGAATTGTTCTACTTCTTCGGTGTAGCGGATAGGTAGAACGTACTCTAGGTTTTCATGAGGACGCGCGATGATGTGAGTAGATAATACTTGACCGCCGTTAACTCTTTTAACGTTGTCTACCCCGGCAGCTACGGAGGCTTGCACCTCAGAAACGTCTCCCCGAACGATTACGGTGACGCGACCGCTACCAATTTTTTCGTAACCTACTAAAGTGACTCGTGCTGCTTTAACCATAGCATCGGCAGCTTCAACAACGGCGGGAAACCCTAGAGTTTCGATCATTCCAACGGCAATTGCCATGAGTTTTAATCCTTAGATAATTTTTTTGGTGATTTTGTACTAAATGCGCCGATCTTTTCGCAAATCTCGGCTACTCTTATTTACATCCGAAATTGTTCTACTTCTTCGGTGTAACGAATCGGGAGAACATACTCTAGATTTTCGTGAGGACGAGCAATGACGTGAGTAGATAATACTTCTCCACCATTTACCCGTTTGACCGATTCAACTCCGGCGGCTATAGAGGCTTGCACCTCAGAAACGTCGCCCCGAATAATTACGGTGACGCGAGCGCTACCAATTTTTTCATAACCCACGAGCGTCACGCGGGCCGCTTTGACCATAGCATCTGCTGCTTCAACGATCGCAGGGAAGCCTTTAGTCTCAATCATTCCAACAGCTATTGACATTTAATTCTCCTATCAGTCTCAATTGTACGAGTCTTTGACGCTAATATTTCATGGCAATTTCCCACATGAGAATTTTCACGGGGGTAGCCATTATTTGTTTATTTAGCAAAGCTCTTTAGGGTGCTGAACTTAAGAATAAAGTGACGGCTGTTACTTTGACAATATAATTTTTAATGATAAGTATATATACCACTTATTAAGTTTACTTATTAAAGAATAGGCGATCGCCAAGCATCAAGGAAAAAAAGGCGATCGCGAAACTAATCAATAAACTTAACAAATCATAAAATAAGTTTAGTAAAGGAATCCTGATAAACAAAGCTTATAGTTTCAGGAATTATTTTGCGGACTGAAAGCTCTAAGATGAATAAATAGCAGGATTAAGACATAAATAACAGGATCTTTGATAAAATCTCAACTTTATATATCTTCCTAAGTTCCCTATAACTATTTTGGTGAAGTTCTATAGGGATTAAATGTTACTTAACTATCAATGGTAATTTCAATGGCTCAGTTCCTCCTACAAGTGGGTTGGTGGATTCCTTGTTATGGCTTGCTTGGCGCTATAGTGACCCTTCCTTGGTCTACAGGTCTCATTCGCCGTACGGGGCCGCGACCGGCGGCTTACGTTAATTTATTGATGACAGTATTAGCGTTCGTGCATAGCACGCTGATTTTTCCTTTAACTTGGGATCACCAGCCGCTTAGATTAGTATTTCATTGGCTGCAAGTCGCTGATATAGATTTGACGTTGAGTGTAGATATCTCGTCGATAAACGTGGGCGCTTTGGAAGTGGTGACGGGGTTAAGTCTTTTGGCTCAACTTTTTGCCCTGGGATATATGGAAAGAGACTGGGCTTTGGGACGTTTCTTTGCGTTGATGGGATTTTTTGCTGGGGCGATGAGCGGCATAGCTATTAGTAATTCTTTGCTTTTAACTTACATATTGCTAGAACTACTGACTTTATCAACTTATTTATTGGTAGGGTTTTGGTACGCTCAACCCTTAGTTGTCACCGCCGCGCGCGACGCATTTTTAACAAAGCGGGTGGGAGACATTTTACTGCTGATGGGGGTTGTAACTTTAGCAACGATGGCAGGAAGCTTAGACTATCCTGACTTATACGAGTGGGCAGAAAATGCTAATTTATCGCCTTTGACAGCAAATTTATTAGGATTATCTTTGATTGCTGGCTCTATCGGCAAATGCGCTCAATTTCCTTTGCATTTGTGGCTAGATGAAGCAATGGAAGGGCCAAATCCTGCATCAATTTTACGAAACTCTGTAGTAGTAGCTTGCGGAGCTTATATATTAATTGACCTTCAGCCAATTTTCAGTTTGTCACCGATCGCTTTAGCCACCTTAGTAGTTATTGGTACGGTAACGTCGATTGGTGCTTCATTAGTAGCGATCGCTCAAATTGATATTAAACGTGCCTTATCGCACTCTACTAGCGCTTATTTAGGGTTAGTATTTATTGCCATTGGGGAGCAATGGACGGGGTTTGCATTGATGTTGTTATTTACTCATGCGATCGCCAAAGCCTTATTATTTATGAGTGTTGGCTCGGTAATTCAAACAACTACAAACCAAGATTTAACGGAAATGGGCGGCTTGTGGTCGCGGATGCCAGCCACAACCACAGCCTTTATAGTTGGGTCGGCGGGAATGGTTGGGCTGTTGCCTTTGGGAAGTTTTTGGGCGCTGCAACTAGGGGTAGATGACTTGTGGGTAGAACAACCTTGGTTAGTTGGGGTTTTGCTCGTAGTTAATGCTTTAACGGCTTTAAATTTGACTCGCTTATTTAGACTGGTGTTTTTAGGATCGCCCCAACAAAAGACGCGACGGACACCGGAAGTTGGTTGGACAATGGCTGTGCCGATGGTGTCGTTAATAATTGTCAATTTGTTAGTGCCGTTGATGTTACAGCGCTGGTCTTTATTACCGACGTGGGAATATGTTAATAAACCTTCGGTGGCGGCGCTGTTTTTGTCGAGCGTTGTTGGCTGCACGATTGGCGGTACTGTATATCTGCATAAAGCTTGGTCGCGATCACTACAATTGCCTTGGCGAGTGGTGCAAGACTTACTAGGGTACGACTTTTACATCGATAGGTTGTACCGCGTGAGTGTTGTTTTTGCTGTCAATCAAATCTCGCGGTTTAGCAATTGGTTTGACCGCTACGTTGTCGATGGAGCGGTGAATTTAGTAGGTTTAGCGTCTATTTTTAGCGGCGAAAGTTTGAAGTACAGCGTATCGGGACAGTCTCAAGGTTATATGCTGACAATCATTGTCGGTGTTGGTCTATTGGGTTTAGTTTTGACGCGATTTATGTGGGGATTCTAGGAGAACGATGCTCAGTGCTTTAATTTGGATACCGATATTAGGGGCAATTATTATTGGTCTATTGCCTAGAAAAGCCAACCCCAATAGCTTTAGACTTGGAGCGATAATTGCGATCGCGCTTTCTTTGGGCTGGACAATAGTTATTGTTACTCAATTTGATATTACTAACCCAAGTTTGCAACTTACTGAATCTCTACCCTGGATAGACTCGATTGGACTGCGCTATCAATTGGGGGTAGATGGTTTATCTTTGCCTTTGCTGGCTTTAAATAGCTTGCTAACTTGGATTGCAATTTATAGTAGCGATAAATCTGTAAGTCGTCCTAGGTTTTATTACATTTTGCTGTTGCTGCTAAACACAGGTGTAGTTGGCGCTTTTTTGGCGGATAACTTGTTGCTGTTTTTCTTATTCTACGAGCTAGAGTTAATCCCCTTATACTTACTTATTGCTATTTGGGGAGGGGAAAAACGCGCCTATGCAGCCACAAAATTTCTGATTTATACAGCTATTTCCGGCATTTTAATTCTGGCAGCATTTTTAGGATTAACTTGGCTAAGTGGTTCGACCAACTTTGATTATCAGCCTTTATTATCCCAAGCTTTACCTGTTGGACAGCAACTAATACTTTTGGGGGCGATAATAATTGGCTTTGGGATTAAAATTCCTTTAGTTCCTTTCCACACCTGGCTACCCGATGCTCACGTTGAAGCCTCAACCCCCGTATCGGTGCTATTAGCGGGAGTTTTGCTGAAATTAGGTACTTATGGAATATTGCGGTTTGGTTTAGGTTTATTTCCCGAAGCTTGGACAGTTTTAGCGCCGATACTGGCGAATTGGGCGGTAGTTAGCGTACTTTATGGGGCTTTTACTGCGATCGCCCAAACTGATATGAAAAAAATGGTAGCTTATAGCTCTATTGCTCATATGGGTTACGTGCTTTTAGCGGCGGCTAGTGCTACTTCTTTAAGCTTATTAGCCGCCGTTTTTCAAATGGTTAGTCATGGGCTAATTTCCGCGCTACTGTTCTTATTGGTGGGTGTAGTCTATCAAAAAACTGGCACTCGCAACTTAGACACTTTGCGCGGTTTATTGAACCCCGAACGCGGTTTGCCTTTAATTGGTAGCTTAATGGTATTGGGAGTGATGGCAAGTTCGGGTATACCGGGAATGGTAGGTTTTATCTCGGAATTTCTGGTATTTCGCGGTAGTTTTGCAATGTTTCCTACCCAAACATTGCTCTGTATGATTGGTACGGGTTTGACCGCCGTTTACTTTTTGCTGTTAGTTAACCGCGTCTTTTTTGGTCGTCTTTCTACCCCGGCGCTTAATTTGCCCCCGGTGAGTTGGTTTGACCGCACTCCAGCCATGATTTTAGCGGCGGCGATTGTAATATTTGGGTTACAACCTGCTTGGATGTTGCGTTGGAGTGAGGTTACCCTCTTGCAAAGGTTTGGGACGGAATCATCCGTACCCAAACTTTCCGCAACCACAATTATACCAACACCCACAGCTATTGTTAGCCGTCACAGCACTTTAAACGAGTATCAGCGATGATCGACATTACAAGTTCAAAATCTAGTCATCCCTTAGCGGCGTATATTGAGCGGCTAAAAACTGGGGAAGCTTTGCTAAAAGATAGTAAAGAAAATGTTTTAGATGTAGTCGGGATCTTGAAAAGCTACGGCATCGTGCTAGAAGCTTACTACAAAAATTTAATCTACATTTCTGAGCATCAGTTTTTGGTGATTTTTCCCTTTTTTAAATACTTCAATGGCGATGTTTCCTTAAAAAAACTGCTGAAACATTGGTGGGGCGATCGCATTAATTACGAATACGCCGAATACTGTATGAAAGGTATGCTTTGGCATGGTGGCGGCGCTTTAGATAAGTATTTAGATTCGCCAGAATTTATGGCATATAGTCAAGCAGCAATTAAGGCAAGATTTAAGCAAAATCCGCTGATGTTGGGATTAAATCAACTTTTCCCCGACTATCTCCCCGAACAAGTACGCCAACAAGTTTATTACAGCGCCCTAGGGCAGTTTTGGCGGGTAATGAGCGAGATGTTTTTGAACTTAAGCGACTTGTTTGATAAAGGTGAAATCCAGTCGATTCCCCAAGTTGTAGACCACATCAAAAATGGCTTAGTTGCGGCGGCTAGTTTACCGATTAATTACGCTGTTAAGCTAGATGGTTGCAGTTATGACATTATTCCAGCGTCGGCGGGGATAACATTTTTAGCAGATACCGCCGTCCCTTATGTAGAAGCAATTTTCTTTCGGGGTACACCATTTTCAGGGACGGTTTCTTACAACGCTCAGGCGCATCAAATTCCGCCGGATTTGACTCGCTTTGATTATGGCGCTTTGTACGCCGATCCTTTGCCTGTTGGCGGTTCGGGCATTCCTCCAACGTTGTTAATGCAAGATATGCGGCATTATCTCCCAGATTATATCCATGACCTTTACCGCGATCGCAGTCGTCGAGGAGAAGACGATTTACGGGTACAAATTTGTATCAGTTTTCAAAAGTCGATGTTTTGTGTTACCACCGCCGCCATTTTGGGATTAATGCCTTACCCCCTCGATAGCCAAGATCCGGCTGATCAAAAAGCTAACCAAGTTTATTTAGAAGGGTGGATGGATCGGCTGGTTACTTCTCAATTGATTGAAGCAAATAGTTAAAAATAAATTCTTAAAGCACTGTACTACTTAAAAAAACAAGATGAAAAAGATAATTCAAGGTGTACATAGCTTTCAGACAAATTACTTAACAACTCACCGGGAAATGTTTGAGTTGCTCTCTCAAGGACAGCATCCAAGAGTGTTATTTATTACTTGCTCTGATTCTCGAATTGACCCAAATTTGATTACCCAAAGCGAACCAGGGGAAATGTTTATTATCCGCAATGCTGGTAATATCATTCCGCCCTATGGTGCGGCTAATGGTGGGGAAGGCGCGGCGGTAGAATACGCTGTGCAAGCGTTGGGAATTAGAGAAATTATTGTTTGCGGTCACTCTCACTGTGGCGCGATGAAAGGATTACTAAAATTGGATAAGTTAGAGGAAGATATGCCCTTAGTTTATCAATGGCTCAAACACACTGAAGCCACGCGCCGCACGGTTAAGGATAATTACCAACACTACGAAGGCGAACAATTATTGCAGGTAACTATTGAGGAAAATGTGCTTACTCAACTAGAGAATTTGCGGACTTATCCATCAATTCGTTCCAAGCTGCATAAAGGTGAAATTGAGCTTCATGGTTGGATGTACCACATTGAAACAGGGGAAATATTAGAGTATGACTCTGCTCGTCGTGAATATCTATCGCCTCAAAGTCAGTTTTCGAGAGCTAGTTGGCTGACGGCGGAACAACAAGAGCGCATTTCTAAGGGTTCTAGCAATCTTAAGTAGGTTTTGGGGCAATAACAAAATATCTTAAAAAAGTTAAAAACATGGAAGCACCAGAAAAAACTTATGAGATTGTTAAAACAATGCCAACGGAGCAAGTAAATGAAGTATTAGATTTTGTAGAGTTTCTTAAGCAAAAAACACAGTCTATAGTAATCCCACCAGCTAATAAAATTCCCCAAGGAACTTTAACAGGACTGCGAGGAATTGCCACTACAACCTCAACACCTTTGAGTGACGAAGAAATTGGAGAAGATTATACAAATTATTTACAGCAAAAGTATCAGTAGTGAAGGTTTTAATAGTAACTCGTGATATTTCCGACTTTTCAGGCGTTGAGTTATCAATACTATCAATCGTAGAACTTCAACAACTTATTGATTGCTGATTGAACTTATACATAGTGCAATCGCGCTCGCACTGCTAAATCCTAATAATTAAAATGTTGACTGCTTAATTCTGTCTCCCTTTTATCTATCGGTGTCACCGCTCCGCGCAAGTTTGTATAAGGTTGTCCCAGCCCCGCCGTTAACGAATAACTAATGTTGAGTAACTTGAACCATAATGCCGGAAAACGCGGTTCAAGACTTGGTTGAAAACGGCGAACTAATTGAGGAAACCAACTAGCAAATATGGCACTAATTAAAGCGTGAATGCCAAAGTTGAAATAGTTTCCTAGCCAGCGCCAAATGTCTTTCGCACCTGCCAAATCCCAAATCCAAGGCAGTAAGGCGGGGTTTTTAAAAGCTGCTTTGAGCGCCAATCGATTGAAGGTAAACCAACTAAATCGATCTTTAATAAAGTTATCGGCAACCTCTAAGGGTTCGTCAGCTAGTAGCCCAAAAAATGTATTGAGCATTGAGTTGATTCTTTGCGGTGGTAAGTGTTTTCCGGTAGGAACCATCATGCCTTTGGAAAATAGCCAGGTGACAGCAATATTACTTTGATAGGCGCGAATTTGATTTAAGTGCTTCGCGCTCAACAAGTCGTGCTGCAACGCCGTATCTAAAAGCTCTGTCAAACGCCCCAAATTGCGGACTAATGAGCCAAAACCCGTAAATACTAAGGGAGACTGCAAGGAAGCTGCGTCACCGATCGCAATTAACCTGTCAAACGCCACCGTGCGATCGCGGCTATTGCTACTAAAATGCCCTGGAATATAACCAAATGTAGGTTTTTTCCACACTAATTTATCTAAATCGCAACGCCGATACTCTGGCAAAATTGTAAAAAAGTCTTCGTACATTTCCAGCAACGAACCAGGATTAATCTTATTTACTTGGTGGTAGTGAAACAAATAAACAGTTAAGTCTTCCCCAGATCCCGGAAACAACTCCCAAATTAACTGTCTTCCCCGCGACGTATCGCCGTGACTGTTTAGCACGTCTCCATAGTTGCTATCCCACACCCCAGGCTCAAAACCACTAGCTACAACCGCTCCTACAGTGGGACAAACGCTATCAAAAGCTCGTTTACCGTTCAATTGCCAGGCGATCGGCGAAGCTGTCCCCATCGCATCTACTAATAAACGTCCGCTTACTTTTCGTTTTGTAAAGTTTTTTAAATTTTCAACGGTAACTGTAACTTGCGACTTATTAACATCCGCTTGCACAAACTCTGTTAAGTCCCAAATCTCACCACCGGACGCTTTAAGCTTTTCGCCGCATAACTGTAGCAATTTTTCTGATTCTAAGCAAATATTTAATACTGTAGGAGTATGCAATACTGCTGATTTTAGATAATTGGGATTATTCCCATCAAAAAATTTATTAAATCCGTCAATATATTCTCTAGCAATAATACTTTCAGCTTCGGTGGAGGTTAGCAAACCCAAGTCAATTAAGCTTTGCAACTCTGAGCGCGAAATATTCCATTCTCGGTTCATTTTGCCAAAAGGTAGGCGTTCTAAGAGCAATACCCGATAGCCTAACTGTGCCATAACAGCCGCGTGAATTATTCCCAACGCACCGCCAATATAGATTAAATCGTATTCGGGCTTTTGTTCAGTTTGTTCTTGATGAGAAAATACTACCTGCTTAGTCGGCTGCTCGTCTTTACAGACTCCTTCGCGCCATCTCTGTTCCCACCAGTAGACGCGCTGAAGATCCTTTTCGCCATTGGGCATTTTTTGAAAATACTTCGCCGTCAAGGGGTAATAGGGTGCTAAAGCTTCAAAAATATTACTATTAGCTAAATCGATTGTCGGTGGTTCGGGATATAGCTGGGGAAACTTGACATTTAGTTGATTTGTCAACTGAGTAAGCAGCTTTTGTTCGTTGGGGAAAACTTCACCTAAGCGAAATACTTTTAAATAAGTTGTGCGTTGTACAGACCAAGTAAAAATTGAAAGTTCGGGGATACTGGCGTTAAGGCTTGTAGTTTTAGCATTCTGCAATCGCACACCTACGGGAGTCGTTAGCTTTTCGCAATTTAGGGGTAGCCAATCTTCATGTAGCCACTGGCGGACGCAAGCGGTTTCGGGTGTAGGAATTTCTATATACAGGATTTCTTTCATTTGGCGATTTTAACTCTTAGTGAATTACTTAGAAAGGCAGAGTTGACAAAGCTACAGATTGCGCTACACTTCCCTTACAAGATAAATGAGAATTTGTTTAAAAAAGTTTACATTTAAGTTAAGTTTATTAGAACACCCCCCTTTTAACGTTACGCCATGCCTTACCCAATTCCCGCTAGTCCTCAAGAATTTGTTGCCCTTCGTCAAAAACCCATTGACGAAGAAATGGTTGCAGCCGCGATCGCAGGTGTGATTAAAATTGTCAGCGCTAAAGGGCAATCTTTGGAACAATTAACCGCGCAGTTGTTAGCCGATGACAGTTTACTCGATATGCAGCAGCGTCAGTGGCTTAGTGATGTGGTGGCTAATGTTTGGGAAAGCTTTACTTAAAACAAATAGTGCGATCGCGTTTACTTTCGCTTTTACTCAAAGTTAGAATCGGCGGCTTATTATTAGCGGCTTTTGCCTTGTGGGTATTTGCCCAAATTGCCGAAGAAGTTTTAGAAGCAGAAAGTTATGCTTTTGATACCAGTATATTATTGACGATTAGAAGTTGGCACTCGCCGCTATTAGATATAGCGATGCTGGGAATTACATTTATTGGCGACCCCTTAGTATTATCAATTATCTGTTTGATTTTAGGCGCTTGGTTGTTACAACGCCAACAGAAGTCGGAAGCTACAACTTTAGCGATCGCAGCTACGGGAGCAATAGGACTAAATATACTACTCAAACAGCTATTTAGCCGCGATCGCCCTGCATTATGGGATCGGATAGTAGATGTAGGTCAATACAGCTTTCCTAGCGGTCATGCAATGGTATCAATGGTAATTTACGGCTTTATTGGCTATATCTTGGCAACTCGCTACCGTCGCCAGCAAGTAGGGATTATTAGTTTAACTACTTTATTAATTACAGCTATTGGTTTTAGTCGATTGTACTTAGGAGTGCATTGGCCCACTGATATCATTGCCGGATATGCGGCGGGGTTGGTGTGGCTGATTGCGTGTATTTCTAGTTCAAGAATTTGGCATAGATACCGAGCAAAGTAGAATTATTTTGCCAAAACGCGATCGCGCAATGAGTATTTTTACGGATTTGTTTGCTAAAAATGCCGAAAGCTTGAAGTTTGTCCGCTTAAGTGGAGACGTTGCAGCGCAACGCCTCTACCTTTTTTGATCAGCAATGATCAATTATTGTCGTGTGGGCGCTGGACTTGCTGGTTGTGGCGGTGTGGGACTTGCTTGCAACGAACGAAGACGAGGAGAAGCTAATAGTTTTTTGGTGTCGTTGAGTAAGCGAGTTCCCCACAAATTTAGTTTGAGAAACTCCAAGTCGCCATAACGACTATCTATTTTTAAAGCCGCTTCTCCCGCCGCTACACCTTGTTGTTGTTGCCCTTGAGCGTAGAGAGCCGCCGCTATAGCTAGTTGAGGCTCGGCGGCTTGCTTGTCGATTTTTAGGGCATTTTGCCAAGACGCGATCGCGCCTCTAGTATCTCCTTGCTCGTATTTAATTAAACCGATATTGTTAATTGCCGGCCAAAACTTTTTATTTCCCGCCACGGCTTTATCGTATTGAGAAATTGCCTCAGGTAAACGATTGAGCTTGTAGTAAGAATTACCAAGATCGAACAAAGCTTCAGGATCGTTGGGTTTAAGAGCTAAACCTGCAAGGATATTATCTACCGCCGCTTGGTACTTCTCTTGACCAAAATTTGCCGAACCCAAAGCAAACAAAATTGCTGGATTTTTGGGATCTAAAGTTTTTGCTTGTTGTAAAGGCGCGACAGCTTCAGCAAACTTATTTGTTTGCAAATATAAGCCACCTAACAACAGCCACGATTGGTAGCTTTTGGGGGCTAATTGCGTTGCTAACCTAGCTCGTGGTAAAGCTAATTCGTATTGTTGAAACTGTGCCAACTGCGCGGCTTCTTGAGCCAGACTTAATCCTTGTTTTTCTAGTTCTGCACTATTGATTTGCACCGTATAGGGAACAAGTGCTTGACCTTGGGCGGGTAAACTTAATCCCCCTGAGCCAATAATAACCAGTAACGATAGCCAATAATTCCGATTCGGCACAAAAACGCCTCAACCAACTTTAGATAAATATTTCGATTACAGGGATTATGACACTAAACCACACTGATTAACCGTAGCACTTCTACGGAGCCGAGCCAGAACTAATTGCTCTAGTCAAACTTGCCAATGCGCGGTTGTAATCTAAAATCGCTGTGACTCGATTGCCTTCTGCTTGAGTTAAATCGTTTTCGGCGCTGATGACATCGGTTTGAGTTCCTACCCCAGCTTGAAAACGCAACCTTGCTAGGCGCAATGCTTCTCTAGCTTGTTCCAAAGCAACGGAAGCTGTTTGAATGTTTGCTAAATTTGATTGCAAATTGCTATAAGCTTCCTCAACTTCAAACCTTACTTGGTTGCGAGTATCGGCAAAACTTGTTTCAGCGATCGCAATATTTACCGATTGCGCTCTAGCACTAGCTCTCGCTGCACCGCCATCGTACAAGTTCCAGGTAACATTTGCCCCTAGGGAGTAATCATCGCCGAAGCTTTCGTCATCACTAAAAGTATCGCTAATGTTGTAGTTGCTGCTAACTGCAACTCTAGGCTTGATACTCGCTAGAGCTATTCGTCGGTTTTGTTCGCTAATATTACGCTGTACTAACTCTTGTTGTAGCTCGGCTCGATTTTGAAAAGCTTGAATGATACTTTCTTCTAAAGGTAAGTTCCAAACTCCGGCTATTTCTACGGGATCTGAGGCGATCGCATTGGCTACTTGGGCTAAACTTAGACGGTTTACCAACTGGCGGCGAGACACTTGCTGTTGGCTTAAAGCATTAGTCAAATTTTGATTGGCATTAGCAAGTTGGACTTGCGATCGCAAAACATCAAACCGAGTCCCCACCCCTGCTTGTTCTAGTGCCTGAGCGTCGCGTAAACTTGCTTCAGCGTTAGTAACTGCTGCCCTATTAATCCTAACTTGTTCGTCGGCTTGTTGCAGGTCGTAGTAGTCGTTAGAGACATCTAAGCGTAATTGCTCTGTTAGGCGTTCTACGTCTAATTGATCAAAGCGTAGTTGTTCTTCGGCGGCGCGGATTCGAGCAGTTCTCTCCCCGGCTGTATAGACGTTATAACTTAGTTCTACCGTACCGCGTAAGGCTGTAGAACTGCCTGTACTACCAGTTCTTTGCTGGTTGGCATCATAGCTAAATACATCGCTTGCGGAGCTATTTAACCCCCCTTGGATGCTTAAAGTTGGATACTCTTGGGCTTGCGCTTCTCTAACGCTGGCGCTACTGCGATCTAAAGTCAATATAGCAATTTGCAATTGCCGATTATTGCGCCGCGCTAGTTCAAAAGCCTGTTGCAAGCTAATTCCTTCGGCGGGTTCTAGCCGCACTTCATCAGGTTTAGTGGGAAATTGTAACGGATTGGGGCTAGGGTTAAACTTGCTCGGTGCGGGGAGGCTTTGGGGCAAAACTTCCGTAGGAGATCGCAAATTTTGCGGAAAACCTGGCGTTTGAGCTAGATTCGATGGCTTTACTCGTTTGATTTTCTGCCCAAAATTACTTACCTTGAGCTTAATAGTTTGAGACTTGCTATAAATCCCTGTTACCGCCTCCGCCGATACTTGACTCGCCCCAACAGACTGTACCAAGACTACTATGGTACTAGCTAGGCAAAAGTTATTAAATATTTGTCTCACCACTTCTCCTCACCTCACCACACAAAGAGCGCTTCTCAATTACTGTATAGGCTTTATTCCCCTGGCGTAAAGATAAGTACCTTACTTAAATTTCGCATACTAAGTAAATATTATACCTATTTAGCAAGTCTGCACTTAATTAGCAAATATTTCGATATTTTTTAAGCTTTGACGCAAAATGCTATCAAAATGAAAGGCAATTACTGAAAATTAGTAATTGCCTTTTATAAATTTAATTACAAATTTCGTCGCACTTTAAACTACTTCAAGCCTCCCGAACGGATAATACTAAAAATTAGCCATAAACCTAACAAACTCGCCGCAGCAAATAACACGCTACTAGGTAAAGACAAATCAGTTGTTTGCGCTTTACTAGAAATAATTGCTGCTCCCATAATTAAGGAGCCTACCAAAACACTAAAAGAGAGGCGATTAGCAGAATCGTCCAGGCTACGACGCAGCCCATCAAGTCCGCGTAACGATATGTTCCATTGCAAAGTCTCAGAAGTTACGCGATCTAATAATAATTCAATGTGTCGCGGAGATTGGAGAGACAAGCTTTTAACGTCTAGGGCTGTTCTTAACAATGACTGAAGCGGATTTGCGCCTAATAATTGTCGCCTAAACAAGTCAGTAATTAACGGTTTAATTTCATCTAATAAATTAACTTCAGGATTAAATTTACGGGTAACTCCTTCTAAATTGGCTAAGGTTTTAGCGTATAAACCCAAATTACCAGGCAAGCGAATTTTATTGTTACGAGCAATTTGTAAAACTTCGTAAAATATCTGACTAAAATTGATTTGCGAAAGACTTAAATTATAGTATTTTCGCAGCATTCGGTCGTAGTCATTCTCCAAACGCGATAAAATTACAGGTTGAGCAGAATCCGCCAACTGCAACGTTAGCTGGCTGCATCTTTGAGCATCTAGATCGACGATCGCTAATAGCATTTCTGTTAAAATCTGCTGAGTGCGCGGATCTAACCTACCTACCATGCCGCAGTCTAATAATGCTACGCGCCCATCTTTAAGATAAAATAAGTTGCCGGGGTGAGGATCGGCGTGGAAAAAGCCGTCAATATATACCTGCTGAAAAAAGCAACGAAATAGTAAAGAAGTAATTTCGCCCCGTTCAAGTTTAGAGTCTAAACCGTCGCGATCGCTATTTAAGGTAGCCGATAGCAAGGGGCCGCCATCTAACCACTCCATTACCATAATTTTCTCTGTAGTCAGATCCCAAAAAATCTCTGCGACAACCAAGCGTTTAGAGTCAAACCAGCGACTATCTGCTAAGTTTTGCCGCAATTGGTCTGTAAAACTAGCTTCGCGTTTAAAATCTAACTCAGCCTGCAATGCCGTAGTAAATTCTTCAGCCAGAGAATCTACCTCGTAAGTTTGTCCAAACTCCGTACGAGCAACTAAATCGGCAATCCCACGAATCAAAGAAATATCTTGAGCAATAGTAAGATCGATCCCAGGGCGCTGCACTTTTACCGCCACTTCTCGCCCATCGATCAAAGTAGCGCGATGAGTTTGAGCAATCGAACCTGCCGCTACGGGAATGGCACTAAAACTAGAAAAAGTTTCATCCATCGGACGACTTAATTGTTGCCGTAATAGAACTTCAATATCTGCCCAAGGTACGGCGGGTACTTCATCTTGAAGCGTTGACAGTTCCTCAATATAAGCAGAGGGCAATAAGTCCGGGCGCGTACTTAATAGTTGACCCAGCTTGACATAAACAGGGCCCAAATCTACCAAAATGTTCCGCAATACGGCGGGGGTGGGCAACTGGGGTTCGTCGGCTTTGCCGCCTGTTAAAATGCGGCGCATATAGTCCCAGCCATTGCGGAGGACAACTTCAATAATTTCGCGTTGACGGGAAGTAGTTTGAGTTAAAAACACAAGTTATGTTAAATAAGGGAAACAATAGTTGAGAGCCAATAAGTTTTGCTCGAAACCTATTAGGCAAATACAAGCAATAGGAAGTTATATAGCGTCTTTTTAGCCGCCTTATACAATAAATTGCCCGTCAAGATTGTTTGGTTGTAGCTCAAAAAGCAGCTTTATCGCCTCTATCAGGAGTTTACTTTTGACATATTTATAATAAATCTGTAAATTTTGGATCGTCTTTGAGCATTTTCAAGACTTGCTTAATTTCTTGGGTGCGGTCTTTTTTGACAATTAAAGTTACATTGCGATCGCGCACAACTACAACATCCTCTAAACCAATTGTAACTATGACTTCGGTGTCGTCAGTACAGTAAAGCAACGAGCCTGTAGTATCTAGTCCCACATGATTTGCTACTTCTACATTAGGTGCATCGGTTTTTAATAAGCGCTCAATGGCATTCCAATCGCCCAAATCGTCCCAAGCAAAGTCTACAGGTAATACATAGGCTAGTTTTGTTTTTTCCATCAAGGCGTAGTCAATACTAATTTTAGGCAGATTTGCATAAGCCCCTACTCCTTGGGCTGCTAGGGGTTGGATAATTTCGGGGGCGTAGGTATATAGTTCAGTGATAACTACCCCTGCTTTGAAAATAAACATCCCACTATTCCAGCTAAAGCGCCCAGTAGCAATAAATGATTCGGCGGTTTGGCGGTCGGGTTTTTCAGTAAAACGATTGACGCGGTAGACAGGTAAACCGCCAAAAGTCGCGGTTTGTTCTCCTTGCTCAATATAACCGTAGCCTGTAGAGGGATAAGTTGGCTTTACACCCAAAGTTGCGATCGCATTTTCCGTTGCAGCGAGTTCCACTGCCGAGCGTAAAGTATGCTGAAAACTAACAGGATCTTCAATCCAAGGATCAGCCGGAAAAAAGCCCACAATTGCATCTTCTCCGTAGCGCTTGGCAATTTCTAAAGTCGTCCAAGCAACGGCGGGGGCGGTGTCTTTGCCTTCAGGTTCGGCGAGGATATTTTCTAGAGGTAATTGTGGTAGCTGCTCTTTGACTCCCTCAGCTAAGGCAACAGATGTGACGACGAGCAACCTATCCCACCCTCCAGAAAGGGGTAGCAAGCGCTCGGCGGTGGCTTGGAGTAGGCTTTTGCCGCTACCGTCCAAACTTAAAAATTGCTTGGGGCGATGCGTGCGACTGAGGGGCCAAAAACGTTCGCCTTTACCACCAGCTAAAATTACCGGAATCATTGAGCTAGTCATAATTAATTATTGCCACGATTTGCAAGGATAGTTTACTTTATCAGTGGCAATATTAACAGCTTGCATTACTATACCTGTAGTGCGATCTTATTTGGGAAAAATAGTTGTGGTTAAGGGAGTCCAAAGAACCTCTAGTTCGTCTGTCCGTCGCCAATTGGTCAAACACAGTTTGGGAACGTTGCGTTATCGATTGTTGCTAACTTGGCGCAAAAATCCCTTGTTATCTTGGACGTGTTTAATTACCTTTTTTGTGTTGCTAGGAGGTAATGCGGCGCTACTTACCCCAATATGGAGCGATCGCGCGCCTTTAAGTCAAGAGCAACGATTGGCAGATTTATTAAGCAAAGGCAATAAATCTGTACCTTTTTCCAATCAATACCAAATATCTAGACCCGTAAATATTCTAGTTTTAGGTATCGATCCTGTGGGGGAAAACAAAGGCGATATTTCTCAGTCAGATATGACAGCAAATAGCGACACAATTTTATTGCTGCGGATAAATCCCAACTCTCAGTTAATTAAAGTTCTATCAATTCCTCGCTCTAGCATGGTAGTTTTACCAGAAATTGGCTTAGGACAAATATTGCTGGCAAATGCTAGTAGTATAGCCACAGCAACGCGGGTAGTAAGTAAAAGTTTAAATAATGTACCCATTGACCGCTACTTGCGCCTCCGCCCGGAAGGATTGCGAGAATTAGTTAATGCTTTAGGCGGAGTAGAAGTATTTGTTCCTCAACCAATGTCTTACCAAGATGTTAGCCAAAAGTTAACTATCGATCTTGAAAAAGGCTGGCAAACTTTAACGGGTGATGAAGCTCAACAATTTGCTCGATTTCAAGACAAAGAAAATGGCGACTTGGGACGGGTGCAAAGGCAGCAATTGCTAATTAAAGCTTTAAAAAATCGGCTGACAAATCCGGCAATTATGGCACGTTTACCGCAAATTGTTAGCGTCGTCCAAAATTATGTCGATACTAACCTCAGCCCGGAGGAAATGCTAACTCTTGCCAATTTTGGGGCTAAGTTAGATGCTCAAAACTTACAAATGGTAATGCTACCAGGCTTTGTTAGTTCGCTTAGTTTAGATCCTAGTAGCTATTGGCTCGATCCCTCCAGTCAAGATCGAGTAATGAGCGAGTATTTTGGGGCAAAAGTTCTGAGTACCCCCAAAGTGCGATCGCTCTCTACAATGAAAATTGCTGTACAAAATGCTTCTGGTCAACCTAGTTTAAGCCGTCGGGTGGCAAGTTCGCTTAAAGCTCAAGGCTTAGAAAATGTTTATGTAAGTTCCGATTGGTCAGACCAATTAGCGCAAACAGAAATTGTCGTACAGCGCGGTGACTTGACTTCAGCTACCGAGCTACAAAAAGTTTTGGGCTTAGGTAAGGTAGAAGTAGCCGCAACGGGGGATCTTGATTCTTATTTAACTTTGCGTTTAGGTAAAGATTGGCGTGAGGAGTAGTATAGTTTTAACTCAAATGCGAATTCTTATATTGTCTGGGGATACTTTTAAATTCCCTCTCTTAAAAAAAGCTTTGTTACGTTTGCTCAGTCTAATTTTAATCGTAAGTCTTGCTTGTTTATGGGTACTAATAGCTGCAAAACCAGCGTTAGCCCAAGATAATACGATTAATTACAACAACACCAATTTACAAAACCGCGATTTTTCCCACACTAATTTAGTTGGTGGGGTGTTTGTCGCCGCCGAGATGCGGGGGGCAAATTTTCAAGGTGCAGATTTGACTAATGCAATTATGACTAAAGGCGTTTTGTTAGGAGCAAACCTAGAAGGGGCTAACCTTTCGGGTGCATTAGTAGATATTGTAACCTTCGATAATGCCAACTTGAAAAATGCCATTTTTACTGACGCAACCTTAACTCGTTCGCGGTTTTTTGACGCGGATATTACGGGCGCAGATTTTAGCAATGCTTTAATCGATAGATACCAAGTAAGTTTGTTGTGCGATCGCGCGACAGGGACAAACCCAGTCACGGAGATAGCAACAAGGGAGAGTTTAGGCTGCAAATAAATTGCTAGAAAAAATAATCCTAGCAACTTTTGTATTACTAATTATTTGGTATTGACTTCTTTTAGTTGCTTACCCGAACGACTGCGTTCTAGCAATTGACGCGCATCAGCACCGGGGTTATAATTCTCAAAACCCGCACTACTGCGCTCAGAATCATCAAGAATTTGGGGAGTGAGCAAGACAATTACTTCTTGGCGTTGATTTTGTCTGTTGGTGCTTCTAAATAATGCACCTAATAAAGGAATGTCACCCAAAATTGGCACTTTAGAAACTGTTGTGCGATCGCTGTCTTGAATAATTCCTGACAAAATCAAAGTTTGGTTATCGCGCAAACGAATTAAACCAGAATTAAGACTTCGTTCTGATATCAGGGTAAATCGATCTCCTTGAGATGTAACGGCCTCGCCTTGAGGTGCTTTAACGATGGGAGCTACAGATAGGGCGACGAAACCGTTATCGTCGATCCGTTCGACTCGGATAGTAACAGTTAAACCTACGTTTACTTTCTCAATTTCTTGAGTTTCTCTACTACTACCTTCAGTGTCAGTAAAAATAGTTGTAATTTCTCCTACTACTTCTTGAGTCAAGTTGACATTAGCCTGCTGACCTTCTTGGACAATTAAAGTAGGGTCGGTTAAAACTTTAGCATTACCGTTGACAACTTGAGCTTGTAAACCAGCGATTAAATTATTCGTCGCCCGAGGGGCATCTCCTGCAATATTTATAGTTGCCGAGCCAGCGTTATTTGTAAAGAAGTTATTGCCGATGCCAAAGGAAAAACTTGTATTGAAGTCTTCGGTAGCCAAGAGATTTACATCTACGATTTTGACGTTTATTGCTACTTGGCGACGACGGGAATCAAGCTGAACTAATTGAGCAGTCGCTACATCTAGTTGCTTAGGCGTACCAATTAAGGTGACAGAATTAGTCCGCTCGTCTCCTAAAGCCTGCAATCCTCTTAGTAAAGGTGTAGAGTCTTGAAATTCTATGCGTTGCAGTTCAATTCTTGTTTCTGTGCTGGTTTGGGTTTGAGTGGCGGGAGTTGCCGAACCGCCAACGGGTACAGCATTAACGCTCGTAATTGTTCTTTCTCTACTCACGGCACTTTCTGCACCCATGCCCACTAAAAAGTTTAAAGCTACGCCTACCGTTACTTGATTGAGCCTAAGACTGCGTACTACTAAATCGCGGGATTGGTTGGGCAGTCTTGTACCTACAAAAATCGTCCGTCCTTCGCGGTTTGCTTGCAATCCACTTAAGCGCAAAACGTAGTTAAAAACGTCTTGCACCGATTCATTCTCAATGTCTAAAGAAATTTTTGGCCCCTCTGCGGTGGTAGCAGGATCGTTAGGCTGGTTCTGTTGTCCGGCGGCGGGGGCGGCACTAAAAGCAAGGTTTAGTCCGGCAGCACGGGCTAGTAAGGCGAGAACTTCCCTAACTGGGGCTTCCCTTAATACCAAACGTGGGACGCGCTCTTGCGTGCCTAGATCGATTTGGGCGGCAGAAGAATCGGTGCTAGAAATGGCAATATCTCCTACAGGCGGAGCGACGGCTCTAGGTAATGTTGGTGCAACGGCTCCGCTAGTTGTAACCCCATCAATCGTGACGTTAGGATTGGGAACCATTACCCCAGGATTTTGCGCGGTGGGAGTTGCTCCACTAGAGCTAGGGGCGGCAGCCGTAGGCGCTGCGGGGGTCAAACTTAGGGTAAATCCTTTGTCAGTGCGATCGCTAATTTGACCGTTGGGGGCGCTGTTGCTGCCTGTAACCACAATCCGAATGCTATTTGCGTCTAACCGATTAATTATGACCGAAGCCACTCCTGGCGCGGGGTTAACTTGGCGAAATGCGTCTCCTTGAGGTAGTTGTAATTGCGTATTGATAATGTCAGCAACAAAACTATTTCCTCGCTTACTGGTAAAAATTTGCGGACGCTTGCCTGTAGAGGTTTCTAAGACTAAATTCAAGCCACCACTTGTTTGATTTAGCTGGACGTTTATTACTTTTGCTACTTGGGCAAATCCCGGATGGGCGGCCATCAATACCACTGTTGCTCCTGCAACTATTACACTACCATTAATCCAAGGATTTTTCACGTCTTCACACTTCACTAATTATAAATATAGATGTTTACTTGAAAGCCGAACTAAAAATACTAAACTTAGTTATTTATTTAGATTTAATTCCTTAAATTATGCTGATTTGTTTACTTTACAGGCAGATAGTTAAGGGTTACTATACTACCTTTTCTTAAAGTTTTTTTTGTACTTTTCATCTATTAAACTTCCCCAAAAACTTATCTCTATCTACCGTAAATATACAAGCGAGAATTTACGGATAACTTCACTTAATCTTTATTGTAAAATTTGTCTTTGCTAAGTAATTACACGCACCTATTAGGTTTGATGATTTTAGAACTAGGCAAAAATGCTAGATAAAGAAACATTAAACAGAACTATTCCTAAAACATAGTTCTGGGTCGATTCATGCGTCATCTACTGTTTAGGAGCGGCGGCGGCGGCGGCAGCAGCAGTTTCTTCGGGAGTAGCTGGAATTAGCGCTTGCAGTTTGAACGCTGTATTGATCGAAGCTGGAGGTAAGCGCCCCGTAGTAGGATCGACCGGATCTTGCTGCAACGTTGAAGTGTACTCATTGACAATCAACAACGGTTGCAGGCGCTCCATGTTGCGAAATATTGACTGGGTTTGTTCGTAATTTCCAGCAAGGGAAATATTAATTATGCGGCGTTTTAATTTGCCGTTTACTTCCGAGCCAAAAGAACCATCGTTGATTATTTCGGCGGATTGATTTACTGGTTCAAATTTTTGTAGTTTAGCAACTGCCCCACCAGTAGTTGAATTACCCGAATCAACTAGGCGGTTGATGTCTAGCAATAAAGTATCCAAGGTTTTTTCGTTAGCAAATAAGGATAAAATTTCTGTTTGATTTTTTTTTGCTGTGTCTAAATCCTTTTTTAGTTCTTCGCCTTGCTTAATATTGGCTTGTTTTTGACTAACTTGTGACTGTTTGAGATCGCGGTCTGCTGTTAATTCTCCGTATTTTTGCCATAGGGGCGTAACATAGCTATTAGCCAAGTAAGCAGCTAAAGCGAGCAGTGCTACAGCGATTAAAATGCCGCTAACTTGTGGTGTTAGTTTGATGCCAAACAAAGAGGGGGAGTTATCTGGCGAGCCTTGTAATTCTTGCCCTTCGCCGACCGTAATAAAATCATCGCTAAACGTCATTATTGGATAAGTCCTTTTTGTTGCAGTGTCCGAATTCGCGTTACTAGACCTAAAGTACCTTTGCGTTCTAACTCTCTTAATAGCTGAGTTGCACCAGCATCGCTGAAAGTTGATTGAATTGTATAACTTACAACTTGTGGCAACCTACCGCCTCCCCTAGCGCTTGATTGTACGGGGTTTTCCACCAACGTAGCGGTAATTATTCTTGTTTCAGCACTTTGGAGGAAAGAAGATTGCTTGAGAGTCAAAATTAAATCGTTTACATCGTTGAAGGAGCGCGCAAGCCCAGAAATCTCTACCCCACTAACGGGAATCGGAGTCGCTGGGGGAATGGGGACGGCGGCAGGTGTCGCTGCTGGCGTAGCTGCTGGGGTGGCTGCGGGTGCGGGGGTAGCTGCGGGTGTGGCTGCTACAACCGTTTGTGTGGGGGCAATTTGCTTGATACTTTGAATTTGGACGGCATTAGCGGGAATGCGATCGCGAATATCCTGCAAAATAGCTGACCAAGGTCTAATCTGGTTAAATACCGTAGCTAACGCTCTATTTTGCCCCTTAATTTGCTCCAACTGGGTTTTAGTGCGTTGAATTTCTTGTTCTTGAATACCCAACGCGGTCAGAGTTTGGTCTAACTGAGCTACTTCTGATGTTAACCTTGAATTTTGGGCTGACAAAATTACTAGCCCCGCTCCTACCAAGGCACAAGACGCTAACCCTACACCCAAACCTATATAGATGGGGGTCATGTCTCCCGAAAGGCGAGGAACGCTAAAGTTTCTGGAGACGGTATCTGCCTTTACTGGCTTGCGACTTCTAACAAAATTTACATCGAGACTATACATCGCTCCACGCCTCTCTAAGTCCTAATCCAAGTACAATTCCCAATCCCGGTCTTTGAGCTTTGGTAAATTGATCTTCGTTTACTTCTAGGGACAAAGCAGACACGGGGTCTATCTGCACTGTTGGGAGGTTTAACTTTTGGCGAAAAAACTCCTCTAGGTTATTAATTCCGCCTCCGGGCCCTGCTAATAAAATTTGCGTAATTTCCAAGTTGCTATTTTGATTAAGATAGAAATCGAGAGAGCGGCGTAATTCATCCGTTAACTCTCCGAGAACTCTTAGTAATGATGCTATACCTGGATTAGTTGATGTAATCGAATCTTCAACATCATCGCCTTGGGTAGAAGGAATAGAAATCGTTTGTAGCATCCGCGTGTCTCTAGTTGCGGGCAATTTTGTCGCTCTTAATAATGCCGCTTGTAACTGGTAAGTCCCAATCGGTACAGTGCGCGAAAACTGCGGCACTCCATCAACAATAATGGCAATTTCTGTATTGTCAAACTCAATATCCACTAATACGGCGGCTTCTTGAGGGGCAAATTGCCGTAGTTGTTCGCGGATAGTCCGAATTAAGGAAAAACTATTAATTTCTAGCACGTCTACTTCCAAACCTGCTTGGGCAAAAGTATCCATGTAAGTATCTGTAATCTCTTTGCGCGTGGCAACTAGCAGCACTTGAACTTTTTCAATGCCATCTTCATCGACGAAGTACCCCAGCTTTTGATAATCAACGTCGGCTTCTTCCCTAGGATAGGGCAAGTATAGCCCAGCTTCGTGATTTAGTACCATTTCTCGTAATTCGCGATCGTCAAGTTCGGCGGGTAAGGGAATCAGTCTTACTAAAGATTCTCTACCGGGTACTGCGGTGGCGACGCGCTGGGCTGTGATTTTGCTTTCAGCTAAGGCTGAAGTTATTAATTCTGCCAAGGCAGGTGAATCAACAATTTGACCATCTTGGAATATTCCTTCAGGAACCGGAAAAGATGATAATGCCGTTAGTTTAAACCCCTGACGTTGCTTGCTTAATTGAGCTATATTAATTCTCTCTGAAGCAAGTTCAATCCCAACGCCTACTTTACGTTTTGCCAATAAATTTTTAAAACGATTAAACACAGTTTTGTCAATTGCCTAAAGGTTGATAACTAAACTAGATGAGATATTTATATTAATGTCTTCTCTTGCGTAAAGGTAGCTTAAAAATGTCAAACTGCCTTAATCAATCCATAAGTTCTAACAAATGTCAATAATGCAAAGGTTAAAAAATAAAATCAAACCCTGGAAAAAACTCGGAATTTTTGCAATGCTGGGCTTAATGTTAAGCTGGATTGTTAGTTGTAATACAGGTAATGTAAGTACGCAAGCCCCGCAGTCTAGCACTAATAATCCGCCGCTTGAATTTTGGACAATGCAGTTACAGCCAGAGTTTACAGATTATTTCAAAAACTTAATTAGTACCTTTGAAACAGAGAACCCTAGTATCAAAATTAACTGGGTTGATGTTCCTTGGTCGGCAATGGAAAGCAAAATTTTAACGGCAGTAGCCGCGAAAACTGCACCGGATGTTGTGAATCTTAACCCAGATTTTGCTTCTCAACTCGCAACTCGTAATGCTTGGTTAGACTTGGATGCAAAAGTACCAAAGGAGGTGTTAGGGACGTATCTACCGAATATTTGGCAAGCTAGTACTATAGATGGAAAAAGTTTTGGTATTCCTTGGTATTTAACTACACGATTGACTATTTACAATACTGAGTTACTTAAGCAAGCAGGGGTAAGTAATCCGCCCACAAGTTATACTCAACTGGCTCAAGTAGCTAAACAACTTAAAGACAAAACTGGTAAATATGCGATGTTTACTACCTTTGTTGCTGAAGATTCTGCTGAAGTATTAGAGTCATTGGTACAAATGGGTGTAACTTTGGTAGATGACCAAGGGAAAGCAGCATTTAATACACCAGTGGGAAAAACAGCTTTTGAATACTGGGTGAATCTATATAAAGATGGTTTACTACCGAAAGAAGTTTTGACTCAAGGACACAGACATGGTATAGAGATGTATCAATCTGGAGAAGCGGCAATGTTAGCATCGGGAGGAGAATTTTTAACAGCGATCGCAACTAATGCCCCAGCTATTGCTAAAGTATCGGCTACGGCCCCACAAATCACCGGAGAAACGGGCAAAAAAAACGTAGCAGTAATGAATTTAGTGATTCCCCGCGATACCGAACAACCAGATAATGCACTTAAATTTGCCTTATTTGTCACAAATAATCAAAATCAGCTAAGTTTTGCTAAAGCTGCTAATGTTTTACCTTCGACAACCGCCGCCCTTGCTGATAGTTACTTTAAAACTGTTGCAGCCAATGGGAGTGCTTTGGAAAAGGCACGGGTAATTAGCGCTGGAGAGTTGCCAAACGCGGAAGTTTTAGTTCCGGCGATGAAGAATATCAACGTTTTGCAAAAAGCAATTTATGAAAACTTGCAAGCAGCAATGTTAGGAGAGAAAACTGTAGATCAAGCGGTGGCTGATGCCGCCCAAGAGTGGGATAATCGCGCTTAAATACTGGATATGCGATCGCTCTTAGTGCTGCGCGGAGTGCGATCGCTCTTAGTGCTGCGCGGAGTGCGATCGCTCTATTTCGCCCCCACAAGGGGGTATTTTATTTATGATGCAGAGATGGAAACAACAGCTAAAGCTACTCAAGCAAGAAACCTATGCTATTTACATTGCTTGCAAAGATCCTCGCGTACCTTGGTATGCGCGGTTGCTGGCGGCGGCGGTAGTTGCTTATGCTTTTAGCCCCATCGATTTAATTCCTGATGTAATTCCTGTAATTGGTTATCTTGACGATCTAATATTGGTTCCTTTGGGGATTGCTTTAGTAATTAAAATGATTCCCCCAGATGTATTGGTTGAATGTCGAGAAAAAGCTGCTACAGCTATGGCTGACGGTAAGCCGACAAATTGGGTAGCTGCCATTATCATAGTTGGTTTGTGGTTTTTGTTAGGAATTGGGGCGGTAGTATGGCTAAAAGCTACATTTGGTTGAGGATTTAACTTGTTGTATGAATAGGGCAATCTAACTTTATGTCAATCAAAAAAACACTTTCTATCGGTTTACTTGTCTTTATCCCAATTTCAATAGCCGCCGAGTATTTGCACTGGGGTACGCTGACAGTATTTATCACTTCGGGAATTGCGATCGTGCCTTTGGCGATATGGTTAAGTACGGCAACAGAGGAAATAGCTGTTGTTGCGGGTTCTTCTATTGGGGCGCTGTTAAATGCCGTATTTGGTAATGCTACCGAGCTAATTATCGCTCTAGTTGCCCTAAAAGCAGGCTTGGTAGACATTGTTAAGGCAAGTATTACGGGAACTATTATTAGTAACTTGTTGCTCGTGATGGGGCTGTCTATGCTGCTGGGAGGACTGCGTTACAAAGAGCAAGTATTTCAGCCCATTGTCGCGCGGGTAAATGGTTCGTCGATGACGCTGGCGGTTACGGCGATCGTTTTGCCTACAATGGTAATCTACACATCAAACGGAGTTGAAGATTTAGCAATTCGCAATCTCTCAATTACCGTCGCGGTTGTATTAATGATTGTTTACGCTTTGACGTTGCTATTCTCTTTGAAAACTCACAGCTACCTTTATGAGGTGGGATTGGTAGAATTAGAAGGATCGCCAGATGGTGTAGTCGAAACTCCCGCTCACAAGCCAAACTTGACACTGTGGATTGGTGTATTAGTTGTTGCTACTCTTGGTGTTGCTTTTGAATCAGAAATTTTTGTAGGTGTTGTGGAAGAAGCAACAAAAGGACTAGGTTTGACTCCATTATTTACCGGGGTAATTCTTCTACCTTTAGTTGGCGGCGCTGCTGAATATGTTACGGCGGTAGGCGTTGCTATAAAAAATAATATGGATCTATCTGTTTCAGTTGCAATGGGATCTAGCTTACTCGTAGCGCTTTTAGTTGCACCTATTCTAGTTTTGGTTGGAGTTGCGATCGATCAACCAATGGATCTAAATTTCAATCCTTTTGAAGTAGTTGCAGTTGCAGTTGCAGTTGTAGTTGCTAACTTAGTTAGTTTAGATGGGCGTTCTAATTGGTTAGAAGGAACATTATTACTAGCAACTTATGTAGTTTTGGGTGCAGCTTTTTACTTTCACCCAGCTTAAAAATTCTTACAGGCTCTTTAGCCTGTAAACTAAATTATTTTATAGATATTACTTATGACAACTATCGATTTTCTCAGCCATCTTAACCCCAGCCAACGCCAAGCCGTAGAGCATTATTGTGGTGCTTTATTGGTAGTTGCGGGGGCGGGTTCTGGTAAAACTAGAGCGCTTACTTATCGTATTTCTAACTTAATTTTAAAGCATCGAGTAGATCCCGAAAATATCTTGGCAGTTACTTTTACCAACAAAGCTGCACGGGAAATGAAAGATCGCATTCAAAAGTTATTTGCCGAGCAATTAGCTATTACTAACTATGGTAAGCCTTTAGAGCAGTTGCCACCAGTCCAACAAGTTCAATTGCGATCGCACGTTTATAAAGAATACATCAAAGACCTTTGGGTGGGAACGTTTCACAGCCTTTTATCTCGCATTTTGCGCTACGACATTGAAAAGTACCAAGATGAAAAAGGGCGTAAATGGAATCGTAATTTCTCTATCTTTGATGAATCTGACGCTCAAGGATTGGTTAAAGAAATTGTTGTTAGAAAGCTTAACTTAGACGATAAAAAGTTTGAGCCGCGTTCGGTTCGTTACGCAATTAGTAATGCCAAAAACCAAGGAATTACACCCCAAGATTTTGAAAGAGATCAGCCAAATTATCGCGGACGGGTAATTGCGGAAGTTTACGGTCACTATCAAGATAAACTAGCCGAAAATAATGCTTTAGATTTTGACGACTTGATTTTAATTCCAGTTAAATTATTTGAACAAAACGAACAAGTATTAAATTATTGGCATAGAAAGTTTAAGCATATTTTAGTAGATGAATACCAAGATACTAACAGGATTCAATACGATCTAATTCGGCTTTTAGTCACTAACGGAGAAATGACTAAAAGTGAATGGAATTGGCAAAACCGCTCGGTATTTGTAGTTGGCGATGCCGATCAATCTATATATAGTTTCCGGATGGCAGACTTTACAATTTTGCTAGAGTTTCAAAACAACTTTGGCGATGGTTTGCCCGATGATGATACGCGGACAATGGTTAAGCTAGAAGAAAATTATCGCTCTACAGACAACATTTTAGAAGCGGCTAACGAACTAATTTCTAATAATACCCAACGGATTGATAAAGTTCTTAAACCTACTAGAGGCGCTGGAGAACAAATTTATATTTACAGAGCAGAAGATGAAACTGTTGAAGCAGATTTTGTAGTCAATCAAATTCGGACTTTAGAAAGTAAAACATCAGATATACACTGGGGTAGTTTTGCTATTTTATACAGAACTAACGCGCAATCTCGCCCTTTTGAAGACTTATTAGTACGGCGGGGTATACCTTATACAATTGTCGGTGGTTTAAAGTTCTATGATCGCAAAGAGATTAAAGATATCTTAGGATACTTGAGAGCGATCGCAAATCCAGCAGATACAGTAAGTTTATTACGTGTAATCAATACCCCCCGGCGCGGAATTGGTAAAGCAACTATAGATAATCTCGTCAAAGCTTCCCAAGAATTAGGTTTACCATTATGGGAAATATTGAGCGATGAAACTTCTGTAAATACTTTAGCTGGTCGTTCAGCCAAAGGTGTAAATAGTTTTGCCCGGATAATTAGCACTTGGCAAGGACAGGTAGATACGGCAACACCATCGGAGATTGTGCAAGGCGTTTTAGAAGAATCGGGTTATGTCAAAGACTTACAAAATCAAGGTACAGATGAAAGTTCCGATAGACTAGCAAACGTTCAAGAACTTTATAACGCTGTCAAGCAATTTGAAGAAGAAACCGAAGAACCAAACCTTGGAGCTTTTCTAGCAAGTACAGCTTTAACTTCGGATTTGGATAACTTAAAAGAAGGACAAACCGCCGTTTCTTTACTAACCTTACACGCCTCGAAAGGTTTAGAATTTCCGGTAGTATTTTTAGTAGGACTAGAACAAGGTTTATTTCCTAATTTTCGTTCGTTAAACGATCCGGCATCTTTGGAAGAAGAACGGCGTTTATGTTACGTTGGTATAACTCGCGCTGAAGAAAAATTGTACATTTCTCACGCCCGCGAACGTCGCTTGTATGGTAATCGTGAAAGCGCCATGCCATCGCAATTTTTAGCAGAGTTACCAGAAGAATTGTTAGCAGCAAGACAGCAAACGCGGGTTGCAACTAAACCCCCAGCGAGTGCGCGTACTACAGTTTCTACTAATCAAAGTTGGCAAGTAGGCGATCGCATTTTACACCGAAGCTTTGGAATTGGCGAAATTACGCATATTTTAGGTTCTGGGAACAAGATATCATTAGCGATCGCTTTTCCTAGTCTCAATCAAAAAAAGATCATCGATCCGAGAATTGCTCAATTAGAAAAAGTAGATTAGTTACCAGATTTTCGCCATTTGGAACACAAATCCCGGTAATATGCGATCGCCGCTTACAGATTCAGGATGATCTAAAATTTCTGCTTCTTGGTTAGGACAATAAATATAAACTTTACGGTTTTGGCGATCGATTAACCAACCTAATAACGCACCATTTGCGATATATTCCTGCATTTTGGCTTGTAAGCTTTTTAAAGTATCGCTTTTAGAGCGTAACTCAATTACAAAATCTGGACAAATTGGGGCAAAGGAGGCTTTTTGCTGTTCTGTTAAAGCATTCCAGCGTTCTAGCTTCATCCACGAGGCATCAGGAGCGCGGATTGCACCATTGGGTAAGGTAAAGCCTGCACTAGAGTCAAAAGTTTCGCCTGTGCCATCTCTATCCGCCCAGTTTGCAACTTGCTGAAAAATCTTACCGTTACGATTACCTGTATCCGAAAAGGCTGGCGGCATAACAATTACTTCTCCATTGGCGGTGCGCTCAATGCGTAAATCTGGATTTGCTTGACAAAATTGATAAAACTGCTCCGTTGTCATCGATTCGCTGTTAGGAAGAATTACTGATAGCAAGGTGCTTTCATTTTGAATTAGTAATGTAGTCATATATCTACAGCAAGTACAAACTACCTTGAGTTTATCCGGTTTTGATTGCTTGCATTGCTAACAATGCCGTACCGTAAGCGGCGGCGGTATGAATGGGAGGAAGCATTGGAACTTGCAGGTAGAATCCGCGTATTCTCGTCCAAACACTATTTTTTGCACCACCACCTGCCGTATAAACGCAAGTTAATTTATCCGCGCCTAACTGCTGCAATAGTTCGTAGCCTTTAGCTTCAATTCGCGCCATACTTTCTAGCAAACCATGTAAAAACTCTACATCGCTATCTGGGCGAGGTTCTAGGCGTGGTGGGAGTAGAGGATCGTTGATGGGAAAGCGATCGCCCATTTTCAATAATGGATAATAATCAAGGTTACTTGTATGTGCCTCTATTTGGCTGCTGAGGCTTGCTAACTCTGCCTCACTGAAAAAATGCCTTAACACCGCACCACCTGTATCAGAAGCGCCGCCCGTTAGCCACAAATCCCCCAAACGATGACTATAAATTCCCAACTCTGCATTTTCTACGCGAGTACGGCTTAATAGTTTAAGTACCAGCGTAGAGCCTAAAGAAGTTACCGCTTCCCCAGGCTTTATAGCGCCACTAGCCAAAAATGCCGCAATACTATCGGTTGTACCTGCACAAACTAGACAATCGTTCCGCAAACCCAAAGTTTGATTAATGGCTGGCGTAACTTCTCCTATGGGCTTACCAGGCGCTAAAACTTGAGGCAATAACGGCATTACAGCTAAATTCGTTAACCAAGCGGGATATGCTAACTTTTCTACGTCATAACCCAGCTTTAAAGCGTTGTGATAGTCGCTAATTCCCAATTTGCCATGTAATAAGTAAGCCAAATAATCAGCTTGATGCAGTAAATATTGCCCTTGGTTGAAAAAGGGTTGTTTGCTCATCCACAACAGTTTAGCGAGGCTAGAAGTGGCGCTGAGGACAATATTGTTAGCAGGTGCGATCGCCTGCAATGTTTCCAATACTTCAACCCCGCGCCCATCGTTGTACAACAAAGGTGTATTTAGAACGTTTCCTAGCTGATCGCAGAGCATTACGGTGGAAGAAGTGCCATTAATGGCGATCGCATTAATTTCGGCGCGTAAATCTCTAGGTAACTGCTCAATTAGGTTGAATAAAGCTTTTTGCCACATAGCTGCCCAATATTCCGGCGCTACTAGCTCAAATCGCTGTTCAACTTCTGCCTTAATAATACTTGCATCATCAATAACAACGGCTCTCGCGCCCGACGTTCCGAAGTCTATACCCAAGTAAAAATTCATCTAGTGTTTCAACTTGTTACAAAATATTCCTCTACTTAGGAAATGTAGCCGAAAGTAGGGAACGATCTATAAAAGTGAAATCCGTTCATATACGAGGGTTTAAACCATGTCTTCTTTATCCGACATTCAAATATATGCAGCGCTACTTGTTGCATTAATTCCCGGCGTTTTGGCTTTGCGCCTGTCAACAGAACTTTATAAGTAAAGTTTTGCTTGGACAATTAAACTAAAAGCGATTTTTAAGGTTAAGGGCAAAATGGTTAAACTATTGCCCTTAACCTTTAACTAATTTTAAATCCATGCCAGCCCAGCTAAAAGCTTTTCGTTGCTCCTTTTTAGACTTTATAGACGATCCCTTTTATATAAGCGAACTAGAGAGCGTTCGTTATATTGCGGATGGTTTATTAATTATCGAAAATGGTTTAGTTAAAGAACTAGGCGATTACGAGAGCTTACACGCTAAATATGTAGGAATTGAAATTACTTCCTATTCTGGAATGCTGATTATGCCAGGATTTATCGACACTCATATTCATTTCCCGCAAACAGGGGCGATCGCATCCTACGGCGAACAATTGCTGGAATGGTTGCATAAGTACATATTTCCCACCGAAAGGAAGTTTCAAGAATTTGCCTACGCTCAAAAAGTTGCGGCAATTTTCCTTGATGAATTACTCAAAAACGGTACAACCACAGCGTTAGTATTTGCGGCGGTTTATCCTGAATCTGTGGAGGCTTTTTTTACTGAAGCAAGCCGTCGAAATCTGCGAGCGATCGCAGGTAAAGTAATGATGGACAGAAACGCTCCAGATTATCTTGTCGATAACCCCGAAAGTTCTTACTACCAAAGCAAGCAATTAATCGAAAAATGGCATAAAAACGGACGTCTACTTTATGCTGTAACTCCTCGTTTTGCTGTAACTTCTAGCGTTGAACAATTAAGAGTAGCAAGTCAACTTCTAGATGAATTTCCTGATGTTTATTTGCATACGCACCTATCGGAGAATGTAGACGAAATTGCTTTAGTTAAGCAGCTTTTCCCCGAAAATGAGGGTTATTTAGATGTATATGATCGCGCGGGGTTAGTGAGAAATCGCTCTATCTTTGCTCATGGCGTTCATTTAACCGATGCTGAATTTGCTCGATTGTCTGAGGCGAAAAGTGCGATCGCCTTTTGTCCAACTTCCAATTTATTTTTGGGTAGCGGATTATTTAAGCTAGAAAAAGCCAAATCTAAAGAGCATCCCGTTAAACTAGGTTTAGGTACAGATGTAGGCGCGGGGACGAGTTTTTCGTTGCTGCAAACTGCGGGTGAAGCTTACAAAGTTGCTCAACTGCAAAAGCAAAAACTATCTCCTTTTCAAGCTTTGTTTTTAGCCACTTTGGGCGGTGCAAGAGCATTAAGATTAGAAGACAAAATTGGCAACTTTGAAACAGGTAAAGAAGCAGATTTTATAGTTATAGATCCAAGATGCACAGAGCTTTTAGCTTTTCGTAATGGAGACGCAACCGCAACATCATTAGCGGAATTAGCAGCAAAAGTATTTACTTTAATGGTGGTGGGAAGCGATCGCACTATTTATGCTACTTACATCTTAGGAAAGTTATCTTATGAGCGACTTAATTAATCTTTTAAACTTTAATAACATCATTCCTGTTTATTCTTCGACTGCACATTGTTCGTATTCTGCAATAATGCTCCGAATATCATCGGCGGCAATATTGACTTGTTCAGATTTTGTGTAAATAGTCAGCAGAATAATCCCCATTGCTGTTTTGACGTAGTAAATCAGACGGTAGCCACCACTTTTACCTTTTTGGATATCGGTATTTCGGACTCTTAGCTTGAAGACTGTATAATCAACTCCTATTATTTGATCTCCTGGCAACTCTCCCTGTTCAAGTTGTTCGATAATGGGTTGTATGTCATTCCGAATACTGCGATATTTCTTAGCAAGAGTACGCAAGTTTCGGTTGAATGTTAGCGAAGCTTCTACTTGAATCAACGGCTGCTCAGGCATCTTCAATCCCTTGCCAAAGTTGAGCAACGGGGATAGTTTGTCCACTTGTTGCTTCATGCCAAGCTTGCCGGAAATCTGCCAAAATTTCTGTTTGAGATTTATCGTCTAGGTCTGCTGCTTCTGGGATTAAAACAATAACCTCTACACGGCTATTTTTATCCGTTGTGAGAGGACGATCTAAGGTTAGTTGTCCTTGCTCATCGACTGTTGCCATAACTTTAAGTGCTTTCATTGCTACTCCAAAATTGTTTCAATAATAGTGGTTAGGTTAATATCCAAGGTTTCAAAATGCTGGTTTATCCAGGCTGTTGCGATCGCTTGTTATACTCCTATTTTGGCAATTTCCAGCAGTTGTTTAAATTGTCTCCGCGCTTTGCGAGATTCCCTGACCTTTTTTATGATTTACTGACGAGTGGATTCTATCGGTATAGAGCGGAATATTCAATAGATAATCCGTTGAAATTGTTGGATACATACTCGCGGTTGTATAAGGAGAGGGAATTTTTATGACAAAGTGCGATCGCGCCATCACGAGTATTTATAAAGATTGCCCTTTTCAATACATTTACTGTCGAAGGTTTATGAGGGTAATTGACTCATACTAGCGGCATTTTTTTTACTTCTGCGTAAATTCTTAGAGCCGCAGCCCTATGTTGCTCTGCCTTTTCACCCTTTGATTGAAACCAAGCCAAAGTCTCAGAATCAATACGAATAGCAACGGTAGCTAATAAAGAAGGCGTACGCAATTTTGCTTTTAAGGAGGAAGTAATGTATCTTTCCATTTTATCCAAATCCTTTCTTTTCATGAAGTTGAATTTTTTTAGTGATTTCTAAAATGAAAGCATATGCTCTATTTATTATTTTATCAATATCATTTTGACGCTCTAATTCAGACATTAATGCTCGCTCATTAGCCTTTTGATGCAGGTCAAGATCCATCCTCGAACTTATTTCAGACAGAAAAATTGAATCTGCCCTTAAATGAGGAAAATCATAATTCATCATAACCCCATCATAAATAGTATCTCCATAATCAAAAGCAGCAGTAACTTTTGCCAAATCACCGATAGTAAAACATGCCTTATCATCTGTAACTAGAATGAATCGAGGAAAGGAACCTTTAACCTTCTCTCTTATTCCGTTATGCTCATGAATTAGTTGAATATAAAATAAGTCCCAAGCCGCTCCCCACAGAGCCTTAAATACATCTCCTTTTTTCGGATGTATAAATTTATTTAATTCTGTGTTTCCTCCAAATATAGCTAGAGCAAATTGCCACGGTAAAGCTAATTTTATACCTATTTCATTTGTAAATTCATATAAATCTTGTAAGTTACTTCTTACGTTTGTTCGGCTTGGCTCTCTCTTAACAAGAATTAGTTTAATCATTAACAGGTATGCATAAAGTGGATAAATAAATACTTTTAGAGGTTCAATTGTTGAAATCCCAGATGAAATTAGGTCATTATGAAAATAATGACCTAATTTTTTCCAAAAGATATCCTCGGTATGAATAAGTTTATCTTTGTTTAATTTTAGGGTTCCAGGTTGGCTTGCACGTTCTATTAACCCATAAGCTGGAAGAACAGTAATATTAGATGTATGATAATAATTCAAGAAGTTATTAACTTTTGCTTTTTTTAAATTATCTTGTTTTAAGGCATCACTCTCAGATATATGGATGCAAACATTATTGTCAGGAATTAATATAAATGACTTACCACTTAAGTCTGAATTTCTAACGTCTTGATAGTTTGGAGGTGAACACTTACCCTGAAAGCCCAGGAAGAAATAATTTTCTCTTTGGCTACCCATAGTGATCTAGTATGCTCATTTGTAATTTTGTCTTCCCTATTGTAGTCAAATATCTAAAATCATGGGTTATCCAGTTTGTGAAATTTAACTATTTATTATATTGAAACTTTTTCTATAATCTTTCACTCCATTCCACTAAACAAGCATCACAGTAATTAAAAAACTGTTGAAACAAGTGCAAAACTTTATCGATTAATTACTATGAATAGAAGGCTTTTTCTGTAAGCATTCTATTCATAGTAATTAGTAATGTTTAAAGGCAACTTTTGGATACTAAAGGTTTTAGCTTTTTTATAGAAAAATTATTGAAAACGCAACGTCATAAATACAAACCTAGCAACAAAAACCCCGGCAATAACCCAAGTATCTAACGATACTTCTTGACCTTTACCTTGAAAAGCTTTAACCACTGGATAAGCAATAAAACCGATCGCTAAGCCTTCGGCGATTGAATAAGTAAGCGGAATCATAAATATGGTTAAAAATGCCGGAATAGCTTCAGATAAATCATTCCAGCGAATTTCCTTAACTTGGGACATCATTGCACCCACGATTACCAATGTCGGAGTAGTTGCAAAAGCTGGGATAGCTTGAAAAATCGGGATAAAAAATAAAGATAGTAAAAATAAAAGTCCTACAATAACGGCTGTAGATCCAGTCCGTCCCCCTTCAAGTACCCCAGAAATAGATTCTACATAAGCCGTGACGCTAGAAGTTTCAAATAATGACCCGACAGTAGTTGCGATCGCAGTTATTCTCTATGGCTACATTGCCTTTTGCCGTTTTCATCGTCGTACCAATTCTGTACCAAGTCGGGTCTAAAAGTGCGGGAATTGGTGCGTTTGGTGTAGGATAGAAAGGCGTGAAATGAAAGCATTTTTTCGCGGGATGTAGCGCAGCTTGGTAGCGCACTTCGTTCGGGACGAAGGGGTCGCTGGTTCGAATCCAGTCATCCCGACTTAAATTTGTACATTCGCACATTATATGTCGCAATTCGCAAATTAGTGTCGTTACTCGCAAATTAATGTTGCCTTAGTAGTTTTAATGATGTGATTTAATCACACTGAGTTTTTGCAAATTGATGTCGTAGACTGTCTTAAGATGAAGTTTAGTCCACTACTTTTATAATTTACTGACAAACTTTAGGATAATCCCGAACGAAGTGCGCCTTTCTACCCTCCC
Source organism: Chlorogloea sp. CCALA 695 (assembly GCF_003003885.1). GTDB lineage: Bacteria > Cyanobacteriota > Cyanobacteriia > Cyanobacteriales > Chroococcidiopsidaceae > Aliterella. The sequence goes on along the minus strand of NZ_PVWN01000012.1, from coordinate 46,130 downwards.
CTTGAAAAATACATCCGTGAAGTATCAATAACAAAAATTGCTATTCTCTTCTAACATACCCCTGGTCGGATAGTTTTTGAACCTCACCACTCACGCCTCTTTCAACTTACCTCCAGCCGGGATGGTCTTTGAAACCAGTAATGGCAAGCGTGTATTTTTAGGCTACTGTCACTTTCAACTTACCTCCAGCCGGGATGGTCTTTGAAACTCAAAAGATGTACGATCGCCCGACTTCAACCCTAAGCTTTCAACTTACCTCCAGCCGGGATGGTCTTTGAAACCGCACCCGTCTGACCCCTTGTTAGTACAGGGTTCCAGATGCAATTTTGGCAACCCTGTCAAAATACTCGCTTTTCTGCTTTAATGTGAGGAGATTCATCACTCCTCCAAAGAATCAAACCAATACTGGACAAGGGATTCAATATTTTGGCAAAGCTCCAGGGTTTTCACCTCGCTTCGGTTTGCCAAAAAATATTTGGGAGGGTTCCCCCGACGAAGGGGGTGATTCAGTAGCCACCACTGTGGAGATCCACGCCGTTATGAATAACGACTATGGCTAAAAGCCTTACTCCTTATTGCTGGGAGCGCACCTATCCTGTCTGGCGACAGCAGCATCAGAAGCGGGCAGCTACCAGGGTCAGAAAGCATGACGGTCTTCCAACCACCAAACTAACCCAGATTATTCACAGTACAGAGGCTTTAAAGAGCATGAACTGCGGCGCTGTTATATCCATATTATATTTTCAAGGTTCGGAAGTAAACTAAATTAGTGCAGCTTGACGTTCTTGGTAAGCAAAGACGGCTAAATCTCGTGCTTTTTCTTCTGGACTACCTCTGGTTAGCAATGTCACAATTTCAGTAGAAATTCCAGCCTTTGCAGCTTGAGATTTGATGCTTTCAACTAATCGTCCGTAACTCCAGCGATGAACGCTAATCCGATATTCTTGGGCGTATTTTTGTTGAGCTTCCTTGAAACCAGGACACTTTTTCTCTGCTCTGGATTGAATTTCACTGCTGATTTGCTCACGCATATAACGGAGTTTTGGTAAAACAATGTTGCCCACTTGGTAAGTTTTGGCGATCGCAATAATTGCATCTGCCAACAATCTATCCACATATTGCCCTAACTCTGACTCACCAAAGGAGTTCGGCGCATTCTGTTTCTGAGCTATATGACGTTCATGAGATAGGCGTTGCTGTTGTTGTCGCTGACGATTTAGGAGATTGTAATTTTTTCCCAGTAATTGTTTAGTGCTGCGATATGCCAAAACTTTTTTGTTAGCAGCATCTACCACAGCTACCGTTGCAGGTTTATCTAGTCCAAAACTAACGCCAAGAAGTATTGATGGTTTGCCTTGGTAAGTAGGCTTGCAGGGACGAGGAAAGGGATTAGTAATTCGGTTTAGAGTTGATTGCTGACGAGTAATAAAAGCTTGCTGTTTATGATTGAGGTCGTCTTTCTGTTTTGTCTTGGTTAAGGTTTCAGTAATTGCCATGACTTTCTCCTCAACTACCTGTATGGTTCCTTCAGTAGTCCACATCCGCGTATCTAAAGAGCAGTAAAGATTTAGCTGATTTACTTTCCAAGCTTCACCTTTTTCTTTACCTGGCAACCAAGAAATTCTTGCTGAACGTAGAGTAAATAAACTACTAGAGTATTGATTTTTACTATTGCGTTTAATTTCTTGATCCTCTAAAAATCGTTGGAAGTAGGGCAAATGACGCTTATCACAGTAAATCTCAAAAGTAAGTTTTCCCAAGCCATTGAACCGAACAAAAAGACGATTTTTATCATTCTTCAACCATGTCATATCTTCGTTAGATTCGTAATCCACAGGAAATGGCACATTTTTAGTTTTTCTTAAAAGTGCTGCTTGCCAAGCTTTTGCCTCATTTTCATCTTGAGCTACATTGGCTGTAGCAATTTTTAAAATTTTTAACCACTCTTCCCCTTTCAAATCTCTACCTTTAGGTATCCGACTTTGGAGTTGGTCTTTTAATCGCTCAATTTCTATTTCCTTTTTACGTCTATTTCTAGTAAACTCTTCCAGATTTTCATTAAGTTCACTGATTTGACAGTTATTTTTGAGCAGATATGCAAGGGCGCAACGAGTCAAAAGGCATTGTGTTTCTTCGTAAGTGTTTAATAGGACTTTAAAAACCGAGGGTTTTTGCGTTTTTGAGGCTTTCTTATTTTTTTTACCTTTTCTCTGTTTGTTATTGGTATCAAACTGGGGGGTAAATTTGGTAAGAAGTTCGGTGGCTTTAATACGAATTACATCTAAGCTACACTGACTTTCTTGTTCCAGGTCTAGATCACTTTTGAGCATTTTCAGCCAACGCTCTTTCCCTTCTATTTGGTACTTTCTTCGTTTTTGTAACGCGAACCAGGATTTATATACATAATTCACTAGAGCAATTGCTGAGGTGTAAAAACGTCCAGGCTGTCCAGCAAAAGGTTCTTGAGTTTTGAGGGCGTTACCAAGTGCTTTGAGTAATTCAGTAGGTATTTTGCCTTTTTCTAGCCAAGTTTCAAGTTCTGGGTGTTTTCCTAACTGTGCCAATAATTCATTGATTAGTGGTGTATTTTTTTCAGCCATCAGTTCCCACAATTGACGAAGGAAGTCTTCTTCAGCAACCAAGCGACATTGAATTGTAATAACGCTCATGGTGTCCTCAGCTTTATAGATTTGATGAAACTGACAGGGTTTCTAAGTGTTTTCTTACTTACTCTATTATAGCGCAATGACGCAACAGCGCAATGACGCAAATGTTTTTTTGCCGAAAGGCTGTGCAAAAATAAAAGCCGCAAGCTTTGACTTCAAATTAGGATGGCAGAAGAAACTAGAGAGGTTCGGGGGAGAGTCCCTAAAGACTTAAAAATCGCATTTGAAATCGCTTGTGCGCGTCTGGAAGTGACGCAAACTGCGGCTCTGGAGGAGGCGATTAGAGATTGGTTGCAAAAAAAAGATTCCCCTGCTGGTGGAAAGTTGCAGAGGAGTTAAATAGTTATGCTCAAAACTGTTGGAATACTTATAAAACACAAATTTTGGTTGCCTTTGACCCCGTTTTCTCAATTTTTGTGAGAAATCCGGGTTATGCCCACATTAATCAAGAATTTAAATCTAGACTTAGGAGTCTTGGATTGAAGTAACTACGTACGGTCTTTTAACCGTGATTTAGCGCTCAACGAATTATTTTCAGTTAATGTGGTATCAAAAACGCGATGATTGTAGTCTGCTGTAATTATGATTGTGGGTCGCTACAACTGAGGGAGTAGTAAGGAGAGGATAAAACCCCTAGCAACTGTCTACCTAAAGCTACCCAGAGAGAAGTAAGAAAATTTGACGTGCCTACGCAAGCAATTGATTTAGTTGTTCTGGACTGCTACGAATTAATAATTGCATAATACCTGCATCAAAGGTTCGCTTAAAATCGGGGTCGGAAGCATAACGTTTATAAAGGTCAAGCTCTCGCTTTCGTTCCTGGCTAACAGCTTGTTGAATTAACTTCTCTAAAGCAATGCGGCGGTTTTGCTCGTCTTGATTATCAACTACTTGGGTTTGATAATTGGGATTGTTGACGACGTGTTGGGCAATATTAATAAATTTAACTCTTTGCTCTTGGGGTGTCGCATCCCAACCAGAAAAAAAGCGATCATTAAAAGCGGCAATAATTTCACTAAGAGGATCGCTTTGGGACGCATCGCCGCGATAGCCGCGCAGGTTAGAGTTTTGGGGAGCGATTTGCGATTCGGTTGATTCAAGAGCGATCGCATAATTGAGATACACTCGTTCTAAACCATAAGTAGATAAATCTATACTTTCGAGCAATTCGTCGATTTGGTCTAGGGCTGAATCTCGGACGATTAGTTTGGGGATGAGGAATTTCAAGAACCAATACAGTTTCTCCCACCGCACGTTGTTGTAAGCAATTATGCAAGCAACTTGACCGTAGATTTTGACAAACTGTTTGGCTTTAATTTTGAAGTCGATTTTATCTTCATTCTCTAACTCTAATTCTTGATTAAATCGAGCCGCAGCAACATCGATTAGAGGGCTAAGTGTGTCGGCTGGGGCTTTGCTAAAAAATAGTTCGTTAAACTGCTCGATTTCTTGCCCTTCGTAAACGCCCACATTCTCCAAAGCTTCTTGCAAATCGTGTAAAACGTTGACATCGGTGGGTTCGCTTAAGGAGGTGGAGGTGTAAAAGTCATCAAAGGCGTGTTTAATATCATTAACAGTGTTGAAAAAGTCAAGCACAAAAGTATCAACTTTACCCATTTTGTTATTGCAACGATTGAGGCGCGATAAACACTGCACCGCTAGAACAGATTGCAGTTTTTTATCTACATACATAGTGTGCAAAAGCGGCTCGTCAAACCCCGTGAGAAACTTGTTGGCAACTATTAAAATTTTGTAGTCATCTTCTCTCAACTTTTCTGGGATATCTTTGCTAGGGAAGCCGTTAAGTATATCTTCAGTGTATTCAATACCATCTACAGTTTTTTTGCCGGAAAAAGCAACGATCGCATTAAAAGGGGCATTTTCGCGTTTTAAGGTTTTACGGATGGCGAAATAGTAGCCAATTGCAGCTTCAATGTTGCGGGTGACGACCATTACTTTAGCTTGTCCTTTGAGCTTTTTGGGCTTCCAAACTTGCTCTAAAAAGTGATTTACCATAATGTCGGCTTTGATAGCGATCGTCTCTTTGTGTCCTTCTACATAAGATCGCAGCTTCTTTTGTGCTTTAGCGGTATCGAATAGGGGATTGTCTTGGACAGATTTTTGAATCTCGTAGTAGCTGTGGTAGGTGGTATAGTTTGCCAGCACATCAAGAATAAAACCTTCTTCGATCGCTTGTTTCATTGAGTAGAGATGAAATGGTACAAACTTACCATCGTCGTTTTGTTGTCCAAACTTCTCTAAAGTGGCGTTTTTGGGGGTAGCGGTAAAGGCAAAATAAGAGGCGTTTTTACCAAGCTTGCGCCCTTCCATTGCCTTAAGAATTTTGTCTTGGATGTCGTCTTCGGGTTCCTCCTCATCGCTACTCAAAGCCGCGTTCATTTTGTCCGCCGCTTGACCGCTTTGGGAAGAATGCGCCTCGTCGATAATGATGGCGAAATTGCGATCGCGCAAATCTTCTACCCCATTGACAATAAAGGGGAATTTTTGAATAGTTGTAATAATAATTCGCTTACCTGTTTCTAGCGCAGTTTTGAGTTCTTGAGCATTGTCCGCATGGGTAATAATATTTTTAATTTCTGAGAAACCTTTAATGTTGTCGCGGATTTGTTTATCAAGGTTAGTGCGATCAGTAACTACAACTACCGAATCAAACAGGGGGTAATCACTGCCTGGTGCGTATAGCTCGATTAGTTGATAAGCTGTCCAGGTAATAGAATTAGACTTGCCCGACCCGGCGGAGTGTTGAATTAAATAGGTGTGTCCTACGCCATTTTTTCGAGCATGAGTTAGGAGTTGGCGGACTATATCGAGTTGGTGATAGCGGGGAAAGTAGAGAGATTTTTGCTGGAGTGGGGTTTTGTTATCTCCGGGAGCTAAAATCGCTAAGTGTTCGATGATATTTGTAAAGCTGCGGCGGGTTAAAGTATCTGACCAAAAATAGGCGGTTTTGTGTCCCTTTGGGTTTGGTGGATTGCCTTTACCAAAGTTAAAGCCTTTATTGAAGGGTAGAAAGTAGGTGTTGTTTTTGTCTAGCTTGGTAGTCATCCACACTTCATCGGTATCTACGGCAAAGTGGACGACGCACCGAGCAAACTGAAGGAGGGTTTCGGCGGGGTCGCGGCTAGATTTGTATTGCTCTTTAGCATGGTAGACAGTTTGACCCGACCAAGCATTTTTTAATTCTATGGTAGCGATCGCAATCCCATTGATAAATAGCACCATATCAATAGAAAGTAGTGGATCGCTTTTTGAGTAATGCACCTGTCGAGTGACAGAGAAAATATTGCGCTCGAAGTTCTCTATTACCTTGGGGTTTGCGTCGTTGTAGGGCAGGCTATAAAGCAGGGTTAGATGAGCGTCATCAATTGCTAATCCCTTTTTTAATACTGAGAGAATGCCGCCAGTTTTAATTTTACGGTCTAGCCGCTCTAAAATAAGTCTTTGCCAGTTGGGGCGATCTTTGAGCTTTTCTAGTTCTTGTGGTTGGGTCGTTTCCAGAAACCGCCAAAGCTTTTCGCTATCAATGGCAAATTCGCGCTCGAAGTCAGCCGGGTTTCCTTTTTCGTAGCGGGAATGGTCTATTAAAGAAGTTTCAATGCAATTTTCTAGCGCCCGCTCGTTGGTTTGGCTGACCATGTTAATTGTTTCCTATTAGTGTTGATTCATTAATCGTTACGCCTAAATTTCCACTTTAGGCAAGGTCTGAGGCGACACTACACCAGTTTTGGAGGTTCGCTCAATGGTTTAACGATTGCTTTCTAAGTCTCGAAAAACTATAAGCTCTTTACCCGTAAGGTTTACTACCCAATATTCAATGATACCGCTTCGCTATAGGTAGCTTTTTTTCGTTTAGGTCTTTGTCAAGAGTGGTGCTTGAGAACTCAATTAACCAAAAAATATTATTGGGATAGGGATGGTGTTGTAGATAAACCGATCCTAGAGGTTGGGCGATCGCTAAATCTGGGATGGGTTCAGAGTTGTTGGGTAAGGGGATGGGGTGTGTCTCACGGATTTTGGAGCGATCACCTAATAATGCCCGTAAATAGTCCCCAACTTCGCTATTGTAGTAGACGTGGAACTCTCCTTCGGGGGGCATAACTATAATATCTCCGCGCAATAGTTCGACGGGCTGATGTCAAATAATCCCGCCGCGATCGCCTGATGGTAACGTTCTATTGTCCATTTATAAGCGGTAATCATAGTTATTCAGTTTTAGAACGCAATAGAGCAACGGTGGATAGTAACTATTATTTAAATGGTCTTCAGGGCGTTGCGAAATGTGGTTGCTGCTTCTAATCGAGACGTTTGGGCAATCAACACGCTACGGGTGAGCAAATCTAGATCGAGGGTTGCAAGTTCTGAAATCTCGCTGCGGGAAATTTTTTCGTAGCCATTATCTCGCGAATGATCAAGGCTAAATAGCCCGTCTTGCCATAACCATACTTCAGAGACATTAAGCGCTTGATATCGCTGGAGTTTTTTGGAACTACCGCTATTAAAAACTACTTCGATTACTAAATCGGGGATTGGCTTTGATGTCCCAAAACAGTAAGATTCATCCGTCTCGGCTGATACTTCTCCTTCTCGCTCTTGCGTCATAGAACCTGTAGGATCAAATTCGATTGCCATTTCTAAACAGAACAATTCGAGCAGCATCCCAATGATGGTTTTTAAAAATTCGTGTTCGCGTCCCGGCATAATAATTTCGATTTCGCCGTTGTAGTAGGATAGTCTGACCCCTGGAGACTCGGCAAAACCTGCTTGAATCAGCTTGAAATGTTGCCAGGTAATACCCCTATAAACGAGGCGCTGATCGGTGGAGGGTTGGTTAAGAAGGGGAGTTTGTACCATTGCCACACATCAGAATTGCGCTGCATTGTATCTTTGATTTTAACCAAGTATCGCTTTTAGCATGGGCTTGTCATACATCGCCGGTTATCTATAACTTAAACCGTGCGGCGCACTGCCCACAACATTTTTACTTTATATATGTCAATTAAGTAAAAGTGTTTAAGAAGTGATTGAGCTTTAAAGCCCATTGAAGTTAATATTTGAGAATCTTAGTTACTTGAGTGAATAGCGCTTAAATATATATGGATGTAACAACTTTGGGTAATATATCTTAATCCTTTTAGAAAGGATAGTATATATGTACTATCCTAGGTAAAATGATATATAAGAGGGTTTTTTATTGGGTTTGACATAGGCAAATTTATGAAAAGCAAAATTGAGAAATGGTATCCTCTATTTTTTGCAATATCATTTGCAATTTTATGCTCTTACTTTTATAAAGGAAATCCCTCGCCAAACTCTTTCGATGGATTGTTTTCTGCGGCTACTACGCTTAGTGGCATTATGATAGGTTTTCTTGCTACTGCAATGTCAATATTGTTAACAATAATCAAGTCTTATGTTGTACAACAAGTTATTAATGCAAAAGTCTATGATAAGTTAATTAATTATTTTATAGATGCAATTCAATGGCTATTCGTATTACTGTTTTTAAGCTTTATAGGTCTTTTTGTTGATATTACTAAATTTGACCAATCCTTCAGAATTCCAGCTTTTGGCTTATGGAGTTTAGCTTTTATGACTTCTATGTTAAGTTCTTATAGAGTTATCCGATTATTTGCTTCAATAATGCGTGGTGCCAAATATTAATTTTGAAACATACGTAATATTTCAGTTAATTTATTATTCCAAGCTTCTTGTAAAGCCTTTTGTCGCAGAGGATACGCAATATTACGATTTCTGCCTAAATTATTTATATCAATATTATCTTGCATTCTATCTTTTAATAAGTCAATGACTGTTGTGTGATTGTCGTCGTCACAGCCTGAAACTTTTAATGTAGTAATTTTGTTTTGCTTTAGTAGCGAAGCTCTTAGCAGAGCTTGAGCCGTATCAACTACTTTATTAAGAAGTAAAGACGACTGATTTTTCCTCTTGAGCGAACTTTTGACTTCTATATTTATAGAAGGTGCCTGAAAAATTTCTGCTAGATGAACTATTGTCTCAACAGCATTATCATCCTCAGCAAAGATACTCATATTTGATAAACTAGCAATTTTAAATTCAAAGTTGATTACTTCTTTTAATTTTGCCAGCCGTTGCATTGCACTCATCTGAAGTACAAAATCTAAAGTAATTGAAGTATTTGACAGTGCAAATATTTCAAAATATCTAGCGAAATCTCCTGGTGATACACCGTGTCTATTAGATTGAAGCGCGAGAATTCGAGTGGCTGGATGATAAATAAATGCTGATTGCTCACCTATACCTTCCTCATGTGTTAATTTGAAATCTTCTATTTGTCCAGAAAGGTTGCCTTTTACAGGTATATCATTCATACGCAAACGGACAATTTCTCCCTCCCAAGTTTCCTGCCATCCATATTGAATGCTGAGTACATATACATGATGTAAGCGAACTTCTCTAGGTCTTTGATCTGCTGAAGCATTGGCTACCGTTTGAAGGATTGCTTCAAAAGACAAAGTGGAAGGTTGAGAAATTTTAACCTGATAAAAATGTACAGACAATTTTTTCAACATATACGTTTACTGTGCTTTCTAACCTTCTTGATTCTTCTCCGTGAATACAAACAACTTTTGAATCTGGCTTCCTTAGCCAGGAAATGAAATTTGCCAAGATTTCTGTTGTAACTTTTGCCCACTCTATGTTGTAAGCCTGTAAAAACTGAAAATAATGCTTGAGATGGTGAGCGTAGCTTCTGATTGTGTTAGGAGATTTTTCTGTGCTTCTTAAGTATGAAAGAAACTGCTCAATCGGTTCAATAGATAAGTAGTCGTCACCTAAAACCAGCCAAGTCACTTTATTGCTGCCCAGAATGCGTATTTTTTGAACTTTTATTATAAAATACAATAGTTACAGAAGGGTATCCACTAGCTATAGCTAATGGATACTACTTAAAAAAAGAAGCAATTTGGGCGTACCTTACTACTTCTTCCTAACTCGTTGGGAAAGGGCTGAACCAGCAGCCTGCTTGGCGGTTTGGCTGTAGTTCTTTCCCTTCAACACCTTAGAAGCTGCACTTGCAGCCGCCTTACCAGTGCGACGTTCTTTCATGAAATCACCTCCTGAATTGAAAACTAAGTTTACTTTCTTATCCTAGCAAATGTATTCATTTTTGTGTTTTTAAATAGATGTTATGGGTGTTGTTGACTCTTTCAGCAGACGAGAAGCTATGGAGTTGGCTGGAGCTACTTCCAACCAGCTACAGTACCTTGAACGCTCTGGCTTGATTGTCCCGACGAGGATTTTGAAAGAGGGAAAGAAAAAACCCGAAGTTTACTACAGTTGGGAGCAATTGCTGGAGATTAGGGCAATCCGCAATTTAAGAAAGGAAACGTCATTGCAGGTGATTAGAAAGGTTATTGACTTTTTTGAGAAATGCCAATTCGATAAAAAGCTCAGGGATAAGCAACTAATCGTCGTCGATGACGAAGTTTTCTGGATAGAACGCAACTGGTCAGACTTCGGCAAGCAAATTTCAGTTTTAAAAGTTGCTGGCAAACATAGAAAAGGTATTGGTCAATATACTCTTATAGTCATTCCAGCGCTTCAAGACGTTATAGAAGAGATTTGGGAGGTAGCAGGAAAATCCACGACGATTGAGATAAAGGATTTTCACAGGCGTGCCAAAGATGAACCTACTAAAGCTGCGTAATTTCACTCTTCAGAAAACTATCGCCTTGCACGACATAGTTTACTTCTTACAGCGCTTCCGGCTATTATGCAATATAGTTTTCTCCTTGCCCCTCTCCTATCATCGCTTTCAGCTTTTAGGATGTACCTCATAGCTGCCGGAAGTGCTGTAAAATTACTCACGATAATTATTCTACAAAGTAAAGATATCTAGTTAAAGTTATTGTTTACTTTAAAGAATTGTTTTAAGAAGCTATTGTTTACGCGCGATTTTTGGTTTGACTGACCATAAAATTTACTCAAACTTTTATTTTTCCGGTTACGGCTTGCGAGATAATAATTGAGCAAAACTCCTCCAAAGCTTTGATTTCACGTTTAACTGTGTTAATAACTGTATCAATCTCTACAGTTCGATCAATTGTTATAGCTTCAATTCGATCTTGTTCCTCTTTTGAAGGAAAAGCAATTTCTAAGCTTAGAAACATATGTGCATAAAGCCGAAGTCTAGATGAATGTAATCCTGTTGAGCGGCGATTGTATTCAGCTACATATTCTGTACTGCGAAGCAAATGCTCTAAATACCAAGAATTAAAAGTATTTGGTGTTAGCTGTCTAAATACCCCATAAGACGGGCTAACAATTCCAGTTTGAGCCGAAACACCTAAAGCCCCCATCCATGCCCACATAATATTGATTACAAGATCATCTTTTCGGCAAAGCTTTGAGCCTGAATAGTCTTCTGCCATGAACATATAAACATTTTTTTCTGAGCGTGGGGTTACGCCAGTCATATGAGAAACCGAAAGTAATTCCTCTAGACCTGTTTTTGAACGCTCATTTACTTCTTCAAAAAGGTACTTTGCTTTACAAATTTTCCAATGAGCAGGGATTTCTCCCAACCACTCGATCCCACGATCGCACATAGGAACGTTTGGGTTTAGACCTTTGGTAACAGCTTGATTAATGAGAATAGCTTTTTGTTCTTGCAGGAGTTCGATGAGGCGCTGTTTTTGGGCGATCGCTTGGTCAATTTCGGAGGTTTTGCGATCAAGAAATTTTGCAACCCTTTTTTGTTCTTCAGTGGAAGGTACAGCGACTTTTTGAGTCAAAACTATATCTGAATTGATTAGAGGTTGTGCAGTTCTAATAGCAAATCTATTAAAGTCAATAGCTTCTAGTAAATACTTAAAGTAATCCAAACAAAATATCTTTTTTGGAATTACTCGTAGTGCGTGTTCTGACACCCAGTAATTACCATTCACTAAATGAATATTTCCGCACTTAGCACCAACTCTACCAATTAAAAGCATCCTTCCCGAATTGTTGAAGGTGTTAGCAAATCCACGTAGTCCGTTTCCTCCGTATACGGAATAACCATTGTTAGCTTGATTTTGAGGCGTTAGAAAATCTCCACTACTGACGGAGAATAATCGCTTTAGGGGCATTAATTCCCAATGGCTAGGGACTTCGCTTAACCACTCAACCCCACTATCTTTGTAACTCTCATACTTAGGGAAATTTACCATTACTCAACCTCCCCAAAACTCACCAACCGCTTTAGCAGTCCTTCTGTCTCTTGTTCCAACGTCAAAATTTCCGCCGTTACTTCCTCAAGACTTCGTAAAGACTTATGTTGATAGAAATATTTATTAAAGCTAATCTCATAGCCAATCTGGGTTTTATCTAACGCCATCCACGCATCATCTACATGGGGGCGCACCTCCCGGACAAAGTAATCATAAATATTATCTTTCAACGGCACATTTTCAGTGTCTCTTAGTTCGCTGTCTGACTCGTACTCAATCCATTGTCCCGGCTTCTTCCCTGTCCAGTAACCAAAATCTTGCAAGCGCTCCTCACTGGTGTCTAATTCCAGCAACAAATCGCTCAACGCCTCATCCTTTAGCTTGTGAATTTTCTTGATTACCTTTTCTGCCTTTTCATCGCGCCAACTCACCGCATTCATAAGCTGGTTTTTCTCACTACTTGAAAGTTTGATAGCCAGCTTTTTAATAGCCGCCTCCACCTTTACCGAAAACTCGTTGAAATCCATCCACAGCCCTTGTCCCACTTCTGCCATGAGCTTTTCGCATACAGCAATCAGTTCACGCTGAGTTTCCCAAGTTTTTACAGCTAGTAGCGCATCTCGTTTTTTCTTATCGAGGTCAAAGTCTTGCTGCTCTAAATAAGCTTCAATTGTGGCTTTATGCTCTGTCAGTTCGCTGTAAATTGCCTCGCCCCGTTGCTCATACACCCGCTCCATTACCTCTCGCAACGCCGGAACAAACCGCAGCGCCGCTAACCTTTCTGGTGTAAACTGAGCCGCCAACCGCAACGGACGCTCAACAGTCACTTTGTAATAGCCAAAGTCGCTATTATCAAACACTTTAGAAATACCTTGGTTGGGCATTTCTAAGTAAAGGTGAGTAATTTTATCAATATGCTCGGCGGAAAACTCGCAATTTTTCTCTCCCAAATTCTTCCGCAACTTCTGGTAAAGTGCCGACGCATCAATTAATTGCACTTTACCCTTGCGCTGAGAGGCTTTATTATTCGACAGTATCCAAATATAAGTTGTAATCCCCGTGTTATAAAACAAGTTATTGGGCAATTGCGCGATCGCTTCAAGCCAGTCATTTTCAATAATGTAGCGCCGGATATTGCTCTCCCCACTGCCTGCATCCCCTGTAAACAGCGATGACCCGTTATGCACCGACGCAATCCGAGTTCCTAAAGGGCTGTCCTGCAAGGATTTCATCTTGCTAACCATATCCATCAAAAATAGCAATTGCCCATCCGACGAACGCGGCGTTGCTGGAACCGTCTCTTCAATTCCCTTAAAGTTTTTAAGTACCACCTGAAAGCGCGGGTCAAGCACTCCCTTACCATCAAGGATAAATTTCTGCTCTGACTTGTAAGACTTGCCGTAAGGCGGGTTCGACAACATAAAGTCAAACCGCGTTCCTGCAAACTCATCGGTTGACAGCGTTGAGCCAAACTTGATTTTTTCCGGGTCATTGCCCTTGATCATCATGTCTGACTTACAAATTGCGTAAGTTTCGCCATTTACCTCTTTGCCATAGAGATAAACCGCCGCCTTAGAGCGAACCCCGCCTTCTGGATTAGTAATAAAGTCTTGAGACTCAGTAAGCATACCCCCAGACCCACAAGCCCCGTCATAGATGGCAATTACCGGAGGCAACTGCGCCTTTACAGGCATAAATAGTACGTGAGTCATTAAGTTAATTACTTCACGGGGGGTAAAGTGTTCTCCGGCTTCCTCGTTATTTTCTTCGTTAAACTTGCGAATCAATTCCTCAAATACATAACCCATGCCCAAATTAGTTAGTCCTGGCAACCTGCGCCCCTCTGGATCTAAAACATCATGAGGACTGAGGTTGATATAAGGAGAGGTAAATTTTTCCAGCACATCTAACAACACGTCTGCCTGCACCATGCGTCTTATTTGGCTTCGCAGGTCAAATTTGCTAATAATTTCCTTAACGTTGTCGCTAAACCCATCTAAATAGGCGCTGAAATTGGCATCAAGAATTTGACGATTATTTGTGGCGGTTTTAACCAGTTTTTTTAAAGTCCAGTCCGAAGTATTGTAAAACACATAGCTCGATGAATCTCTCAAAGCGATCGCATCTAGCGTTGTAAAACCTGCTTCCTCGCGCTGAAAGCGTACTTCCTCTGTAACTGCATCCTTAGTTACCTCCAGCAAGCAATCTAGCCGTCGTAATACAAACATCGGTAAGATAACATCTCGGTATTTGCCTCGCACGTAGACATCTCGCAGACAGTCATCGGCAATTGACCAGATAAAGGAAACGATTTTGTTTTGCAGTGATTGATCCATTAGGTAGTTACTAAAATAATTTATTGATAAATCTGGCGATCGCCTAAATAGATTATTCCCGGATTCGATAGCTAACTTTGCGCGATCACTAAATAATTTCTAAAAGCCCTGACTTTTCAATTCAGAGTTAGCGACATAGACCCGGAGGTTGAATCAATTTATTCAATCTGGCGCTCGGTGTCTGCAATCTTCTGGCGTAGTTCAAGCGCCCTATTGTATTCGACAATAATCTCCTGCTACTGTTCGGCGCTCGGTACTACAATTAGTAGTTTTCGTATCTCTCCCATTTGAATCATCGGTACGTTGCTCTTTATTGTGGAAATTCCTAATCACGCCTTTGCCGTTTAGCCATGTTTGCAAAAGGCAAGGAACAATGAGGGCATTCGCCTTTAATCCAATCTGCGGGAATTGGAAAAGGTGTTTCACAATTAATACATTTAGTTAATAGGCGTAATTCGTGGCGATGTCTGCGACCGGCGTAGCCATCGCACTTCATTATGTCCTTAAACTGCCACTCAAACCTATGACAAGGAGATTCTGCATAACAAGCCCCGCATAATCGAATTGGTCTGGGCTTCATCGTCATACCCTTGGGTGGTAGCATTTCTGTTAATCTATCCGCATTAACTCCCACTACAGATGCCAAAGCCTCCAACTCCTGTTGAGTAGGAAATGGATTGAAGTACAGCTTTTCCCAACGTGAAATAACTGCACCTAGTCCAGCAATTTTTCCCAAAGAGTATCCTGAAGGCAGACTGTTAGCTTTAAATCGACGCAAACGTCCCAAATAATGACTAATGCTCTCACCTATGTATGGTTCAACATACGCCAACTTTGGCAAAATTTTATTATCTTCATCCATTCCTATTTCTATTTTCGAGGGGAATATATTTTCTGCCATAACGACTAGCAATTTTCTCTAAGATGCTCTCATCAACCCGACTGAATCCATTTTTGAGAGAATGTAAAACTGCTTTAGTAAGTATCTTTACCAACAGTCCCATTCGCGCATTTGTACTAACCGCTAAAATTTCAAATATATTCCCCTCACCTAAATTCGACGCTTCTGGAAGAGCTAGAACATCGAATTCAATTGTACTTAATGTTTTTCTAAAATCCTCGTATTCCAATCGTTCAAATTCGTACAATGTTGGAAAATTAGTCAACAAATCACAACCTTGTAAGATATCATCTAACTCCTTCCCTCCAACTAAAACAATAGGAACATGACATTCTTCAAACAGTTGTTTTAAGTCTATGAGTGCCTCTTTTTGAAGATTTTCAGCATTATCAATAATGACTATTTCTAGTCCAAATAGCTCAAGACTACCCGCTAGTCTTGGACGTAAATCCTGTCGTTTACCTGTTGGTGCAGCATGGTTAATATCCTTCAGAATTTGTGAAAATAGACGTTTAGAACTCGATGCTGACCAAGCTTTTACATAGGAAACTCGTTTTTTATCCTCATTCCGATAGTGAAGCGCGGCTCGGCTTTTTCCCACATCTCTTGGACCAATGACACGACCACATTGTTTCAAAATACGCAGTTCATCTAACCATTTGAAGCATTCTGAAGCCCGATCAGTTGTGATAAAACAAGTCCTGAAAAGTTCCTCAATATCAATAGTTTTAGCGATTTGATCCTTGAGGTCTAACTGTGGGGCTAAGACTTCAACAAAGGATTGAGTTGTAAGTTGCGATCGCGCCATAATTTACCAAATTTTTTTCAAGTTTTTTTGACGATTAGAGACAACTAACTTATGTCTTTGCTCTTCTTGAGTATCAGTTTGCACTGAAATGTCTTCCTGTAGTTGCGGTTCTATCCTCTCAATCTTAATTTCTTCCCTGCCAACTCTCTCAGGTAAAACTTCCTGACGATCATCTTTCTTTAAAGAAGTTGAAGCTCTAATTTTGCGTAGCTCAATAACATTTGAGCTTTTCTTGGATGTAGAACGAAGACGCTTTTGCTCTAACCGTCTTTTTTCCTTCTTATCCTCTTTACATTCTTCTACAAGTTCCTTCCGTTTACCCAATGCTAATAAGGCATCATAATTAAAATGCTCCCTACGCGCTTTACTGCGCTCTTTATTGAGGGCTTTTAATTCTTCTACACTCAGGTCATGGGTGTCCATGTTTACTGCATGAGCATAGTCCAAGAAATTTTCTACACCATCATCAGTTTCGCAACTGTAGACATATAAAGTCAGGATATGGTCGGGGTCGTATCTCAGCGTCACATATTCACCTCTATATGCCTTGAGTGATTCTCCTCGATAAATTAGGTTCTCAAACTGTATAGAGCCATGAGCTTGAACAACTCGTTGCGCTTCTTTCATCAAACAGATATCTAATTCTCGCTCATCCAAAATCCGAGGCAGTTTTCCTCCCATACCTTTGAACCAGCGTTCACATCTCGTATCGCAAGGCTGCTTAGGATAAGGCTCGTGGTTATAAATGTCACAAAAGAAACTAGCTAAAATTCTGTCTAAATCCTGTATTTTCAAACAGGCTTCTTTCTCTGCATTTTCGGGGCGTTCCTGAACATTTGCCCCTGTATAACCAGGTAGGTCTTTGAGAACTTGAGTATTGATCGTTTTAAAAATCCGCTCTACAATACCACCTTCGGGTGGGCGATCGCGCAATTCGCACTGAAATCCTAGTTTCTTGCCAATTGCTTTTAGATGTTTTGAGCGAAAATCTTTTCCCCCATCAGTGAAAAAATATTGAAAAGGAGGTCCCCATATTTCCCAAGCTTTATTTAGCTGATAGTCGTCAGGATAGTGTTTGGGCAGAATAGCGTGTCTTAAAGCGAGAGCTACCTCTGTAGAACCTGGTTGTTTGATCCATAAGCGGAAACCGACAACACAACTTGAATAAGTATCTACAATAGTAGTTAACCAAGGACGGTCAGACAATAAACTGCCATGAATATCAACTATGCGAATATCCAGCTTAGTATGGTCGCATTGGATAATTTGGTTACTGAAGTCAGCCTTCAGTAGCTGACCCTCTCGTGTTACAACTGTCATCCAAGATCCCGAACCTGGGTTTCTAACCTTTGTCTTGCGTTTATGTTGCTCCATTAAAGGATCTAAAATTCTATAAACGGTAGCTTGATGAGGAAAATCTCCTGGCTTAAGCCCAAGGTCAACAATCGCGTGTCGCTTCAGTTCCCGCACTATTGATGCTGGCGATATTGGATGTTTATCTTTAAGACTTTTTTCGTAAATTGTTTTAATGAAGTCTTGCCAATATTTACTAACTCGATATTTTCCCTTATCTGCTCGTTCTATCCCTGCTGTCTCTATTAACCTGTCTTCATCGTATTGCTTGAGGAGACGTTCCACCTGGCGGGTAGAAACATTAAGGGTATCTGCAACAGCCTGCTTTCTCTGAGACTTAATAGTGCGATTAGGTGATTCAGCAAGCCACTGGATAAGATTAAATGTCAGTTTTTGCCTATCCGAAGTTTCCAGAATAATTTGCGATGGGTCTACGACAAAATTTCTCTTGTCAAGTAAAATATTGTCCGGAACTTGTGTCAATTCTTCAGTAAGTTCAAATTCTTCGTCTGCCATTAGAGTGAAATCCACTCGTAAATAATTAAGGTACTAATGTACCATTATCTTATCAAAAATGCGACTTCTAATTTGCAAAACACCTAAATTTTCATAAACGACAATCAATTTGCGAAACTGACGTTTACGACGTACAATATGCGAATCAAGTTAGTTTGTCTTTTATAGGTAAATAGACTACGATGGTTACACGATTGAGTTCTCAGGCTTTAAAAGCAGTTACGACCTGGCTTGAGAATTGCGACATATAATGTGCGAATGTACAAAATTTGTCGATTGACTAATTATTTGTCGTCGTTGTCAAATTGATGTCGCTTTGACAAATTAGTGTCCGCTTGATAGGTCGGTTCTTCCTTTAATCAACCGGGCAGAATTTCTGTGAGTTTCTATGATAACTCCACCCTATTAACTTTGTAATTACTAAGTCGGAACAATCCCGAACGAAGTGCGCCTTTCAACCCACCTTTTTCTTCAAAAGCTTTTGCTTTTGCAAACTTTGTCATATCTTTCAACCTGCCTCCTGTTAGGAGTGGAGTTGAAACACTGATCGCGCTTAAACCGCCAACAATATAGGGATTGACTTTCAACCCGCCCTAGCTGGAAGGAAAGTTGAAACAGCCCGATCCTTTTCTTCCACTTCTCGTACCACGACTACTTTCAACTCGCCTCTAGCTGGGAGGGGTGTTGAAACTATTGGGCGATCGCGCCCAGCACATCGAGACAGTAATCACTTCCAACCCACCCTGTAATAGGAGGGTTGTTGTCACTTTGTCGTCAATGCAGGCTAATGACGGTCAGGGACTTTCAACCCACCCTGTAATAGGAGGGTTGTTGTCACATGGGATTGGAATTAACCCATCCTTCAAACTATCACCACAAAAATCATGTCTGGGTTAGAAATGATGAGATTTAGACAGAGCAAGCAATTTAGGACTTGCGCGGATATCTTAGAAATTTTGCCTTATTTTTAGTCCTTCAAATGAATAATTAAGGAGGGTTCCTCCTTGCTCGGAGGTGATTCGGTAGCCACTACAGTAGTAGACCCATGCCGCTTATTGCTGGGAGCGCACCTATCCTGTCCGAAGACAGCAGCATCAGGGTGAGCAGCTACCTTTCTTCAGAAAGCACAACTGTCGGCAGACAGTTAAACTAACCCAGATTTTTCGCAATTCAGAGGTTCAAATGAACATGACTTACGGCGCGATTGATAACTCTATTTTATTGTCAAGGTGCAGAATTAAGATTAAGTTTTGCTAATAGAGCGATCGCGATAGGCAGAAATTGCCATTTCTTTGGCTTTTTCTTGGGGACTTCCTCGGATGGATTGTTGGCATTCTTCAACGACAAGATTTAATTTGGCAGCTTGAGCTTTGATATTATCGATTAATCTGCCGTAGCTCCATTGATGGATGCTTACCCTGTACTGCTTGGCGTATTTTTTCTGTCCTTCAAGATAACCTGGAATTTTTTGTTCTGCCCTGGCTTGAACCTCACTTTGGACTAACTCGCGCATATCACCCAGTTTTGGTAAAACAATACTACCTGCGTGATAGGTTTGAGCAAAGGCGATAATAGCTTTGGCTAATAAACGATCTACATATTCACCTAATTGGGAATCTCTAAATTGATTGAATCTTCCGCCACTTTGAGCTTTGTGGCGTTGGTGAGATTGCCTTTGTTTAAGCTGGCGCTGTTTGTTTAAGAGTTCGTAATTATCTCCAAGTAATTGTTTGACACTCCGATAAGTGATTTCTTTGCTTGCTAGTCCATCAACAACTGCTACGGTAGCAGGTTTATCTAATCCTAATGCCACACCTACAAGAATATGAGGCTGCCCTTGATAGAAGGGTTTGCTAGGACGGGGAAAGGGGTTGTCAAGTCGGGCTAGGGTTGATTGTTTACGACGGATAAAGGCTTGCTGTTTATCATTGATATCACCTTTTTTATTCATGTTGGTAAGGGTTTTGGCGATGTCTTCTGCTTTTTCTTGACGAACTTGTTCTGTACCTTCAGCCGTCCATAAACGGGTGTCTACAGCGCAGTAGAGGATGAGGTGATGAATGTTCCAAAGTTCTCCTTTCTCTGTACCCTCTTGCCAAGCAATTCGTCCTGAACGCAAGGTAAAAAGACCACTGGAGTATTCATTTTTGCTAGCTTTTTTAATTTCTTGGTCTTCGTAAAAGCGTTTAAACCATTCCAGTTGGCGTTGGTCGCAATAGATTTGAAATATATGCTTGCTTAAACCATTAAATTGAACGCAAAGGCGGTCTTTTTCGTTTTTACTCCAAGTTAAATCTTCGTTAGTTTCGTAAGCTACGGGGAAGGGAAGAAGTTTTGATTCAGTCGACAGTGCATCTTTCCAAGATTTAGCTTCTGATTCATCTGTGGGGGCAGTTGTAGATGCGAGTTCTAATGTATCTAACCAGTTTTTTCTTGTTAAATCTCGACCGTTGGGGATACGACTTTCTAGTTGCTCTTTTATTCGCTCAATCTTAATTTCAGCTTGGCGACGGTGTAAACCAAATTTTTCTAAGTTTTCTTCGAGTTTTTTAGGAATTTTACTACCATTTTTGAGTAAGTAGCAGATAACACAGCGAGTCAGGAGGTCGTCTGTGTCGTTGTATGCTTGCTAAAGTCTTTTAGAAATACTGCCCTCTTCAGGGGATAGGGCGCTAAGGAGTTGGGCAGCGTTGGTGCAAATTGTTTCTAGAGAAGCATTACTTTCTGTGGTTAATTCTTCATCACTTTTGAGCATTTCTAACCAACGAGTTTGCCCTTTTAGCTTTTGTTCTAAGCGTTGCTGAATTTTAAACCAAGATTTATAGATGTACTCAACGACGGTAATTGCACTTTTATAAAACCGCCCTGGTTGATTATTGAAGCGAGAGTCAGTTTTAAGAGGTTGACATAGCTGATTAACTGTACCACCTGGAAGCTTACCCTTTTTTCTCCAGGTTTCAAACTCAGGATGTTGAGCCATTTGTGTCAGTAATTCGTTAATTAATGGCGTGTTAAGGTCTGCCATTAATTTCCAGAGATGATGGCGGGTTGATTCACTTGTAATCAAACGACACTGAATGGTAATCTGGCTCATACTTTTTAAACATTAGTGTCTAATACGCACATATAAGTATTATAGCTGTTCTCTGTAAAATCAGAGGTATGTCAGAAACATTTTTTAGCAGTAAGGAAGCGGCGGAGATTACAGGGTGTAGTTTGCGCCAATTGCAGTATTGGCGGGAAAGGGGGGTTGTTGTACCTCCGATCAGTGCCACTGGAACAGGACGCAGTATTTATTACTCTCGTTCTGAGTTGACTGAGTTGGCAGTAATGGAATATTGCCTATCGGTGGGGTTGAGTTTTGAGGTAGCGGCTAAGGCATTGCAGGCTGTGAAGCAAAAAGTACCGGATTTTTCCGATCCAGTGGTGCAGAAGCGTTTTATCTTGGTTTGGGATAGAGAAACCAAGGACTTAGGGGTGGAGGAGTTTGAAAGGGAAAAGGCGATCGCCTTCCTAGATCGAGGTCAGCCTGTCATTCCCCTTTGTTTACAAGAGATTCACGATAAGCTAAACAAAATTTCAGCGTCTAAGAAAAAATTTGGATAATATAGCGCTTACGCTGCGTTTTCGTAGTAGGGAGAGGGAATAGTTTTGTAAACTTGCATGACGTGAAGGAAAACAACATTAGTTTTTTCTGCTATTTCCTCTATTTCGTAGCTTTCAACGGGTAATCCAGTGTTGTCACTGTAAAGAAAATCGTAAATCGCTCCCTTAATGCGATCGCGGGTAGATTCTTTTTCATACCACAGATCGAGTTGCAGTAATTCTTGCTTGAGGATTTGGAGAAGGTTACTGGCAATACCTTTGATTCGCTTAATTTCATCACATTGGAGATCGGGTTTTTTGAGGAGATCGAAAATAGCAAGGGTTTCTTCGCTCAAGCTTTCACGGGTGGCACGTTGGGCTTCTTCATCAAGGTCTTGAATGAATTTAAGGAGTTCTTCAAAGGTTTGTTCGATCAAGAGGCGGTCTTTTTCTTGGTTGTAGCGACTGACTATTTCTTCGTAGTATTTTTGATAATCAATACGGGATGTATTTTGATTAAGCATTCGCCGGAGTCTTTGTTCCACAGCTTGCTTGAGGTTTTGAACAGTAGTACGAGGAGCAGGGCTTTTTTGAAATTCTGCTTTGAGGCGTTCAAAGTCGATCTTGCTGATGTCGTAAAGTTCACCATCTTGAGTATTGATATTAGTAACTTCAATGGCTTCGTCAACGACGCTGTAAAGCTCTCTTAGCACTTGACTAATATCTTTGACCTGTTCATCTTTTTCAAGGCTTTTATCCACTAATTTGATGGCATCATGGGCTTTTCGATACTCGTTTATGCCTGAAATATTAGTGCTGGCTTTGAATTTTCTGAAAACCTCTCGACAGAGAATTTTGAAGCGTTTACGGGTTTCATCGTTTTCGTTGACTGCTTCTTTGGTATCTCGAATCGCAGCATTGAGAGCAAAACCCTTTTCTGCAAGAATCCGATCTAGAGAAGCCCCTTGACTGCTTAAAAACTCTCTAACTTCATTAATTGCATTTTGGAGATCATTGAGGAGGTTTTCTTGGGGTTGGGTTGGATCGACAGTTTTGTCGCCTTTTCTGCCTTCGTCAGCAGTTCCAGCAAAGGTAGCAAGGGCGGCTCTTAAGTTTTTGAGGATACCGCAATAGTCAACAATTAAGCCGTTATTTTTCCCTTCAAAAACTCGGTTAGCACGGGCGATCGCCTGCATGAGAGTATGAGCTTTAAGGGGTTTATCAAGGTAAAGGATAGAGAGAGGAGGCACGTCAAATCCGGTTAACCACATGGCACAAACGATGGCGATGCGGAAGGGATGAGCAGAGTCTTTAAAGGCTTTTTCGACACTAACTCGTTTTCCGTCTGCTAGTTCAAAACCATTATTAATTCGGTTACGGTGAAAGTTAATATCGTCCTCTAGACCCCACTGACGGAATTTTTCAACTTCTCCCTGTTCATGGCTAACGATCACCGCAGCTACAGTGGCTTCCATCCAAGCAATTTGACGTTCTCTGTAGATGGTTTCTTGTTGATCGGTGATGGTTTTGAGTTGTTTTTTGAGCTTTTTAATTTCGAGTTGCCAGTAGTGGGTGATTTTTTGGTACATTCGCCCACAGGTGATTTTGTCGATGCAGATAAACATCGCTTTGCCCATTTCCCAACCATTAGCGTAGTGAGTGACGAAATCCTGGGCGATCGCATCAAGGCGTTTTTCGGCTGTAATGACCTTATAATCCCCTTTTAATGCTCGTTCTAAGCGTTTATCAATATCTGCATCCTCGATTTCTAATTCTTCGAGTTTGGCTGCAATGCGTTCATTTAGGTCATTTGTTGAGACTTCAAGTTTGTCTCCTCTTGCGTCAAAGTAAAGGGGAACGGTGGCGTTATCTTCTACAGCACGTTGGAAGTCGTAAGTCGAGATATAGTCCCCGAAATAGCGGCGGGTAATTTCATCATCTTGAAATAGAGGCGTTCCCGTAAAGCCGATAAAGCTGGCATTGGGTAAGGCGTTGCGTAAGTTCAGAGATAGCCGCCCGTACTGGCTACGGTGTGCCTCGTCGCTGATGACAATGATGTCGTTGCGTGTGTTGTAGGGTTGTTCAGGGTCAACATCTTGATTGAATTTTTGGATCAGGGTAAAGACATAAGATTTATGTTCCCCTAAAAGTTGTTTGAGGTGTTCAGCACTGCTGGCTCTACAGGGGTCTTGATCATTGTTAGCGAGTCCACAGCCTGCGAAAGTGTCATAAATTTGTGTGTCGAGGTCGTCACGGTCGGTACAGACAAGAAAAGTGAAGTTACCTCCCAGTTTGCGTCTAATTTTTTTTGTAAAAAAGGTCATTGAATAACTTTTTCCTGAGCCTTGGGTATGCCAAAACACACCAAGTTTGCCGTTGCGGTTGTGGCGGTCTTCTACAGCTTCTATTGCTTTATTTACTCCAAGATACTGATGATTACGGGCAATAATTTTGACGGTGTTTTGAGAGGAGTTATCAAATAAAATGAAGTTTTCAAAGATATCGAGAAGGTTATTTTTGTCACAAATTCCTTTAAGCAGGGTTTCCATGTCAACTACGCCAGGGTCACTTTCGGCAAGGCGTTTCCACTCATGGAAGTGTTCAAAGGGACTGTTAAGGCTGCCGAGTTTGGCATCATCTCCATTCCCAAAAATAACAAGGGCGTTGTGATGAAAAAGTTGAGGAATTGTATCAAGATAATCTTTATAATTTTCTTCATAGGCGGCGCGGAGACTTCGCCAGATATTTTTCAGTTCCATAAAAATTAGGGGTATACCATTCACAAAGCCAACGATATCGGCTCGTTTTTGGCGACCAAATCCCCCTTCTATCCACAGTTCCCGAACGGCTAAAAAATGATTATTTGTGGGAGTGTCGAAGTCGAAAATTTTGAGAGTGGGTTTAACGGTTTCGCCTTTATTATTGCGATAGCTGACCTCTACACCATCTCTGAGGAGTTTGTCTTTTTCACGGTTAATTTTAAATAAAGTTTGACTACTGCTATATTCAGTGATGGCTCGAATTGCGTCCTGATAGGCTTGATCTGGGTGATTGGGGTTAAATTCTCGTAGTTTGCGCTCAAGGTAGCGAGTAAGGATAATCTGTTTTCGGTTTGTGCGCCCCAAAAGACTATTTTCGCCATAGTTTTCTTGGTCGTAGGCGTAGATGGATTCCCAGCCTAGTTTATCGCGGAGGTAGTCGGCGGTGGTTTGTTGTACGAGTGTGTCTTCGCTGTAGGTCATACTGCTATTTCTCCGTTCATTAGGCGAGGAAGGAGGAGATCGCGGGCTTGGTTAAGTTTAGCGATTTGCTTATTTAATAAACGAACTTGTTGCAAAATTTTATAGCTTTGTTCTTGGAATTGCTGAAGTAAAGTTTTTGAAGGAATGACTATATCTAAATTGCGAAAACGAGTTTTATTAATCTCTTGATAAGTAGAACCTCCAGCATAAGAGCGGATTTCTTCAACTCTATACATGAGATTATGTAAAAGATACATTCTGTAATTTTTCTGATTTGGAATAATATTAATAAAGCCTTGATTGGTACAAACTTGTTGATCCATCAATGCAAAAAATCCTACAGATGCTCTGCTTGTCATTAAAATAGTTTCAGATGGAACAAGTTTTGCTGATGAATTTTTCAAACCTGCTTCTGTAATTTTTCTTTCAGAATTTAATAATGCTAAACAGTTATTTCTTGTTACATCTGTAGGAACAACCCAAGTTATATTACCATCACTCCAATATTCATGATTTTGTGTTGAAGGAGTACCACCACCTACAGTTTCACAGATTTCTTCAATTTTTTTCTTCTCCCACCCATCAGGAATACCATCAATAATGGGGGTGTGTTCGTGACCAGGGAAGCGCAGATAAACAAACCATTCCCGATATAGCGATCGCGCTGATTCCTCCAACAACTCAATGCGGCGGCGGTTGTTTTCGATTAAGTCGTCATATTTTGAGAGTATATCCGCGATTTTATTTTCTTGTTTTTGATCAAATGAAGGGGCTTTAATATTTGCAATATGGTTTCGGTTTAATGTTGGAACACCACTTCCTCCATTAAAAGAAGAAAAGTCAATATTTTTAAGTAAATAGTAAATAAACCTGGGATTATGATCTTTAAAGTCTTTGACCCATAAAGTAGTATTTAATGGCCAAAAATCTTCTGTAATATATTGTCCTCCTCCAATACTACCACTTCGTCCAATTACGACTCCAGGTGCTTTTACTTTAGCTTCATTATGAAAACCAACTACTCCACTAGAAGCAACAACAGGGATATTTCCAATTTGTCTATTGCTTTCTGGTAAATCAAAACCTCTCTGAAGGGTTATTAGTTCACTAAGGATAGTATTTTGTTTATATGATTTCATATCCCCAACTCTTCAAAATTCTTAGCGATCGCCTCTGCCAAAGCGATCGCCTCCTCATTCAAACCTTTTAACTCAACATGAATATCCCGTAACGCTTCCTCAAAATCATAATCTTCATCGACTTCTTCCGGTGCAACTCCTACATAACGCCCTGGTGTCAAACTCCAATCATTCGCTTCTAACTCCTGATGATCAACCAGTTTCACCAAGCCTTCAACATCGCGTAACTGAGCATCAGGAAAGCGCACCATTAGCCAATGTGCTTGTCGGAAAAAATACCGCACCTGTTTAAGTTGCTCTACTGCGGACTGACGAAAAACATCCAACTTTTTAAGGCAAGCTTTCACCTCTCGACTGACCCAAAGATCGCTTTCTTTTGCCTCTAAATCAGCCTCACAATGCTCTACCAGACGACCTGCCAACTTATAGACTAAATCTGTCTGCTTGACTAAATCTCGGCTGGTTTCAGCCAAATGCTGCACCTTTTCGATAAAGCCATTAAGGGCGGTTGCTTTTGCCTCTGGTGGCGTTAAAGTTAAAAATTTGTCTGTGAATGTTTCACTATCGACCTTGAAGGTTTTGCAGGTATGCTGAAACTCCTGCCACACCTCATCTTGGTCTTTTAATCCCCCCTGCTTGAAAAGGGAAGGACTAAAGAAAGGTTCTACTGTTTTAAGGAGCGCGGAAATAGCCCCTTGGTAGTCTGCTAAGACCCCTACACAAGAATTGCCTTCATCCAGCATTCGGGCTAAGTAGCCTTGAACTAAAGCCAAAAATCGCTCAGATTCTCCCCGATAAAGCCAAACAATTGAGACTATATTCTGTAACTGCTCTGGGGTAAAATCATAAATTTTGCGTGTCACCTTGCGGTAAATCTGACGAGCATCAATCATCAACACCTTATCCCGCATCTGCTGTAGTTTTGCCCGATTGAAAAACCACAACTCACAAGGCACAGACCGAGTATAGAAAAAGTTACTCCGAATAGCGATCATTAACTCCACATCTCCAGTCGCGATCAGCTTTTGGCGTACCTTCGCCTGATCTCCTCCTGCACTGGAAGCTTGAGACGACATTACAAAACCTGCTCGTCCTCGCTGATTCAAATAACTATGAAAATAACTAATCCAGAGATAATTGCCATTAGAAACCTTCTTATTTTTGTTTACCCCAGGCAACCCAAAAGGTAAACGGCGATCGCCCTCTACTTTCGCATCCACTTCATCAACATTGAAAGGTGGATTTGCCATCACAAAATCTGCCTGACTAACAAGATTAAAAGGGTCTTCGTAGTAAGTAATTGCTTGTTGAATATTTCCCTCTAAACCATGTACTGCCAGGTTCATCTTTGCCAATCGGATTGTTGTGGGGTTCTTCTCCAAGCCCCGAAAGGTTAGCTTTTGAGGGTTATCATGGCGTTCCTCGACTAACCGCGCACTCTGGACAAACATTCCCCCAGAACCACAAGCCGGATCAAAAACTGTCCCTCGCTCTGGCTCAATCACATTAGCAATCAGAGAAACTAACGAAATAGGAGTGAAAAACTCACCTCCATCATGGGCTTTAAGGTCAGCAAACTTGGTTAAAAAATACTCGTAGATCCGCCCAAACACATCGCCTGAAACAGATTTAAGTTCCTCTGGGTTTAGCTGCCGTAGGAGTTGCCCTAGCACCTCATTATCCAAATCTTTGTATTCAGACTTAGGTAAAACCCCTTTCAAAGTCTCGTAATCTTTCTCAATGGAGTCCATCGCCTCAAAGATGGTATCTGCTCGTTTTGCACCATCTGTCAACGACACCAAATAGTCAAACTGCGCCTCTGATTTCAGAAAAATAGCGCCCTTTTGGGAGAAGTCTTCTTTCTTTAACTCTCTCGTCTTCCCTTCCCTCTGGGGCAAATTTGCCTCAACTTCCTCTTTTACCTTCAAAAAGCGACTGTAAGCATGGCGCAAGAATATCAAACCCATTACAGGTAAGAAATACTCATTACTCGCATAGTTAGAGTTTGATCGCAGTGTATCTGCGGCTGACCATAACCGCTTTTCAATACCTTCGATGTGTTCGAGTTGCGCCATGAGGAGTTGATCCAGAATTGCCAATTTTTTATTTTGGCATCTTAAGTACAGTGTTTCGCCATAGAATAGCTGCAATCTAAACTTGAATTAATTTTTGATGCTTTGTCATCTCCTCAAAAGGCAAGAAACAGCGATGACACCATCCATCCACCCACAAAGCAGGAATCTTAAACCTTGCCCCACAGTTGGGACATTCCGATAGCAAGCTTAGTTTGTGGCGATGGCTATCGCCTACGCATCCCTGTGTTGACTTAAACTGCCACTCAATCTTGTGACAAGGAGACTGGGCATAACAAGCCCCACACAAACGAATTGGTTCCATTTTCATCCCCACCCCAACAGGCGGTAGCATCTGCACTAAACGATCGGCTTCCAGCCCAACCAACACTGCCAGCGCCTCTAACTGCTGACGAGAAGGAGGAGGATTAAAGCGAAATTTTTCCCAACGTGCGATCGCGCCTTCAAGTCCCGCCGCCTTAGCTAACCCGTTAGGAGTCATTTCATTTGCCCGCCGGAAACGCCCCAAAAAATGGCTTATACTTTCCCCCTCAAAAGGTTCCACACAAAACAGCCAAGGTTGAAAATCTGAGGTTTTCATTTTTGCGTTTTGGGGGGTGCTGTGTACTCGTTAGTAACTTCCTTTAACGTATCGAGATCGATTTTTGGCATTCCTTTTTTCAAAGCTCGGATTGCAGCGTCTCTAAGAATCATATCCATCAAACCAATATAACCTTGCGTTTTATTCCTTAATATTTCTAGCATTTTCGGTTGAGTTAGATTTGATAAAACTGGTAATTTTAAAACCTGATTTTCCCAAATATTTACTGTCCTTTTAAACTCTTCCCCTGAAATTTTTCCATAGCGATAAGATGCTGAAAAACGATTGCAAACTTGCTCATCATTTGTCATGACTTTATCCAGCCTATCTGTTCCTACCAAGACAACAGATATTTCTAGATTGTCAAAGATATCCCGCACGTCAGCAAACGTCTTCGGTTTTAAACGATCAGCCTCATCAATAATTAACATTTCTACCCCGCAACCCTTAAGCACTCTAAGTGTCCGGTTTCTAATCTCTGCTGTAGTTCCTTTAGTCACCTGATATTTTAGATGCTCAATGACTACTGAAAATAACTCCTTTGGACTACACTCTTGGGGAATCTGGATATAAACAACAGGTACAATTGGAGGTTGACCTAGCTGTTGAATCGGCTTATGTCTTAGCCTATACGCATTGCAAGCCATAGTTTTTCCAGTTCTTGACTCTCCAATCACCCGACAACACTGACGCGCCTGCCGCTTACTTTCTAACCAATCGTGTAAAGCTTTTACCTGTTCTAAAGGAACAAAATTTTTGCGATTCAATCGTTGAATTTCTACCTGTATTTTTTCGTCATTAAGCGGAATATTACCTAATTGCTGCGCTATGGCTTTTGCTTCTTTTTCTTGGTTCATCATTCCCTACAATCCATAATCTTCACGCATTTGTTCGTAATCAAAAACTTCTATAGTCTCTGTTTCGAGTTCATCAACAAGAGATTCAAATTCTGTGGCTTCAGCCTCAATGGGAAATAGTTCTTTTTTTCTGTGAATTTGAACTTGCTCAGATTTTTGACGTTCTTTTTTGCTTTTCTTTTGAGCCAGGAATGTTTCGCGAAGCTCTGCGAGCGCGCTAGCGCTATAGCGTACCTCTGCCAAAATGGAACGATTGCTAACTGCTTTTCCAGCGTCTCGGAGCTTGCGGCTGCTAGCTTTAGCCTCATCAAAAGACAACTGCTCAGTTTGTAAATCTTGTGCATAAGCATGGGCTAAAAAAACCTCTTTACCGCCTTCCTTGCGGTAGACCAAAATCGTCGTAATATCCTTCTCTTCATACCGTAAAACGACACTTTCCCCTGCATAAACTTCCAGGCGATCGCCTCGATACGTCAAATTCTCAAATTGCAGATACCCGCCTCGGTAGATCGTCCGCCGAGTTTGCTTCATCAAACAAATATCTAAATCTCGTTCGGAAATTGGACTAGGTACTGCAATTAACCCCGCTTCCCATCGCTGGAACCGAGTTTGATCGCCCATACGTGCATCAATACTTTGGTTGTATTTATCCACTATGTAGCGCACCAACAGTTGTTCTAGCTCCCGCAGAGTCAGGCTTGCTTCTTTCTCTGCTTCCTCTGGGCGTTCCTGCACATTAGAACCCGTATATCCTGGCAAAGTTGAGAACAAATTTGTGTTAAAAGTGCCAAAGGGACGCTCAACAATCCCACCCTCAGAAGGGCGATCGCGTAAATGACAAACAAACCCTAACTGCACTCCAATCTGCTGCAAGTGGTTAGAACGAAAATCTTTGCCACCATCTGTATAGAAGTGTTCAGGTTTGCCATAAGTACCCCATTCGCAGTGCAATTTGTATTCAGAACTATACTGCTTTGGCAAAATCGCATGACGCAACGCCAACGCCACTACCTGAGAACTCGGTGCATCGTAGCCCAAATTAATTCCAATAATGCAACGAGAATAAGTATCAATCACCGTTGTAAGCCAGGGACGACCAAGTAGTTGACCATCGCGATCTACTAATAGAACATCCGCACGGGTATGGTCGCATTGCCAGACGTGGTTGCTATATTCCACCGATAAATCTTGACCGTCACGAGTCTTCACTGATAGCCGCGATCCTCTCCATCCGCGACTTCTCACACTTTGGGTTTTATCTTGTTTCTCAATTATTGGTTGTAAGACTCGATATACCGTTCTATAACTCGGATACTTTTCCTGACCTAGTTCTGCTGCCTTTGCTGCCACGCGCACAGCTACTTGTTGGGGAGTTATCCGTTTACTACCTTTATTACCTTCCTTGTAGGTTTTGATAATAAACTCCTGCCACTTCTGATCAATTCGATGTTTTCCTTTATCAGTTCTTTGAGTTGCTTGTAGTGCATTTAAACCTTCTGCTTCCCACTTCTTCACCAGCCTTCGTATAGTCCGTACTGATTTTCCGAGTTTGGCAGCCGCTTCCCGTTGCCGTTGTCCGTAGGTAATGCGATCACAGGGTTCCAAAAGACTCTGGATCACTTCCTGCATCAGCTTTGCATCATCAGAGAAATCAGTGACGATTTCATTTACTTCAGCAGGTATTGGTACTTCCAAGGAGCGATCATCCTGCATATTTACACAATTGTTTTATACAATCATGTTTGTATTATCCTTTTAAGGACAAAGATTGTGTCAATTCTTTACAAAAGTTGTGATTTTCGCCTCTTTCAAGAGAGGACAAAGAATTTGTCAAGTTTCATAAACCGGACAACTAATTTGTCAAAAAGCTTATTCAATATTTTTAGGAGATTTAATAGCTGTAACCCTTGTGTAGATTAGGCTAGCAAGCTATTAGAATTAGCGGTCAATAATTTGGCAAGTGGACAAATAATGTGGCAATCGACAAATTAGTACCTCTGCAAATTCTCGGTGTCGTAAGCTGAGTTGATGGAAAATTAGCAACTTTATGGATGTGAGCGTTGCTGACGATTGGAGGCAATAATGGGCTACAGCTTTGCTAATGTCCACTTGTACCCATGTACGAGCCTTTAAATCCGATTTAGCTCTCAACCAATCCCGTGCTTATTGCAGCAAGTTTGATGTTCTCTTGAAGGAGGCAGGCTGTACTATAAAGTTGAACCATTTCAAAAATCTATCATGGCTGATATTATCGCAACTGCTGTTAATGCCGGAAATTTTACTACCTTAGTAAAAGCAATTGAAAGCGCCGACTTAGTAGATTTGCTCAAAAGTGAAGGATCTTATACAGTTTTTGCCCCCACTGACGAAGCCTTTTCTAAGTTGCCTCAAGAAGCTTTAGCTGCTTTACTCCAAGACATCCCCAAACTCAAAAGAATCTTAACTTATCATGTAGTCTTTGGAGACGTAAGAGCAGAAGATTTGCAGCAAATTGAAGAAGCCGCCACTGTAGAAGGTTCAATCGTTGCTATTGAAAATAATAATGGTATTAAAGTTAATGACGCTAACGTTTTGCAAACAGATATTATTGCTGATAATGGTGTAATCCATATCATTGATGGCGTTTTAATACCTGCATTAGTAGCGGCTGAGTAGATACTTGTATAATTTAGGCGATCGCTCTTTTTTGAAGTTCGCAAGTAAAGTAGAAGTATTTATTCTGCTTTACTTACATTTTCTAAACAAATACATCTGCTAAAAGGATGGTTTTTATCTGTAAATAAATTATTTCTAAGATTAGGTTGGATTTAAATAATTTTTAAACTCAAATTAACCTAATTTCAACCCACAAAGTTGTAAAACTTGTTACAGTAACAAGGTAAAACATTTCAAAGTAGATAATTATGGCAACAGCAGACCTCAGTTCAACAATCTCTGCTTTGAAAGGCGGATTAACAGCACTTCCAGCAGCAGCAGCAGTAGAAAATATTGAAAGCTGGCACTCACAACTCAAAGATGCAGCACCAGAAGTTGCAGCAACTCTTAGCGAACTCAAAACTGCTTTAACAAGCGGTAGCGCCTCTGGTTCTTCAATCGGTGCATTGTTGACAAAACTAGGTGGACAAGCTTCTGGTGCTGGTACAAGCACTGGTGGTGATGCAGGTACGCAAATGGCAGAATTAGGCAAAATGCTTACTGAAGCTGGTAAGTCACTCTCATAATTTTTCTGGCATTGACTGAACCGATCACAGCATTGTAAAGCTTTGCCAAAAAATCGTTAAGTAGCAAAACACTGTTGCAACTTAGCACAAACATTGAAACAAGAGGTATCTAATTACAGATACCTCTTGTTTTGTTTTAACTAGCGGCGAAAATACTCCCACTACGAGACGGAATATTAATAGTTAAAGAGTGTTCTTCGTCACTCCAGCTTATTTCTCCCGTGCCATACAAAACTTTGCTAGGTTGAGAAGTTAAAGCTTCAACTTTAACAGTAGCGGTAACTTCTGCCGTACCAGCATTAACAGCAATAATCAATTCTTCCGCGTCTAAAATTCGGGCAAATATATACAACGCACCTTGAGCATAGATAACTTTATAACTACCTGTACGCAAGGCTGGGTAATTGTGACGAATAGAAATTAGCTGACGGTGATAGTCTAAAACATCGCGCTCCCACTGAGATTCTAAAGGAAAACCCCGCCTTGAATCGGGATCTAAACGCCCAGGTAGACCAACTTCATCGCCGTAGTAGATGCTAGGAGCGCCAGGAAAAGTTAGTAATAGTAACGTTGATAATTCTACACTTGAGCGATCGCCACCAGCAATAGAAATTAGCCTAGCCGTATCGTGACTAGCCAACAAATTAAGTTGAGTTAACTGAATTTCCCAAGGGTAAAGCTCTAGTAAAGATTGAATTTTGTCACCGTATTCGGCGGCAAATAATGGGGGATAGGGATGGTAAGACCTGTCTTGGACTTGTGCCATATCCACGCGATCGCCTGCTGCGAAAGCGATGGTAGGCGCAGCAAATAAGTAATTCATCACGCCGTCAAATTGCGTGCCGTCTAGCCACTCTGTAGAGTCTTCCCACACTTCGCCCACAATATAAGCTTCGGGGTTAATAGCCTTAACGCGAGTTCTAAATTCTTGCCAAAATCCGGGCGATTTGACTTCAAAGGGTACATCCAAACGCCAGCCGTCGATGCCCAATTTAATCCAATACTCGGCAATTTCCATAATGTACTCTCGCACTTCAGGATTGTCATGGTTGAATACTGGTAGCGCTCGGTTGTCTGCCCAGCCTTCGTAATTTGCTGGAAATTCGCCATTATAGGGAGACAAGGGCCAACCGTGAATTTTAAACCAGTCTACCCAAGGGGAATGAGGGCCATTTTCTAGGACATCGTGGAAAAAGAAGAAGCCGCGACTAGAGTGGTTAAATACTCCATCTAAAACTACTTTAATATTGCGATCGTGACAGGCTACAAGTAAATCTTTAAAGGCATCATTTCCGCCCAACATAGGATCGATTTGGTAGTAATCATGGGTATGGTAACGGTGATTGCTGGCAGATTGAAAAATTGGCGTAAAGTAAATTGCATTAACGCCTAGACTTTGCAAATAATCTAACTGCTCTAAAACTCCCCACAAGTCACCACCTTTGTAGCCTTGGAGTGTAGGCATATCGTCCCATTCCTCCCAAGATACAGTTTTTAAAACTCGCTTGTGCGGCTCTTGACTTTTGGCAAAGCGATCAGGGAATATTTGATAAAAAACTGCGTGTTTTACCCAATCTGGGGTTTGAATCTGCATGATTACTTTTTAGTGCTTCACAGATAAGTTACAGATATTTACAGTTTTATAGTTCTAACCTGGGGTTGAATGTAGAGAATTTAAAAGCATTAAGTTGAAAATTTGTCATTTTGCAAAAGGCAAAATGTATTTTAAGTCACTGTTTTTTCCGCCAGAATTTATTAATTGTCAGAGGTGGATGAGGCGATCGCATCTTCTAACTTAAATATCTCGTTGTAGTTATTCTAGGCTGTGATTTGGGAATCCTATCCTAAGGGAGCTAGCTACTTGCCAAGAGCTGTGATTTTTGAAAGCCTAACAAGCTGTTGCTAGGGCATACCTATTTAAAAACATTGCTGCAACTGCTCTCTTATGAATCGCAAACACTATATTTTTGTTCTCTTGATCGTTCTTTTGTTAACCCCTATAGCTTGTATTAGCCCTAAATCTTTAGCTGAAAATCATTTAAGTTTTCTTCAGGCTGGTAACTTTAGCAAAGCTAACCAGCAATACTGTAAGCCTAGTGAAACTTTAAAATTGCATTCCGTTAAATCGTTTCAAATTCTTAGCTTTGAGTCTAAAACCGATAACAATCTTTCTTATACTGAAGTTGTTGCCAAGCTCGACACCGATCAGTTTAACTTCAAACGAGTACGCAGAGGTGGTATTCCTGAAAAAGATGGGCTGAAGCAAGTTACTTTGGAAGTTTGGAAATCTAAAGACTTTTATCAGAAATCAGTATCGTTTATTACCAAGCTTAACGACTTACTAAAAGTATCTTTGCTACCTAGGTATTTTGAGGATGCAAAACTTGCAACGCCCAGTCACAAACATTTCAATAAACAGACTTTATGTATTTTTATACCATTAGAGCAGTTTGAGTCTAAGTTAGTGGCAACAACTAGCCCAATTATTCATTCCCAAGCTCCAGCCAAGCAACTCACTGGTGTAAAAATTAAAAATTTATTCAATATATCTAATTTAGCAACTTTTCAGAATAATTTGTATTTAGTTGGCAATAAAAAGTTAGTAAATCCAATATTTGATTCTTTATCACCCCTACCAATAGGGAGTATTAAAAGCGATTCTCCATTAAGAGAACAGGCAATAAATGAATCGTTAGGATTATTAGAATTATGGAAGTATGATGGCAATCTACTTTCTATGATTACCGATGATAATTTTCAATTTCAACCTAGCAACTTAGTAGTTTTTCATAATGCCCTCTATTTCACAATTAACGATAGAGAATACGGTAATGAATTATGTAAGTTTGATGGCAAAAATGTTGAGGTAATAGATATACAACCAGGTATAGTAGGTTCAGAGCCAAGTTCTCTAACTGTTTCTAATAACAATCTTTATTTTCTTGCTAGTACCGATAAAACTGGTAGAGGGTTATGGAAATATGATGGTTTAAAACCTACTTTTTTAGCAAATACAAAATCGTCTCCTGCTTACGGTAGCTCCTTTATAGAATTTAATCATCAACTTTATTTTAGTGCTATAGATGCAGAACATGGCAGTGAGCTATGGAGATATGACGGTAAAAAAGTTTCCTTAATTGCCGATATAAATCCAGGTGAAGAAAGTTCCAGCCCATTTTATTTTGCTACTTATAATAATCAACTTTTTTTCTTTGTTAATAGTGGCTATGAACTCTGGAAATTCAAGGAAAATAAAGCATCATTAGTTAAGAAACTAGCAGGGAACAGCTATGAAACAGCAACTACTTTAGCTGTTTTTAAAAATGAGCTTTATTTTAAAGCTTATGAAGAAACAAGTGGTTGGAAACTATGGAAATATGATGGAGAGAAAACTTATTTAGCAGTCGATGAAGTTTATAGTCCAGACTATTTAACCGTTTTTAACGACCAGCTATATTTTGTAGGTTCCGAGCGTAGCAAAACAATGTTATGGAGATTTGACGGTAAAAACACTACTTTAGTAACAGAGGATATCTTTAACCCTACAGACCTTACTGTTGTAGGCAACGTACTTTATTTTATGGGTGAAAACAAGGATAAAATAAATATATTGTGGAAAATCTCAGCAAAATAAATCTTTACTTTTGTTTCACTATCTTCCTACAATAATTATCCAAAAGCCAACGCCTAACAACATAGTAGCAAGATGTTGAGGAAAGAGACTTTGTAAAGGTTGACGAGCAATTTTTTGAGTTAATAAAATCGTCAATAAAATTGAACTAATTAGCGTTACTCCTTGCAAAAATGCTGTAACGGCTGGATGCGCTACTAACACGGGCATTGATGAACTGCTGTAACCAAAAGTTGCTAAAGTTACTGGTATTATCCGCCCCGCTTCCCCTAATCCCAAACGCAGATAGTGAGCTAAGTTTGCTCCTAATACTAAAGGTAAATAACCGTAAGCGAGTTCTACAAAACTTCGTGGTGTGGTATTTTGTAGCCTGTAAATTAATGAAGTCAAACCGTAAGCAGCTACAGGAATAATTACCGGAATTGTTAAAGCTAGTATAGATGCGACTAAATGAGGGAAAAACGGCTTTAAGTCTATATTCTCCAAACCCATTGTCTGAATTTCCGGTAAACGATGCAAAAATACACCGCTTAGTAGCAAAAATAATAAAGCAATTTCGTAGAGGTGGGGAGTGTGAGTTGTCCATAATTCAATCCCTGGAGGACGTAAGTTAAATTCTACCGACCGATGAGGACAAGCTTTAAGACAAGTCATGCACAGTACGCAATCTTTGTTATCTTCTAGTTGGGCGGGATGGGAATATAAAGGACATCCATTAGTCTCCATCCCTTCACCTTTTTGTACACCACCTTTGTAGCATTGATAAGTAGTGCATTCCGCCGAACAAGTGCCTTGCTGCGCTCGTAATTCTGTCATTGATAGTTTGGCAAATAAGCCATTCATACCGCCAATTGGACA
Source organism: Chlorogloea sp. CCALA 695 (assembly GCF_003003885.1). Taxonomy (GTDB): domain Bacteria; phylum Cyanobacteriota; class Cyanobacteriia; order Cyanobacteriales; family Chroococcidiopsidaceae; genus Aliterella. The sequence continues at coordinate 9,132 of NZ_PVWN01000012.1, read as the reverse complement.
AAGATAGCGACACCAAAACCTGCGCTCAAATATTGCCGAGAAAATCATTGCTCCGGCGGTGATTAAGAGTAGCAAGCAAGCAGATAAATAAGCCGTGTCTTCTAAATTCCAGAGTTCTTCCCATAAGAAAATTAAGACGAATAAACCAAATAAAAACCAACCTCCCCATTTTTCGGCTTGTTCTCTTGGCCAGCGTTTTAATTGTCTGGGAACTAGCCATAAGGAAAGCTTTTGCGTAACTTCTCCGTAAATCATAAATGGACAAATTGAACACCACAACCGCCCGACAAAAGGAAATCCGAATAGTATTAAGGGCCACCACCAAGCCCAAAATAAGTTTAGGGCTACATTTTCGCTGCGATGTTGCGGGCCAATAAATAACATTCCCACAACGATCGCAAATACTGTTAAAGTAAAACCATAATTAATTTTGTCGGGCCACCAATCGCTCCGCAAAAACCGCCGCAATTGTGGGTAAAGGTTCAACAAATTTACTCGAAATCGCTTTTTCTTGGCTTCGGCTGACCAAAATATTTCTTCTGTTAATTCTGGTGCGCCTCCAGCTTGAACAATTGCCCTTTCTACTAAACTATTCAACTCTTTTAAGTTTCCTGGAAAGTCGTAAGCCTGCAAGCGGCGGATAGCTTCAGGGACAACTTTGGGTTTAGTTAAGCTTCGGGCTTGACAGTAAAGGCTGATATAGTAATCTACTTGCGCTTTAATATCAGTTTTTCGCACCCGCAACGGTGGAACTTTGATATTGTGACCGATACAACGTTCAATTGTTGGCTGCGTGGTTTCCGAAACAATCAAAATTCGGGCGCTAGAAGTCTGGGTTTCGGCGGCTTCATCATTACGACTAACGGGGGTATAAGTGTTAGTTCTTAGCAATTGAGCTAAAGATGGGACTAATTCGGGGGGTAATTCTTGAATATTATTGAGAATTAAAGTACCGTTTCCTAGCCATTCCAGCAATCCTGGCTTACCGCCTGTGCGTCCAAATAAGTCTGCGCCGCTAGTTTGCAAAATACCGCAATTGACTTTAATAATTGGTTCGCGCCTTTGGGGTGAGCCAAAGTGAATTAGGGCGGCGATGTTATCTTTTTCTAAACCTGGCTCTCCAAATATTAATACAGATTTGCGATCGCCTGCCGCTTGTCTAATTTGTTGACGCAAACGCACCGCATAGCGACTCGTCCCCACAATTCCCCGTTGGGCTTTAGTTACTAAATAAGGACGTAAGGCGACGGAGCGCTCTTGTTCGTAACTAAAAGCAGTAGTTAATTGCGCTAATTCTTGAGCAAGTTGGCGGGAGAAAGCTTGAGCAATTTCTGGATATTGAGCGACTAATTGCCTAAAGGTAGCGGCGGGAACAGCCCACAAATGACATTCACTTAAAGTAGTTACTGTTTGCGCGGCTTGTTGCTCTAATAGCAATTCTTGCAAGTTTATAACCGCTCCAGGTAAAAAACCATAGGGAGCAGTAGGAGCCAGTTGATTAATGCGATTACTTTCTAGTTGCCCTTGAATGAGAATATATAATGCAACTGGATTAGTATCTTCTTCAATAAGGCGCGTATTTGCGGGAATTATTTGTTCTTTAATAACGGCGGAAATTGCCTCTAGTACCGTTGGGGAGAGAATACCTAAAGCTGTTCGTTCTTGCAGCCATACCAATGAATCTAGAGATGTCATAGTTTTTTCTCACATCTAGCTATTCAATTTGTACCAATTTTACTCTAATTGGCGATCGCAAATATTACAGCCATAATAGTGGACTCCGACATCGAACTTCAGGAGCGTTTGACAACTTGCGAGGATAAGAATGCAGATTGAAAAAGAGAAAGCTATCAATTTAATTTCGCTGGGGCTTGTTTTAAAATATGTTCCATTGATTACATTGGCAGTATTTGTAGAAAATATTAATACATCACCTTATATTTTATACTTTTTGATATTGGGTTTATTTTTATTAGGTTATACATTATTTATTCAAGGATGTCGCTTTTACACTCAAAGTAAAGGTTACTCATCTAATTGGGGTTGGTTAGGCTTATTAAGTATATTTTGCTTATTAATTATCTTGCTTATTCCTGTCAATAGAAAGCCCTTTTTTAATCTAAATTTATCAAACAAAAACAATAACAACCCTTTTAACGATATTAATATTATAGAATTGTTTTTGCTATTTTTTATTGCTATTGGAGTCGTATTTGTACCAGCTTTAATACTTTATTTATTAGATAGTTTAAACTTTCCTGTTGCACTAATAGAAGAATCAAGCACTTTTAATTTAGAAAGTATATTTTGCAGTCTTATTTTTGGAAGCATTTTAATTATTAAGCTTCAAGAATCAGGATTAAAAATTCCTAACTTTATTAATTTCAAGAATAATGTGAGCTTAAAATTAATATTATTTATTGCTATTTTAGAGCCTACTTTCGGAAGAAGCTTTCACTCCCTAGTCCTTTACAAGTTATCATTTATTTTTCCAGGTTATGTAGAAAGCTATCTCAATGAAAAATACTTTACTAACGTTGGTGAAGCGCTCCTATGGAGTTTCTATACTATATTATTAGCTCCCCTAATTGACGAATTGCTTTTTCACGGAATAATTTTGCAAAAGTGGTCAATTAAATGGGGAGTTAAATCGGGAATTATAACTACATCTTTACTGTTTGCAGTTTTTGATTTTAGTTTTGATATTATTCCTCTGTTTATTAGAAGTATTCTGTATTCAATTTTGTATTTTAAAACCCGCAATTTATTAGCGCCAATTCTTTGTCAAACTGGTCATAATACTATCACTACCATTGTTGATATTGTAAATTTTTTCAGCAAGTCAACAATTGAAAGAGAATTCTTTATTTCAGCAAGCGATTATCAAGCTTCCCTCCAACCATTGTTAGGTCAAATAGTTTTTTTAATAGCTATAACTGCCACTTTACTCGGTCATTTTATATACAAAAATTTCCCTAAGAATGATGCGGTTATTCCTTCTGCCGATAATAGAAGTTAACAGAAAACGTTAGAGCGATCGCTTTATAAATACGGTTTTATATTTCCTTTCAACTAAACCGTTGTTTGTGCCTGAAAATCAGAATTAGGCTTCGTTATTACACAAATTTCTACGTCGTTGCCAAGCAAGTTTAAGAATCGAAGTAGACGTTCTGTTGGGAACCCTGAAAGCTTACCACTTACGAGAGCCGAAACTTTTGGTTGATCGATTCCGAGTATTTGTGCTGCTTTTGTTTAGGTGATTTTGCGCGCAGCAATTATTTTGCTAATTTGCAGAACTTGTTCTGCTTTAATTAACAATTTTCAGGATTTTGCAGCCCCATATCGGCAAAAACATTACTGCTACTCGATTGCACTTTAATTTCCTTACTCATTATTGCCTGCCTTTAGATTTTGCAACCCTAAATGCACTCTACTTATTTTTTGTTTTTTAGATACTCTGCGATCGCATCAGCTACATTATCGTCGGGGTTATATATTTGCGAACCTCGATTTTCAGCATGGAGTTTGTCAAGGTATGCGTGTAAAGCCTCCTCCTCACCCCGGTGGGCTAATACATAGGCTCGAAGTTCAGTCGCAGTCATAGTAGTAAAATTTGGTTTTATGCTCATACAAACTTCCATTCCCCATTATGCTCAATTTCAATATTAATTTCTTCTCTTACTAGAATAATTACTTTTCCAGTCCGCTTGTCTATTGTTACTAAATCAACAGAACAATACTTTTCAGTAAGAGCGCAGCAAAGTTGAAAACATTTCCATACTTGGGCTGTGGTGGGGGTCATTATCTCTCTAGACAAAAAACTAACTAGACCACAGCATACTTGATAAAAATACAATTTATAGACGTATTCCTTACCACTCACCGACTACCAACTACAAAGTTACACTAGAAAAATGTAAATAAGTGTAAAGGTGATAATGGAAACAATTACATTAGGGCAGAGTAGTATAGCCGTGCCACCATTATGTATTGGGACGTGGGCGTGGGGAGATAAGCTTTTTTGGAGTTATGGCAGCGATTATGATGAAAAACAGCTAAAAGAAGCCTTTAACGCCGCCCTAGAAGCGGGTACAACTTTCTTTGATACGGCAGAAATTTATGGTTTGGGGTTGTCGGAAGAACTTTTAGGGCAATTCATGAAGCAAAGCGATCGCAGTGCCATAATTGCAACTAAATTTGGCCCTTTACCTTGGCGATTTACCGCTCAATCTGTCTCAGATGCGCTTACAGACAGCCTAAAACGTCTCCAAGTAGAGCAAGTAGCCTTGTATCAAGTACATTGGCCCTTTAGCTTTTTGATGAGCCAAGAAACTCTTATGAATGCCCTAGCAGATGAAGTTCAGCGCGGTAGAATCGGCGCTGTTGGTGTAAGCAACTACTCCGCCCAGCAAATGCAAGAAGCACACCAAATTTTAGCTCGTCGCGGCGTACCTCTAGCTGTAAATCAAGTTCGCTACTCGCTATTAACTAGACAAATTGAAAGTAGCGGGATAACTGCTACAGCCAAACAATTAGGGGTAACTTTGCTTGCTTATAGCCCCTTGGCGCAAGGAAGACTTACAGGCAAATATCGCCCCGATAGTTCAGAAAAACCTACAGGCGCTAGATCCTTAGATCCCCAGTTTAGTAAGGCGGGATTAGAAAAAATTGAACCAGTGGTAGCGCTATTAAGACAAATTGGTGAAAAGCGCGATCGCACTCCCGCCCAAGTAGCCCTAAATTGGCTGATTTCTCAAGGCAATGTAGTAGCAATTTCGGGCGCAAAAACAGCCCAACAAGTACAGCAAAATGCTGGCTCGCTAGGCTGGAAACTAACTAATGATGAAATTGCAGAACTAGAACAAATTAGCCGTCCTTGGCTCCATTAGCAGGTATGGGGGAAGAAATTAACTTTCTTCCTCCATTCTTAATTAGCCGTTTTTTGATACAGACGGTAGTTGTTGTTGCTGCTGTGGTTGTTGAGCGCGCTTAAGTAAAACTGGCTTTGGCGAAGAAGTTCTTTCTTCTTCAGCACTCCCAGCTTCAGACTGCATCCAGGTAGGACGAGTTTTGTCATAGGTAATTTGCAAGGCGGCGGCGGCGATCGCATGAGCATCGTATTCTTCGCTCAATTCGCGTACAATCGGTAAAAATGATGCCAATCTTTCGCCAGATAAAACTTCTTTTACCTGGGCTTGCAGCTTTTCTATTTGCCGTGACTCAATTTGCGCCCTAGTAGGAATTGAGGTCATTTTCCAATTTTGGCGGACGTGGCGCTCGATTTGCTGCTGTTTGCGGCGCTCAAAAGGCTGCACTACAGAAATCGCTGTTCCTTCGTTCCCGGCTCTACCAGTACGACCAATCCGGTGAACGTAAGTTTCTACGCTGTCGGGCAAATCAAAGTTAATTACATGGCTCAACTGGTCTACATCCAAGCCTCTAGCCGCAATATCGGTAGCAATTACCCACCGAACTTGTTTATTGCGGAAACGACTTAATAGCCGCTCTCTAGCTTGCTGTGTCAAGTCTCCATGATACTCATCGGCGCTATGACCAGCATTTTGTAATTGATTGGTCAATTCTGCCGCCGTGCGTCGAGTGCGAACAAATATTAGCGCCGATTCTGGATCTTCAAGCTCTAAAATTGACTGTAAAGCTCTAGCTTTTGTCCATTGACGGGGGACTAAGTAAGCTACTTGATTGATTTTTGTTGGTGCAGCTTTAGGCTGCTCTACCGTAATTGTTACGGGTGACTTCAAAAATCTTGCAACCAAGTGGCGAATAGTTACAGGCATTGTTGCCGAGAATAAAGCCGTTTGTCTGTCGTCGGGGGCTGATTTGAGGATTTTTTCGACATCATCAATAAAGCCCATGCTCAACATTTCGTCGGCCTCATCCAACACAAACCATTTAATCGACTCTAGTTTTAAGTTGCCCCGATCTAGTAAATCGATTACTCGTCCGGGTGTACCAACAACTATTTGTACGCCGCGCTTGAGTTGCATCATTTGACGGTCGATAGATTGTCCGCCATAAATTGCCGCTACTCTAATGTCTTGATTGCCGACAAAGCTAGTAATCGCTGTACAAACTTGCACTGCAAGTTCGCGGGTAGGAGTCAAAATTAAAGCTTGCACTCCTCTAGTAGTGCTATCAATTTGCTCTAATATTGGCAATGCAAAAGCGGCAGTTTTGCCTGTTCCGGTTTGCGATTTTGCTACTACATCGTTTCCCTTAAGTACCTCTGGTATTGCTTGGGCTTGGATGTTGGTAGGCTCGGTAAATCCTAGGCTTTCTAATTGGCTAACACGAAATGCCGAAAGTCCTAAGCTTTCAAAGGAAAGAGTCATTTATTCTCCTAAATGTTTACGTTTAGATAATGTTCTTTGTATGAGTGTCTTACGGGATGTAACGCTTTTAGTTGTAACTATTAACAATTTGCCCGTATAAGTCGTATATATCAGCGTCCGAGATTGCTACTGGCACAATCGAGCCTAGAGCGGCTTTGCCCTGGACGTAGACTAAACCGTCTACTTCGGGCGAAAATCGGGCGGAGCGTCCAATCAGTTCTTTAGTTTCAGGATTTTCTTGCTCAATTAGTACGTCTACCACTTGACCGATTTCCTGTTGGTTTTTGTGTAGCGAAATTGGTTGCTGGAGTTCCATTAACTCATCTCGCCTTGCCTCCATAAGTTCTTGGGGCAATTGATTGGGTAAATTGTAGGCTGGGGTTTCTTCTTCTGGTGAAAAAGTAAATACTCCTACATGATCAAATTGATGGCGCTTTACAAACTGTAACAAATGTCTGTAATGTTCGTCTGTTTCTCCAGGAAATCCGACGATGAAAGTTGTCCGCATTACTGCTTTTGGTAAAGCTGCTTTTAGTCTTTCAACGATCGCATCGTTAATAGCCCCTTGCCAAGGTCGATTCATTGCCCGTAAAATTTCCGGGTGCGAATGCTGTAAAGGCAAGTCTAAGTAAGGTAAAACATTGGAGGTTTCAACAATTGCCTCAATTACCTTTGCTGTTAATCCCGTAGGATAGGCGTAGTGCATCCGAATCCAAGGAACATCTACTTTGCCAAGTTCTCTTAATAGCTCGGCTAACTTTGGTTCGCCGTACAAGTCTAAACCGTAGTTAGTAGTAATTTGGGAAATTAAGATAATTTCCTTTACTCCTTGGCTGGCTAGTAATTTTGCCTCAGTAACGATTGATTCAATAGAGCGCGATCGCTGTTTTCCCCGTAGGTGAGGAATAATGCAAAAAGCACAGCGATAATCGCAACCTTCAGCTATCCGCAGGTAAGCTACACCTTCGGTAGTTGTCCGGTAGCGGGGCGTTGTTTCATCGGCAATGTAGGTTGGTTCGGGGGAAACTAGCTTGACTCTTTCTCCTGCTTGTACCCGCGAAATTACATCAACAATTTTGTTGTAGTCGCCAGTACCAACGACGGCTACGGCTTCAGGCAATTCGTCTAATAGTTGTTCTTGAAAGTGCTGCGCCATGCAGCCTGTAATCACAATTTTTTTATCTGCTGCGGCAAGTTCTACCAACGTCCTTACAGATTCTTCTCGCGCCGATTGAATAAAGCTACAGGTGTTGACAATAACGTAGTTGGCTAACTCCTCATTACTATCTACACTGTACCCCGCTTCTACCAGCAGTCCTAGCATATGTTCGGTATCAATTCGGTTTTTCTCGCAACCTAGATGTGAAATTGCTATGGTTGGCTTATCTCCCATAAAGTGAAATAACGCTCGTTGTGAAGTTAACTTGATGTTCTTTTGTTTTTGTGTTCGCCATTAAAAAATTGATCTTCGTGACTGTACAATTAACTTAGGACGCTAAAAAATGCCGTTTGTGGCGGGGCTTAGTCGATGAAACTATATTTCTTTAAACTTTATAATTTTTAAACTTTAAAGCACCAATTTTGATTTTGGTATAAGCTACCGTACTTTACCCTAGAGATAGGCTCATCTCACAGTAACGCTTGGCGTAGTAGAGGTAAGCCTTTAATTTGCAGGAGTGGCAAACTCCTGTTCTTGTATCGCTTTTATCTTAACATATCTTATGAGTACTTTACGGCTAAATTTTCCTATTTTCGGAAAAAGGCATAATAAAGGCTTGTTTGTGTAAAAATTTAACGGAACTTTAGCTAACTAAGGGCTGAATTCAGATAGGAAAGAAGTGGACTTAACTCGGCTATTTAAAACTCCAAATCCGATCGTTGGTGTGGTTCATTTACTGCCTTTGCCTACATCGCCCCGGTGGGGAGGTAGTCTTAAAGCTGTAATCGATCGCGCAGAGCAAGAAGCAACGGCTTTAGCTAGTGGCGGAGTTAATGGCATTATTGTTGAAAATTTTTTTGATGCGCCATTTACTAAAGGTCAGGTAGATCCGGCGATTGTCAGTGCGATGACGATTGTAATTGATCGTTTGATGAATTTAGTAACTTTACCGATTGGGATCAATGTATTGCGTAATGATGCTCATAGCGCGATCGCCATTGCTAGTGTGGTCAAAGCTCAATTTATCAGGGTAAATGTGCTGACAGGCGTAATGGCGACCGATCAGGGGCTAATTGAGGGGGCAGCCCATCACTTGCTGCGCTATCGTCGGGAATTGGGCAGCGATGTGAAAATATTTGCCGATGTGTTGGTCAAACACGCTAGACCTTTGAACTCGCCAAATCTTACGGTGGCGGTACAAGATACGATTGAGCGGGGTTTGGCTGATGGGATCATTTTATCAGGTTGGGCTACGGGTAGTCCGCCAAACTTGGAGGATCTGGAGTTGGCAAGCGCTGCGGCGAAAGGTACGCCAGTTTTTATCGGCAGTGGGGCAAATTGGGAAAATGTCTCTACGCTTTTGTCCGCCGCCGATGGGGTAATTGTTTCAAGTTCCCTCAAGCGTCATGGGCGAATAGACGGGTCTATCGATCCCAATCGGGTTAGCCAATTTGTGGAGGCTGCTATTAGTGCGAAGGCTTCTTTGCCTTTGGTAACTGTCGATTCTCTTACCCTCCGCGCATAATTAAAGTGGGTTTTGCTGTCCATCTTGTCTGAAGAAAAACCAAGAATTGGGGGGTCTGCCCCCCAAACCCCCCATTGGGGGACGAGTTGCCTCCCCCA
>NZ_PVWN01000134.1 GCF_003003885.1 Chlorogloea sp. CCALA 695 | reverse complement strand
CCCCATCAACTTGAAGCAGTCTACGATTACTTTCTCAAGCAGCCAAGAATACGTTTTCTACTTGCCGACGACCCCGGCGCTGGCAAAACAGTCATGGCAGGCTTGCTGCTTAAGGAATTAAAAGCCAGGGGACTTGCCAAGCGCATATTAATCGTCACTCCAGCTAACTTAACCTTTCAGTGGCAGCGCGAAATGAAAGACAAGTTTCGGGAAGACTTTGAAGTGGTACGCGGTGACATCTTACGTGCCAATTACGGCTCAAATCCCTGGCAAGACAAAAACCAGGTCGTAACTTCTATTTCCTGGGTGTCGAGAGTTGATGATGCTAAAGAAAGCTTGCTCCGCAGCCATTGGGATTTAGTAATCGTGGATGAAGCACATAAAATGAGCGCCTACAGTTCTGACAAAAGGACGTTGGCTTACAAACTAGGCGAACGCTTGTCAAAAATGACTGACCACTACTTATTAATGACAGCTACTCCCCATAAAGGAGATCCAGCTAACTTCTGCCTATTCCTGGAGTTGCTAGACCGTGATGTGTACGGAGATGTTAGTAGCTTAGAAGAAGCAATGAAACGTCAAAGCGCACCATTTTACCTGCGTCGAACCAAAGAAGCGCTGGTAACTTTTCCTGACCCAGAAACAGGCGAAGTCAAAAAGTTATTTACTCGGCGGATAGTACAAACGGCGGACTTTCAGATTAATGCCGACGAATTAGACTTCTACGATTTATTAACGCGCTACGTTGAGGAACAATCAATCAAAGCCTCTCTCGACAACTCAATTCGCGGACGGGCGTTAGGTTTTACGATGGCAATGCTCCAAAGACGTTTTGCTTCTAGCATCTACGCGGTACGACGCAGCTTAGAGCGAATGAGCGAGAAACGCCTCCGCATTCTTGAAAATCCCGAAGCCTACCGTCAAGAACTAATTGATAAAAAGTTGCCCGATGATTTTGAAGAATTGGACGAAGAAAGTCGCGAAAAGATTTTAATCGATCTAGAAAATGTCGTTGCTTCAGTAGACCCCATTGCCCTGCAAGATGAAATTAGAACACTGAACAAGTTAGTTGGACTAGCCAAGGAATTAGAAAGCCGCGAAATAGAGTCAAAATTGCAGCGCTTAAAGCAGTTATTGGTAAAAGAGGGTTTCTTTAACGACCCTAAAATGAAATTGCTGATCTTCACCGAACATAAAGATACCCTTGATTTTTTGGTTGGAGATGGTAAAAATGAACGTCCGCTAGGTAAGCTCAAAGAGTGGGGACTAACCGTAACCCAAATTCATGGCGGCATGAAAGTAGGCGATCGCAATACTCCTAATAGTCGCATCTATGCCGAGCGCGAATTTAAAGAAAACTGTCAAATTCTCGTAGCAACAGAAGCCGCCGGGGAGGGGATTAACCTTCAATTCTGCTGGCTGATGATTAATTACGATATTCCTTGGAACCCCGTTCGCCTAGAGCAAAGAATGGGGAGAATCCACCGCTACGGGCAAGAAAAAGACTGCTTAATTTTTAACTTTGTCTCCACTAATACCCGCGAAGGCAGTGTATTTTGGAAGCTATTTGAGCGCATTCAGAAAATTGAAGCAGACCTCGACCCCGAACGGACAGGTAAAGTCTTTAATGTTTTGGGTGATGTCTTTCCTGCTAATCAGATTGAAAAAATGCTTCGAGATATGTACGCGCGCAATTTAACAGAAGATGTGATTAAAGATCGGATTGTCGATCAAGTAGATAGCGATCGCTTTCGTAAGATTACAAAATCGGCATTAGAGGGACTGGCAAAGCGCGAACTAAATTTATCCACTCTAAGCGGACGCAGGGCGGAATCAAAGGAAAAGCGGCTCGTACCAGAAGTAATCGAAAACTTTTTTGTCGCCGCAGCGCCTATTGTGGGTATCAATCCTAAAGAAATAGCTAAAGGGCAGAAGGTGTATCGCATCGGGCGAGTACCGCGACACCTGTGGACGACGGGAGACGACCAAGAAGGGCGGTTTGGTAAGCTCGGACGCGAATACAAACACATTACTTTTGATAAAACTATTTTAGACGTTGACCCTACAGTGGAATGGGTAACGCCAGGACATCCTTTATTTGAGTGCGTCCGCAAAGAAGTATTAAACCAAACTGAAGGCGATCTTCAACAAGGGGCAGTATTTTATGACTTACATCGCACTCAAAGCGCACGGTTAGATATTTATTCAGTGACAATTCAGGATGGTCGAAATCGTAAGCTGCACGAACGCCTCTATGTAGTTCAAGTTCAAACTGATGGTACTTTAGCTATTCGTCAACCAACTATCTTCCTCGATCTTGTACCTGCCAAAGCAGAAGTTGAGATTCCGGCAGGCGATCGCTTGCCGGAGCGCTCCCGAATTGAGCAGTATCTCATTGAGGAGGAGCTAAATAAGTTTTTGGCGGAGGTACAAGAGGAGCGATCGCGCGAAACCAATGTAATTGCCGATCACATGGAAATTAGCTTGCTAGCGATTATTGACCGCTTGCAGTGTCAGTACGGCGAATTGTTTGAGAAAAAAGAATCTGGTTCCGAGGAAACGGGCTTAGATGGCAGGTTGAAACAAGCAGAAGACCGCCTTGATGAATTAAATGAAAGGTTAGAGCGACGTAGAAAAGAGTTGCAGCAAGAGCGTCAATGTACAATTGCTGCCATTGAACCCAAAGGTAGTGCTTGGGTATTGCCTCACCCAGATAGGTATGCTCCTGATATTGCTTCAATGGTGAGCAATGCGGAAATTGAACAAATTGCCATTAATGCTGCGATCGCTTACGAAGAAGCTCAAGGCTGGCAAGTTGAAAGCGTAGAATCGGAAAACCGGGGATTTGACTTAATTTCCCGTAAGTTCAATCCAAAAGATACGTTGACTACGGTTGCCGTCAAGTTTATTGAGGTAAAAGGGCGAAGTCATGTTGGTCAAGTTGCTTTAACAACCAATGAATACCGAACGGCAGAAAGGCTAAAACACGACTACTGGCTGTACGTGGTATTTAATTGTGCTTCACAACCAGAGATTCATCCCATTCAAGATCCCGCAAGACTTGACTGGGAGGCGTTGGTCAAAATTGAGCATTACCATGTAAATGCAGCACAGATTTTAGCAGCAGAATAATGAGGGAAACTTATGACTATTAAGGAGCTATTGATTAAAAAGTTAGAAACCTTGCTACCAGAGGAGCAAGAAAAAGTTATTGAGTTTGTTGATTTTTT
>NZ_PVWN01000075.1 GCF_003003885.1 Chlorogloea sp. CCALA 695 | reverse complement strand
TTTCGCTTCCCTCTCCAGCGCTTTATTAATCTATCAACTCTAGATAACTTTGTCAAGCCTTTATTGAAAAGAAAATTTGGGGTTTTACCTAAATCATATGCAGCAAGGGATGTAGGCTAAAATTGGTTTGAGTTTTAGAAAAAAAGTAGTTGAGTTGTGAGTAATGTTGTTGGTTTACCTCCTTGGATAGTTCTAGACCCCGTAATCCAAAGCTGGTTGATAGAAGATATTGGTAGAGGTGATCGCACGACTCAATGTTTATTGGCGGGAAAAGCAAGCATTGTGAAAGCTGAGCTTGTAGCTAAAGCATCGGGAATAGTTGGGGGTTTACCACTAGCTAGTAGAGTATTTCAACTTTTAGATGCGAATGTTGGTTTTATAGCGATCGCACAGGAAGGACAATGGTGTAAAGCAGGAGAGCAAATAGCAAAAATTGAGGGGACGCTAGATGGATTGCTCACGGGGGAAAGAGTCGCGTTGAATTTAGTGATGCGGTTAAGTGGAATTTCTACCCTTACTTACGAGTATGCAAAGCAAATTGCAGATTTAGAGGCTCAGTTGGTAGATACTCGTAAAACTACACCAGGCTTGAGAGTGTTAGAAAAGTATGCCTCGCAGCTAGGAGGCGCAATCAATCACCGAATGGGACTAGATGATGCAGTGATGATTAAAGATAACCATATCGCTGCTGTCGGGGGAATTGGAGTAGCGATCGCCCGAATTCGTAGCAATATGCCTTACCCATTGACAATTGAGGTAGAAACGGAGAATTTGGAACAGGTGGAGGAAGCTTTACAGCATGGGGCAGATATTATTATGTTGGATAATATGCCGCCGGAGATAATGAAATTGGCGGTGAGGAAGATTCGCGATCGCAGTAGCAGGATTAAAATTGAGGCTTCAGGTAATATTACTTTAGATAGTATCCGTGCTGTAGCTCAGACGGGTGTAGATTATATTTCAACAAGTGCGCCGATTACTCAATCGAAGTGGTTAGATTTAAGTATGAGAATTTTTCGGTAATCCAAATTAAGGAAGATCCCCCCTTAAAAAGAGGGGGGAAACAAATATTCAGGAACTACTTTAAATATTCTCGTTTTTTCACGTAATGAAGATGGGTAGTCTAATTAAGAAAATCTAGCTAAAGCTTTTAAGACATCCTTTTAAGTGTTGTAAAGATTAAAGTTAGAATATTCTTCACTCATTATTTTAAATTTCTTATTTTATGAATAATACTGTAGAGCAGCTAAAGCTAAGATTTGAGGAGGCTTTAAGTGCGGCTTTCGGCAATGAATATGCAAAGGTTGAGCCTCTATTGGAGAAAGCAAGTAATCCGAAATTTGGCGATTATCAGTCGAATGTGGCTTTGTCTTTGGCGAAACGGTTGGGACAGCAACCACGAAAAGTTGCAGAAAAAATAATTCAAGAGCTAAATGTCACTAATATTTGTGAAACTCCGCAGGTAGCTGGCGCTGGTTTCATAAATTTAACTTTATTGCCAAGTTATTTAGAAACACAGCTTAAGAGTATTTATACAGATTCGAGATTGGGAATTGCGGAAGCAAAAACACCTAAGCGAGTAATTGTTGACTTTTCTGCGCCTAATATTGCTAAAGAGATGCACGTTGGACATTTGCGGTCAACGATTATCGGCGATAGTATAGCCCGCGTTTTAGAATTTTTTGGTCACAATGTATTACGGTTGAACCATGTAGGCGATTGGGGTACTCAGTTTGGAATGTTAATTACTCACCTGCGTGAGACTAAATCAGTTAATGATTACGATTTACTAAATTTAGGCGAGTTAGTTGAGTTTTATCGGGAATCGAAAAAAAGATTTGATGATGATGATCAATTTAGAGAGCGATCGCGTAAAGCTGTAGTAGATTTGCAATCCGGTGATGATGAAGCAAAGATTGCGTGGAAATTTCTTTGCAATAAGTCTCGAATAGAATTTGAAATTATTTACGCGCTGTTAGATGTTCGTTTTGATGAAGAACGTGGAGAATCTTTCTACAACCCCTTTTTGTCACAAGTTGTAGAAGATTTAGACAAAGCTAGATTGTTAGTAGAGGATGGGGGCGCTAAATGCGTGTTTCTAGACGGGTTTACTAATAAAGAAGGCGAGCCATTACCTTTGATTGTGCAAAAATCTGATGGTGGGTACAACTATGCAACAACGGATTTAGCCGCCGTACGTTACCGAATTGAAAAAGATAAAGCTAATCGGCTAATTTATGTAACGGATGCTGGACAAGCAAACCATTTTGCTCAAGTGTTTCAAGTAGCAAGACGCGCCAGTTGGATTCCAGAAAATATAGAAATCAATCACGTACCTTTTGGGTTGGTACAGGGAGAAGATGGTAAAAAACTGAAGACACGCTCTGGCGAAACGGTAAAACTAAAGGATTTATTAGATGAGGCAATTATTAGAGCGCGTGCAGATTTAGAAAATAGGTTGAAAGTAGAGGAGCGCCAAGAAACTGAGGAGTTTATTGCTAACGCTGCTACAGTAGTGGGCATTAGTGCGGTTAAATATGCCGATCTTAGTCAAAACCGTACCAGTAATTATATTTTTAGCTATGACAGAATGTTAGCCTTGCAAGGTAATACTGCGCCTTATATGCTGTACGCTTACGCCAGAATCCAAGGAATTAGCCGTAAAGGTGAGGTTAATTTTGAGCAACTAGGAGACAGTTTTGCTATTTTGTTGCAGCATGAAACAGAGTTGACACTAGCAAAGCATTTGCTGCAATTAGATGATGTTATTTATGCTGTAGAGCAAGATTTGTTTCCTAATCGTTTGTGTGAGTACCTATTTCAACTTAGTCAAAAGTTTAATCAATTTTATGATCGCGATCGCGGTGTTCCTGTCCTAAACGCTGAAGAACCTTTGCGGACTTCTCGATTGGTATTATGTAACTTGACAGCGAGAACTTTAAAACTGGGATTGTCTTTGTTAGGGATTCAGATTTTAGACAGGATGTAGTTTTTGATATTCTTGCTCGGTAATTAGGTCTTTGTTGCTTTGCAGGCGGTCTATAAATACTATGCCATCAAGATGATCGAGTTCGTGTTGAAAGATTCGCGCGACAAAATCGGTTAATTCTTGTTTGTGTAGTTTTCCAGTGCGATCGCTATATTGAACTTCTATTGCTTGATATCTTGGTACTAATCCCCTAATTCCGGGAATACTCAAGCAACCTTCCCAACCAGGGACTAATTCTGTGGAATGCGCCAGAATTTGGGGGTTAATCATGGCTGTAGGCTCCATTTGGGGAGCATTAGGATAGCGAGGAATAGGACGAGAAGCTACTATAAATAGGCGATCGCGCACAGCTACTTGTGGCGCTGCAATTCCGACTCCATTAGCGGCGATAACTGTCATTAGTAGGTTATCTATGAGGCTTTGAACTTGGTGAGAATGAATATTATCAACGTTATGAGCTTGAGAACGCAGGACAGGATGACCGAGTTGGATGACTTCTAAGATTTCTGACATAAATTAAGAGCGATCGCGCGCTGTTGGTAAGGATTCGAGTTTTACAGATACTTGCTCGATTTTTTGACCGCGTTGGATTTTCATTTTTAGTTGACTTCCAACATTACTACTCTCCACTAATTGCTGGACTTGCTCAGTTTTAGTTACAGGTTGATTATTAATCGATTGAACCACGTCCCCAGCTTGTAAACCAGCGTCATCGGCGGGAGAATTAGGAACGACACGAACTAATAAAATTCCTTTTTCTGCTTCTATACGAATACGTCCGCGCGATTGAGTATTTAACTGTTCTTTAACTTCTGGAGTTAAAGTTAACATCTGAACGCCTAAATAAGCGTGTTCTACTTTTCCCTTAGTAATAATTTGCTGAGATATGCCCTGGACTGTATTAATAGGAATAGCAAACCCCAAACCTTGAGCGCCACTAATAATTGCTGTATTCATCCCAATTACTTCTCCACGAGCGTTTAATAATGGCCCACCAGAATTACCGGGGTTAATCGCCGCATCGGTTTGAATAAAGCCAACTCGTTTATCAGATACGCCGATATCGCTACTTGATCTATCAGTAGCGCTAACAATTCCCGCCGTCACAGTATTATCTAACCCCAAAGGATTACCAATCGCAATTACCCATTCTCCAGGTCGCAACCCATCGGAATTGCCTATAGGAATAATTGGTAAGTCATTAGCTTCGATCTTGATCACAGCTACATCTGTAACTGGATCTTCTCCTAATACTTCTCCTTTAAAAGTCCGACCATCTTTGAGAGTGACGCTAACCGTATCTGCACCATTTACTACATGAGAATTGGTTAAAATTTGCCCGTTAGCATTAACGATAAATCCCGAACCAGTACCGCGTTCTACGCGCTTAGAAGATGGAGCAGAACCAAAAAACCGCCCCATCCTCGGATCGTCAAACTCATTGGGTGTTTGGCGGCTAACTGTCCGCGCAGCGTTAATTCTCACAACCGCCGAACCGACTTTTTGAACTGCTGTTACTACAAAATTTGGATCGGTGGGGTTAATATCTACCAGGCGATCACTCTGGGTAATTGGATTAACTAGAGGTTCGGGTGTAGTATTTTCACGATTTTGGGGCAATTTAGGTAAAGAACAACTAGCCAAAAATGTTATTGACAGCAAGGTTAGTAAGTAAAAGCGCGATCGCTTGAAAAATTGTTGATTTTGCATAGTAGGGAAATAGTGGGGCTTTAATTTAAGGTATTAGGGCGACTTTTCATCTGTCTCTGGTCTCTATGCAAGGATTTTTAGGCGTAGTAGTATGCTCAACTAATAGAAGTCGCGGCTATTTCGCAAGTGTTGTTGCTACGATTGATGGCACTGATTTTTGCTAGATTGGTTGCTTGTCTGTATTTCTTATTGTGACGGGACGAGGTAGTTAGCAGTGGAACTTAGCCTTGAAACTCTTTGGAGTCAAGTGTTGGAACGCTTACAGGTACAATTGAGCCGTCCTACTTTTGAAACTTGGATTAAAACTGCTAGTGCGGAAAAACTAGAAGATAATTGCTTAGTTATCTGTACTCCTAACCCTTTTGCTCGTAACTGGCTACAGAAATATTACATCCAAACTTTGGCAGATGTTGTACAAGATATTCGCGGTTGTGCAACAGAAATTCAATTTACAGTAGCTAAGGGACAGGCGACTAATGCTTTTGTCGAACCTAACAATGCATCAAAAGGACAGGAAAAAGGTTTACAAAGCGATCGCGCTACACCGCCAGCACTTAACATCAAATATGTATTTTCACGCTTTGTAGTTGGCGCTAACAGCCGTTTAGCTCATGCGGCGGCGTTGGCTGTAGCTGAATCTCCAGGAAAAGAATTTAATCCTTTGTTTTTGTGTGGTGGTGTGGGATTGGGGAAAACTCACCTGATGCAGGCGATCGCCCATTACCGTTGGGATATTAACCCTGATACAAATATATTTTATGTTTCTACAGAAAAATTTACTAACGATTTAATTGCTTCAATTCGCAAAAATAGCACTCAAAGCTTTCGAGATATCTACCGCGCCGCTGATGTATTGCTAGTAGATGATATTCAATTTATTGAAGGCAAAGAATCGACTCAAGAGGAGTTTTTTCATACTTTTAATACCTTGTACGAAGCAGGTAAACAAGTAGTCATAGCTTCTGATCGTCCACCTAACCAAATTCCGCGCTTACAAGAGCGTTTATGTTCGCGCTTTTCTATGGGTTTAATTGCTGATATTCAAACGCCAGACTTAGAAACTCGAATGGCAATTCTGCAAAAAAAAGCAGAATATGAAAATATGCGCTTACCTAAAACAGTGATTGAATATATTGCCTGTAACTACATTTCTAATATTAGAGAACTAGAAGGCGCTTTAATTCGGGCTGTTGCTTATATTTCAATTTCTGGATTGCCAATGACGGTAGAAAACTTAATCCCAGTTTTAAACCCAGCACTAGAAAATCTTGAAGCTTCACCAGATACAGTTTTGCAGATTGTAGCAGAGGAATTTAAAATTTCTCTTGAAGACTTAAAAAGTGTTTCAAGAAGGCGAGAAATAAGTTGGGCTAGGCAAATTGGTATGTATTTGATGCGCCAACATACGGATTTAAGCTTACCGAAAATAGGGGAAGAATTTGGCGGTAAAGATCACACAACAGTAATGTATAGTTGCGAGAAAATTGCTCAGTTACGCACCAATGATTCTAGTTTGGGGCAAACTTTACGCCAACTGAGCGATCATATTAATCATTCTGTGCGAGCGCAAGATTTACCGTAAATTACAATTATGAGTTTTATGTAACTAAATGTATTGCTAGTATAGCCTGTGGAAAACTAGCAAATTTCTGTGGAAAACCTGTTAATAAAGCTGTGGAAAACTATGGTTTTTTGTGGAAAACTATGGATAAGTAAAATTAGCTTACGGAAAGTTTAAATTTTTATCCACAGGTTTTCCACAGGATTAGTAGGCTAAAAATTATGCCTGGTAAGCGTTACAAAAAGTTCTCCACATTTTCCACAGCCCCTACTACTATTATTTGATATAATTATTAATTTAGTAGTAGTAGTTAATATAAAAGCTATATAGTACAGACATACTATACAATAGACGTGCTAGGATACTTTTCTGAACTAATCGAAGCACCTGCTTGTAGGGGAAGTTTTTGAGACATTTGGGTATGGAAACAAACTTTTTGAGAAAAACCTCAACCATATTGTTTTTTGTCTGAAGTGGAGAAGTTGTTAGCAAGTGCAGTTTTACAGAGCATGAGATCGTGATGAAATTAATTTGCAGCCAAACGCAATTAAGTACCAATCTTTCCTTGGTTAGCCGTGCTGTACCAACCCGTCCAACCCATCCAATTTTGGCGAACGTTTTGTTGGTTGCAGACGTGGAAACTCAGAGTGTGAGTTTGACAGCTTTTGATTTGAGTTTGGGAATTAAAACTAGCTTTGCTGCGGAAGTTATAGCTGGAGGTGCGATCGCTTTACCTGCTAAATTGCTGAACGATATTGTTTCTCGCCTGTTAGATGGAGAAATTGAGCTTGAAGAAACAAATGAAGCGCCTTTAGGAATTACAATTATCTCAGCTTCGGGGCGGTACCAAGTGCGTGGGATGGAGGTAGAGGAATTTCCTGAGTTACCAATAATTGAAGCTGGAGAGGCTGTTTATTTACCTGTAGAAGCGTTTATTGAAGGGTTGCGCTCGACTTTATTTGCAACTAGCAGCAATGAATTAAATCAATTGTTAACGGGGCTACACATTATTGCCCGTCAAGAAACGATAGAATTTGCAGCTACAGACGGACATCGTTTAGCCTTGGTAGAAACTCCAAATACTGTAGAAATACCTGTAGCATCTTCGCAGTTAGAAGTTACAATACCCGCCAAATCTTTGCGGGAATTGGAAAAAATGCTGAGTATGAGAAATTCCCCCGAACCTTTGGCAATGCAATTTGACCAAGGACAGGTGATTTTTGAGTGGGCAAATCGACGATTGACAAGCCGAGTTTTAGAAGGGCAATATCCCGCTTACCGTCAACTAATACCGCGTCAATTTGATCGCCAAGTTACAATAGAGCGCAAGTTGTTGATAAGTAGTTTAGAACGCATTGCCGTAGTGGCAGACCAAAAACAAAATATTGTCAAGTTTAGCATTGACGATATTAATCAACAGATATCTTTATCGGTAGAAACTAGAGACATTGGTAGCGGTAGAGAAGTTATCTCCGTTGCAAGTTCTGGGGAAGATTTAGATTTTGCTTTTAATATTAAATACTTGATGGATGGATTGAAAGCATTACCTACTAATGAAATTCAAATGCAAGTACATACTGCTACTAGCCCAATAATTTTTACACCATTGGGCAGTTTGAAAATGACTTACTTGATTATGCCCGTACAAATTAGAGTTTAATTATTTTAGGGCTTAGGTACTAGAACTGCGATCGCACTAGGAATAACACGAAAACGAGCCGGGGTGTAGGTAGTTATTTCTCCATCGGTATTAATCGGTAAATGTTTGCGAGTAGACACCTCAAACTCTTGACCGTGCAAGGAGCGGACGCTAGATAACTCTGTGTGAGTTCCTTTACGCATAGTTGGTAATAACATCAACATTTGCCACCAATGGCGCAACTCTAAACTGTACAAATCTAAGGTTTGGTCATCAATGGTTGCATCGTGAGTTACCGCCATTCCGCCACCATAATACCGACCATTCCCGACAGCAATTTGGACGGTTTTTACCTGAATAGATTCGCCATTAAGACAAATTTCCGCCCGAAAAGGACGAGATTGCCAAACAACTTGAATTGCTGTGGCTGCGTAGGCTAAAACTCCCCAACGGCGTTTAGATTCTTTAGTAAGCTTTTGAGTAATTTGGACGCTTAAGCCTAAACTAGCGACATTAAAAAAGTATTTACCATTCACCCAACCTAAATCTATCCGCCGAGTTTGACCAGAGGCAATAACCGCGCAAGCTTCTGGGATAGAAGTAGGAATACTTAAAGTTCGAGCTAAATCATTTGCCGTACCTAGAGGTAAAACTCCCAAAGGTAACTGCGTATCAACTATGCCATCTACTGCCGCATTTAGAGTACCATCGCCACCGCCAACAATTACCAAATCTACTTGATGGCGATAATTGCGAATAGTGTCCGATACTTTCATCGGATCGTCAATCGCTTCCTCGATTAGTTCTAAACCCAGACTTTTTAACCGATCAATAGCTTGGGATAGATTTTTTTGTCCGTGTCGAGAATGACGATTGACGAGTAGCAATGCTCGTTGATTCATAATTTAGCCCTACTGGCGGGCGATCGCAAATAATGTAATTATCCTCTTTAACGAGCTACAACTACAGCAATTCAACAATTCCTAACTGTCCATCAATGCGGACGCGCTGCCCATTTTTAAATAGCGTCATGGCATTAGAAACATCCATTACCGCCGGAATACCATACTCACGAGCGACAATTGCCCCATGAGATAGTCGTCCACCAACTTCGGCAATTAATCCGCCTGCGGAGGCTAATAAGGGCGACCAGCCAGAATCGGTATAAGGTACAACTAAAATGGTTTCGCGGTTTATTTCTCCTACTGATTGCAGACTTCGTACTAATAATACATAACCTTCAACTTGTCCCGCACTTGCACCAATACCTTGCATTCTTGAAGTAATCGGCGCGGAGGAAGGAATAATTGTAGTTGGTGCTTGACCGTAGACTAAGGCAGGTACAGGATCTATATTGCTATCGATAGTATATTGCGATCGCCTTTTAGCTATTAACTTCTTGACACTCTCCGCATTTTTAAAGCGTAAAGTTTCCTCTAACTCTAAAAAAAAGATATCTCCCGATGCTAACAACCATACTTTTTCTAAAGCTACAAATCGCCATCGTAGCAGTGCTAACAAACGACTATAAACTTCTGTCACCCTTCCTTTGAGATCCACTCGCTCTTGCACAAACCCTTTTTTACGCTTGATTTGACGTTTTTGCGCTTCGTTGTCTCCCCTAACCATCCTGATAAACAACTCTTTAACTATTTGGGGTTCTTCCCGCCACGTGGAAACAGCGATATCTGTACCTACTTCACTTAAATAGCCGTACTGCACTATTAATTGCTCAAACTGCTGTAATATCTCTCGTCCTTCTGAAGTTTGTGTCAAGTCTTCAAAGCTTACTATGTTTAGCTTTCGTGCTTCTGTGGCTAAAAGTGCGATCGCATTTATTGCTGATACTTCTGGAGTTTGACTATTATCAATATCAATATCCCGAACCTTAAATACGGCAAGTCGCAAAGCTGCGCTCAAAGGAGCCAAAATACTGTAATAAGTTGCCTTTTTCAGCAACTCTAAAATTAAATCTACTTCCTCTAGCAATATTTGCGGAGTTTCGGCGGTTAAATCTCTCTCTAACCTTGCTAAAGCTGGGGAAAAATGGACTCGATAATCGCGCTCAAAATCTTTTTTTAGCTGCAATTCCCGCCCTAAAAGCCTCATTAATCCGGGTACATTTTGCAAGGTAGATAAAATAGGGGGTTTGCTAAACTTTGCTCCTCTAGTTAAAAACTCTAAGCTTTCTGGTGGTAAACCCATGCGCCGAAAAATCTCCCCCAACAAAGAAGCATTAAAATAAGCGCGGGAGTAATGCAGCGTAGCGGTGGAGTTAAAATCTAATCTCGATGCGCGACTTCCTAAAACAATTGTAAAAATCTCTCCCCAAACACCACAAGTCAAGGGACGATTTATTGACCAGGTTAAGGGACGAATTAAACCCGGTATAACTTCTGAAGCAATTTTGCGTGTCCAAATAGGTAATAGGGTTGTAATTGGACGTGATTGCAACAACCACAAAGTTTCGCCGTCATAACTCCATTCAATATCTTGGGGAATAGCGCGATCGCCATTTTCTAAGTGTCGCGCTAAAAATGCCACTTGCTTAATTAATTGCTGTGGTACATCTCCTGTGCCTTCAACGATTATTTCTGCATCTTCCGGCAATATCCAACTACTTCCCGTTGCCATTGTTGGAGCAATATAAGCCCGATATTGTTCTGGTGTAACTTGCCCAGAAACTACTTTTGTCGCGTCCCCCGGTAATGCCTCAATTACTACCCAATCGCCTGTACGGGCTACTGGATCGCGGCTAAAGGCTACTCCCGAAAATACCCCTAAAACTTGTTTTTGAATTAAAACCGCCATTGAATCTTCTGCCATTGAGCGCATTCGGCGATAATCTATAGCTGCCTGATTATCGTAGGAATCTATGACGCGAGAAATTGCCCTGCGTAACTGTGCTTGACTTGTAACGTTTAAAACTGTGTCGTATTGTCCGGCGGCGGAAGCTGATTCGGAATCTTCCCCTACCGCCGAGGAACGAACTACCAAAGGTTCGGCGGTGGAGGGATGCAAAAAGGTAACTATAGCTTCTAAATCATCCCCTGCCGGAATTACCCAGCCTGGGGGTACAGGATAGCCTAAACGTTTTAATTTTGATAAAGTAGCGGCTTTTTGACCCGCTTTTTGGACTTCTAACTGGGTATCTAAAGAAATTATAGTTTTACTACCTTGAAAAAATCTAAACGTTGCTTGAGACTCTGCTTGTCCGGCTTCTGGTGATAAATCTAAATCGTCCGGCAGTTTTTTATAAATCCAGCCTAGAATTACCGCTAAAGAAATAGCTGCAACAATCCGCCCAGAATCGTTGGCGTGTAACAACATCGTTAGGATGGGAAACAAAACTAAAACTCCAATTCTTCCTATTTCTCTTTCCCGCAAAACTGTAAAACTAATTCCACCAATCAAAAACGATAGTGCAGCAATGCGCCAGTCATGGACTAAATAACCCCAAACAACATTAGTCGCTCCTGCACCTTTACTAATCCAGTACCTACCCATTACTAAAGCAATGAGGGCGATTATTTCCCAAGTGGGATTTGTGGGAAAAAAAGTACGGGCAAGTAAGACCGCAACAATGCCTTTCGTTGCCTCAGATATTACCGCGAGGATTCCGGCAACTTTACCACCGTGATAAAAAGCTGCGGAAACGCTAATATTACCCGTACCTAGTTTAGTTAACTGCTTACGAGAAACTGCGTAAGTAAACCAAGCAATTAACGGCAATCCGCCTAACAGAGGCAAAATGAAAAAAATAACTAACGCGCCCCAAACTTCGAGCATTTTAAAACTTCTGTATAACTGAAGTTATTTTAAGCTGCTGTTTCGTTATCGATCTGCTGTACTTCTTCTAGTGATAACTTAACTTGCACGGATTTTACTGAGTCTTCAATACTCGAAACCTTACTAGCACCAGGAATTGGCACAATACAAGGGGATTTTGCTCTTACCCATGCTAAGACGATCGCATACACCGATACTCCTTTAGTTTTTGCCACCCGTGCGATCGCCTTTATATCTCCTAACTTACTAGCGCGACGGCTACCACCTAAAGGACTCCAAGGTAAAAAAGTTAGGTTTTGGCGATCGCAATACTCTAGCACTCCATCAAATTCTGGCTGACGATGCCAAGGGTTATATTGATTTTGCACCGAAACTATATCAACTACCTCACTAGCGCGTTTAATTTGCTCTACTGAGAAATTAGAAACACCTACAAACCGAATCAAACCCGATTTCACCGCTTCCGCCACAGGTTTTAAAGATTCTTCAATTGAGTATTTAGTATCTGGGGCGTGATACTGCCAAATATCTATAGGTTTTTCTCCGCCCAAAGCCTCAAAGCTGGTACGAATTGTCTCTTGTAAATGTTCGGGGTTGCCGTTACGAGTCCAGTCTCCATTGGGGCGCATTAATCCGCCTTTAGTTGCAATAGTAACATTTGCGTTTCCTTGGTATTCCTGCAAAGCTTTGGCGATCAACCGCTCGTTATGGTGCTTGTCTGACTCGTCTTTGCAATAGGAATCTGCTGTATCAATCAATGTTACGCCCAAGTCAAGAGCGCGATGAATCACCTCAATTGATTGGGCTTCATCTGGTCTACCACTTATCGACATGGGCATTCCTCCTAATCCAATCGCGCTAATAGTTATATCTGTAGACCCTAGTTGTTTTGTTTCCATGAAATGAAATTTTCCTTAATTGCTTTTAATTTCATAATTTCTATTATTCAATCAAAATTCGTCTATCTAATGGGTAATTTAGGTAGTTTTTAACTATTTTATTACCTCATTTAAGCTAAAAGAAGGTTTTATTGATAATAATACAAATTACTCATACTTAAATCTATTATTTCTACTGGCAAATTAAATTTGTAAGAGCGATCTTTTTTATTCAAAAACTATTTCTTTCTTGAAAAAACACTTGACTTTGTTAATAGTAATGTCATATTATGTGAATGTATTGGTCTGACTAAATGCTTGTTAAAAGTAAGTAGTTAGGAGCGCAGAGGAGAATTCTCCTTTGCGCGGCTACAAATAGGATTTTAAGTATTAATTAAAACTCAGCTAGAAGCACTGGTGTAAAAGCGCAAAGCATAGGCCCAAAAAGAACGAGCGATAAATAAAAGCGCGATCGCCAGAAACCCTGCACCGACTATCCAGCCCAACTGTACGCGACCAAGCATTGCCTCGGCAGGAACGGTAGTTAGAAACGCTACGGGAACTACAAAAGTAAAGAAAAAGCGGTAAGCCGTAGGATAAGCAACCATTGGATAACGCCCAGCTTCTAGTAATCCTCTAAGTACCTCAGTAACGTTATAGATTTTTACAAACCAAATGCTTGTAGCACCGAGTATAAACCACAAACTATAAAGACTAGCCAGCCCAAATATTAACGGAATCGCACTGAGCAAATAATCGCTAAATTGTACGTTTAGCTGATTCCCAGCATAAAAAATCAGCACTCCTCCAAAAACAATATCTGGGATTCCCCAAGGAGAAATAGTATGAATAGATAGCCAAAACTGGCTGCTAATGGGCTTTAAAAGTACAAAGTCTAAAGTACCTTGCTGTACGAGCTTAACAATGCTGTTGAGATTAGGAGCTAAAAAAGTGCTAGAAAAGCCTTGTAGTAAAGTAAAGATGCCCAAAACAACTAAAGCTTCTGCCCAAGACCAACCTTGAAAAGTGTAGCCTGTGCGGTAAAACAGAAATAACCCGAATAAGCTGCCAGCTAAATTACCTAGGCTAGTAAGAGTTGCTAAAACAAAATTTATGCGGTATTCCAACTCTGCGGCGAAAGCAGCACTCCAAAGCCGCAATAATACATCTAAGTATCGTTTCACTTTTAATATCCTTAAAACGTGTCTAAATCGATGCCCAACTCTAACAATTTGGCGGCTAAACGGTCGGCACGTTGAGCTTCAATATTAGCCCGTTGAGTTTCTTGAGTTGCTAAAGCGATCGCATTTGCTCTTTGCTCATCTAGCTCTACATAAGTAGCGAACTTTTGCCCATCTGGGCGATAAATTTCTAACCCTGTAGGCTTTGGCTCAAACTTTATTCCCAACCTTGGACTTACCCAACCGCTAAGTTGTTCAATTTCCTGCAATTCGTCCCCAGAGCGCAACCAACCTGACAAATCCTCATCATCAGGATCGTACATATAGTATTCTTCAACTCCGTAGCGCTCGTAAAACTTAAGCTTTTTCAGCATTTCCCCCAAGCGATTACCAGGCGAAAAGACTTCAAATACAACTTGAGGAGGAATATTATCTTCTCGCCATTGTAAATAAGATCCTCGTTCACAAAGTGTCGCCTCTGGCGAATCGCCTTTTGGTCTGCCAAAAACAACCATCGCATCTGGTGCAATCCGAGTTTTGTTATCGCCTTCTACGGGATACCACAACAAATCGCCAGCAACAAAAACAGTGGGATCGCCAACAAATAAACTATCTAAGCCGCCTTGAATTGTGACAATCCAGCGAAATTGTTTGGTATTATCCGACATTGGCAGCCCATCTCTTTCTGGATAGATTATCTGATTTTGGGCAGCAATTTGAGTAGTCATGGCTCTAATCTCCCCTAACGCTAAACCGATTAACTTGCTTTGAGTTTAGCCTTTATGAGGATGTTAGTGCGAAGCCCTGCGCTATTTGTTATACCAAGCTTTCCGCCACTGTTTCATTTGCGTAATTTCGGCTTGCTGAGAAGTTAAAATGTCTTGGTTTAACTGCTTAATTTCGGGGCGAGTGGATTTACTTATCGCATCTTTAGCCATAACTATTGCGCCTTCATGGTGAGGAATCATTGCGTTAAGAAAGCGTAAATCAAATTGGTCATCCGCAGCGCCCAAATCTTGGGACATCATCATGCTTCCGTGTTGCTTTGCAGACATGGGCATTACTGACTTATTCGCACCACCGTAAGCTACAGGCTGCTGGCTGGCTTTGGGATACCAGGCTGTGCGCCACTGTTTCATTTGAGCAATTTCTTTGTTTTGCGCTTCAATAATATTGTTAGCAAGCTGTTTAATTTCTGGGCGCTGGGACTTCTCTAAGGCTTCTTTTGCCATAGCTACTGCTCCTTTGTGGTGCATCATCATCCCATCGATAAACCGCAGATCGTAATTTGCATCTGCTGCTCCTAAATCCATCTCTGTATCATGATTCATCATGCTGTGGTCGGTATTGCTTGCAGTGTCAGTTGGCGAATTTTGAGCCAAGTTTGTACAACCTGTAGCGATAGATGCGATCGCTACAATGGCTAAAGCTACAAATCTCCGATTAATTACATTCATAAAAACCTCTAATTTAACCTTTTATAAATGACCTAAAATTTTAGTATTTCATCCAAAAATGAAATTAGCATGAAATAGTTGTCAACCATTAGAAACAAATGTTTATTCTGTCACTAATAGAACGCGATCGCACTTCGCCTTTTTAAACTTCTAGGGTAACTGGTGAAGGGCGACTAATTTAATCATCAACTCTCTACCCTACTAGAGAGTCAAGGGATAAAATTAAAATTAACAAATTGTCCCTGTAGCGAGAATAATAAAACATACTCAAACTGTTATGAATGGAGACTAAGACAACGATAATTAAGGATTCAAAATTTGTAATTTATTCCCTCAATTACAAATCAAATAGGTGATTTTCCTAAAAATTTTGTTAAATTCCTAACTACCCCTTGACTCTCTACTCGACTAGAGAGTTCACAATAGAATTAATTAACTTAATTAAACTATGGAAACCCTCACCCTGAAACTTAGAGGCATGAGTTGCGCTTCCTGTGCCAAAAGTATAGAAAAAGCAATAAATAATGTTCCTGGCGTAACTAACTGCAACGTCAACTTTGGTATAGAACAAGCCACAATTACCTACAATACCCAAAAAACAAACTTAGATAAAATCCAAGTGGCGGTAGCTGAGGCTGGTTATTCTTCCTTCCCCCAAGAAGATATAACAAGCGGTGATGATGAAACTGAAACCGCCGCTCGTTTAGCAGAGTTAAACCAATTGCAACGTAAAGTTATCGTTGGAGCGGTTATTAGTACGATCCTTGTAATTGGCTCTTTGCCATCTATGACAGGCTTGCATATACCAATAATTCCTGCTTGGCTACATAACTCTTGGTTGCAGTTAGTATTAACTGCTCCTGTACAATTTTGGTGCGGCAAGGCTTTTTATATCGGTACTTGGAAAGCTTTAAAACGTCACGCAGCAACAATGGATACTTTGATTGCTTTAGGCACAAGTGCAGCCTATTTCTATTCAGTATTTGCAACGGTTTTCCCCAGCTTTTTCACTGCTCAAGGACTTACACCCGATGTTTACTACGAAACTGCGGCAATTGTAATCACTTTAATTTTGCTCGGTAAATTGTTAGAAAATCGCGCTAAAGGGCAAACATCTGAGGCTATCCGCAAACTAATCGGTTTGAGTGCAAAAGATGCCAGAGTGATTCGCAACGGACAAGAAATAGATGTGCCAATTCAATCGGTAATTTTAGGCGATATAGTTTTAGTTCGTCCTGGTGAAAAAATCCCTGTGGATGGAGAAATTGTTGCAGGAGATTCTACGGTTGATGAAGCAATGGTAACGGGTGAAAGTTTACCTGTAAAAAAACAGATTGGCGATCAAGTAGTTGGAGCAACAATTAATAAAACAGGTAGCTTTAAATTTAGAGTAACTAAAATAGGAAAAGATACTTTTTTAGCGCAGATAGTTAAATTAGTTCAACAAGCACAGGGTTCTAAAGCGCCTATTCAAAGACTTGCAGACCAGGTTACAGGCTGGTTTGTACCTGTAGTAATTGCCATTGCGATCACAACTTTTGTTATTTGGTTTAATCTCATGGGCAATTTTACCTTAGCCCTAATTACTACTATTGGCGTATTAATCATTGCTTGTCCTTGTGCGTTAGGTCTAGCAACACCTACATCTATTATGGTTGGTACGGGTAAAGGAGCGGAAAACGGTATCTTGATTAAAGGTGCGGATAGTTTAGAATTAGCCCATAAAATTCAAACAATTGTTTTAGATAAAACTGGAACGCTAACTGAGGGAAAACCCACTGTTACAGATTTTATAACTATTAACGGTACAGCCAATCAAAATGAGCTAAAACTGTTACGTTTAGCTGCAAGTGTCGAGAACAACTCCGAACACCCATTAGCCGAAGCTGTAGTTAAATACGCCAAATCTCAACAAGTAAGTTTAGCAGAAGTAGAGAAGTTTCAAGCGATTTCCGGGAGTGGTGTAAAAGGTATAGTTTCAGATAGACTAATCCAAATTGGGACAAGTCGCTGGCTAGAAGAATTAGGCATCGATACTAGCAGCTTGCAAAAACATCAAGCAAGTTTAGAAGAATCGGGAAAAACGGCGGTATGGGTTGCAGTAGATGGAGAAATGCAAGGAGTAATCGGTATTGCTGACGCGCTGAAACCTTCCTCTATCGTCGCTGTAAAGGCGCTGAAAAGGCTAAAGTTAGACATTGTTATGCTGACGGGAGACAATCGCCATACCGCAGACGCGATCGCCCAGCAAGTAGGAATTACAAGAGTTTTTGCAGAAGTCCGCCCCGAACAGAAAGTTGCTACGGTGCAGAAATTGCAAGCAGAAGGCAAAATTGTCGCTATGGTAGGCGATGGAATCAACGATGCACCCGCTTTAGCCCAAGCAGATGTGGGAATTGCGATCGGTACGGGAACAGATGTTGCGATCGCCGCTAGTGATATTACGCTAATTTCTGGCAACCTCCAAGGCATTGTGACAGCAATTGAACTAAGCCGCGCGACAATGCGAAACATCCGCCAAAATCTGTTTTTTGCCTTTGTCTACAACGTTGCTGGGATTCCCATTGCGGCGGGGATTTTATTCCCATTTTTTGGTTGGTTACTTAGTCCCATTATTGCCGGGGGTGCGATGGCTTTTAGTTCCGTTTCTGTAGTTACCAATGCTTTAAGATTGCGAAACTTTCAATCAAAAATCAATGGAGAAATTTGAGCAATGTTGAACAAAAAATATGTTATCAGCACTCTTATAAGTTTGAGCTTTTTACTTGGTGCAACTTCTAGCCCAGCTTCCGCCCAAATGCCCGAACAAACTAAACAGTTTCAGCGCATCGAACAGCCTATAGGTTTAAAAATTGGTGTAACTCTAGGCGGATTAGCCTTAATTGGTATAGAGTTATGGTGGTTTGTATTTAGCAAAACTAAGTCCCAGCCAGTAGCATTAAAGCAAAAAAGAGATTAATTTTTTTGAATCACTGGGCAAATTGTCCCTGGTTGCAAAGAGGGAAAATTCTCCCAACCAGAAAGTATACCGCCAAGTTCAGAACGCAACGTTAATAATTCGTCAACCTGCTTGTCAATTTCAACAATTTTATTTTCTAACCTATCTTTCACATCATCGCAAGGCAATTGTCCGCGATCATAAACTTTTAGCAATTCGCCAATTTCTTGCAGACTTAAGCCCAAACTTTGACTACGCTTTATAAACGCAAGTCTTGCCAAAACCCTCTCATCAAACTGCCTAAAACCGCCGCCTGTGCGACTGTCTCTTATACACATCT
>NZ_PVWN01000074.1 GCF_003003885.1 Chlorogloea sp. CCALA 695 | reverse complement strand
GCATGGGCTGTTCTCAGAATACTTAATTGAGCAACTTAAGTATCCATCCGTTCAAATGTTCCTTGCGTAAGTCCTGACAATCATCGGATGTCGTTAATTTTGCGGAGTCTAGAACGCATACCACCAGAAGAATTACAGCAGATGCGCCAACTAGCAGCAGCTTGGCATCAAATACATACTGCAACTTAAGGATAAGCTGCTAACATCAATTCATGGACAGAATCAATGGCAAAAGTCTGGAGTTTTATCCTGCTCTGTGTCTTCATTAGTACATGAGAAATTTATAACTACTGCGCTGTTAACTTCGTGTTTTCAAATGCTGCTAACGTAGCAGTAAACTTAGATGTTGACTCGTAGGGCAGGACATTACGACCAGCAATCTTCACGCCTTCGCCATGAGGCAAGCACTTGAGGTAATCTGCTAATCTTCGCTCTGGAGTATCCTGCTTATTTCTACTAATACTTGACGCGCGATCGCCTATGATAACTAATGTTGGTTGAGTAATTGCGGCGATTGCTTCTCGATAATTCTGTCGCCAGAAACCAGCTAAGAAGGAAAAGACTGCGTGACGGCTAGCGGGATTTGCCGCACCTAGTGCTAGCAGATCCAACCATTCGCTATCGACTTGCTCAGTATTTGCAAACAACTGGCGAGTAGAAAAAGAACTCAAAAATTGCGGTCTTCTAGCATATAAATAAAAAGCGGCCCCAAGGGGCGAATCTAGCAAATTCCAAGTGAATTTTTGTTTTCTCACTCCTGTTGGTTGAGTCATAAGTGCCATAGCTGGGGGACTAGCCAGTACCAATTTTTGGATAAGATTTGGTTGAGTCTGCAATTGTACGGTTTCAAGTGCTACAGGTAGCAGCGCTCCTTGCACGACTAGGATAACGGGTTTTTGGATGACTGTTTGCAAAAAGTGTTGCAGTTGGGCAGCCCAATCAGCCGGAGCATAGGCAATGTGTGGCATATCGCTCTCACCACAGCCAAGGAGATCGGGATTGTAAATAGGATTGGTGCGTCCGCTTTGATACCAAGCATTACAGAAGCGATGCCAAAATCGACGGGATAAGCCAACACCAATCGGGTGAATTAGTAGTAAAGGAGTGCTATGCCGATCTTCCCCAACATCTGGGGAGTAGTGTTCGTAAGCACAACGATAATTTTTCCAAGCATAAAACTGTGTATTTGGGATTTCAGCAGTCTGGGTCATGAGTTACACCTTGGCTTACAGTAGATGCCAGTATTCGGCTAGCTGTCCATCTTGACCATACACCGGATCGGTCTTAGGCAAAGGCACTTGAATAATATTGCGCTCTGCTTGGGGACGTTCGCCTGGTTTTCCATAGTTCATATCCCATTTCTGCCCCAAGGGGTAGGCTCCTATAACCTGGAAGTCTGAACTAGATCCTAAATTCTTGTGTGCTACTCCTGCCGGAATGATAATGACATCTCCAAAAAGAACCTCAAATGTTTTTCCATTATCGTCTCCTCCAAATCGGACAGAAGCTTCACCGCGAGATACTCCTAGCACTTCATGAGCAGTGCTGTGATAATGGTGGTAAGGATAAATGCCATTTCGCCAGGAGCTACCCCATTGGTTGGCGTGGAAGATAGCCTCAAAGATTGCTGCTGGCTCTCGTTCGGGCAACTTCACAGCATTTTGGTATATAACTACGGGTAGTCTTTTATTGTTGGGGAATCTGCTGCCGTCATCTTCAAACACATGAACTACTGCGTCTGGAGTCTGCAAGTGGGCATCTGAATATGAATTGCTCGTAGTCATTGGTTTTTACCGAAAAGACAAAGCACTTCTACTAATTTGTCTACAGCTTCGCTCGAACGAACTCCACCGCTAGGCTAAGATTCTCGGATTATTAAGCTCCTTACGAGCGATCACTTCCCCTCGGCTAAGTTTTCGGCATAATGCTGTTGGTCTATCATCGTGGTCTGGATTGAGTAAGCAATCACCTACTGCAAGCATATCTACTGGAACGTCTAGCTTCACACCCCATTTTGATAAAGGCAGGATTGCCCAAGTAGCTACAAATTCAGGAATGCCTGCTGGTCGCTGCGCTCTTTCGTCGCTCTACTGTTTGTAAGTCCTGCTACACTTCTACTTGTTTCTATAAGTCGCAGTGCTTGGATATTCCTCCAGCAAAAGTTGTCGCTGCTGGATTAAAACTTATTGGTAAATAAACTAAACGCGACTGAAACTACAGCACTTTAGACTGAAGTAGCTGGGTCAGAACTATTTAAGGCTGACCGTGCATTCAACGACAGCATCACCCGTGAAATACCAGTAGAAAGAACGCTGACACCAACCAGTGTGCCGATCAGCCAAGGGGCATTACTGGGCCACTGAAACCAAACAATTCCACCTAACAGCAGCGTAATGATGCCGTCACCTAGCACCCAAGTCCAGTTTTGTTGCGGACGTAACCGGAATGCCAAGATTAGCTCGAACACGCCCTCAGTTAATAAAAAGCTACCAAGCAACAGGGTCAATGTTAAAGCACCCTTTAAGGGAGAAAAAAACAACATTGCGCCTGTGGCAATATAGAGAATGCTTAATAACACCTTCCAGACGAAGCCTCCAGAGTTGCGGGTTCTAAACGCATAGGTCAGCTTGGCGGCTCCTGCTGAAATTAAGATTAAAGCAAACCAAGTCTCGGCGAAAATCGTTGAAACCGCAGGTTGAGCGATCGCCACAATCCCCAAAACAACTAGGAGAACGCCAATTAAAAGCGACCCATTAATACCCTTCTTGCTCTGCGTAGAAATATCGGTGGTCATACAAATCTTTTTCCTTAGCAATGAGTGTCTATGCTTAGGTTAAAAAATTTCTCAAGAACTCACTAGCATCCTAAGATAGAGCCTAACCTAATAGGAGAGAGAAAATTTTGAGTAATTTGGGCGAAAATTCAACAAGGATTTTAAAAGTTAATCATCCCAAAGAGCTTGAAATACGTTCAACTTGTCTGTGGGTTGGTGGTACAGTCTGTAATTGTCGAAACCTTTGGTAGACAATTTCCGTGATGGGTCAATTGGTTGTGGGTCAGGTAATATTTAGCACTCTTTTGCGTGGCGATCTCAAATGCGAACTACTTTGTTGATAATCCCTCCCATAGCCCTATCCAACCACGACGCTAAAGAGTGCTGGTTGCCCTCATTGCCAAGAACGGGCATGATTGAGTAAGCCAATCAGCACAAAGCAGGATGGTTCGTTGTGGGTGGCAGCTTAGGAGATCGCGGTGTGGCATTATACTTGTTATTACCCGAACTCCAGCAGAAAGCACCTAATGTCAACATTCCGGTTTCTCTTCCTCGAAAACAAACCACTCGCTCCAGAGGCAATGCAAACCATTCTGACAGATAGCACTGGCATTGCCTCTGGGATTGAGGCGCTGCGAGCAATTGAGCAATCTGTACCCACTCTAATTGTCAGCGATATTGGGCTGCCATAAGGGAATGGCTATATGCTGCAACAGATTCGGACGCTTGAGCAAGTTCGACGGATTCCCGCGATCGCCCTGACTGCTTATGCTGGAGAATTTAATCGGCAACAGGCGATCCAATCTGGATTTCAACGGCATCTGAGCAAACCGAAGGAACCGCCAACCGGATTAAATCCACTGACTAAAACTTTATTCATTTCTCATTCCAACCCCAATCGAGATCCACTGCCTGATTAATTTCTATGACTGACCAACTGCCGCAAAAATCTTTGACTACACTTATCCCTGCAAATGAAACCGAGCGGTTGGCAGCACTGCATCGCTACAAAATTCTCGATACTCCCCCCGAAGCAGCGTTTGATCGCATTGCCGCTCTGGCAGCGCGGCTGTTTCAGATGCCCACTGCGCTCATTTCCTTAGTCGATGAATCGAGAGCCTGGTTTAAGTCTCGCTATGGCTTTGATTGGCAAGAGATGGCGCATGATGCCACGCTTTGCAGCTTTGCGCTGTTGGATGATGATGTGTTTATAGTTCCAAACGCTCAACAAGACGATCGCTTTGCCTGCAATGGGTTTGTGCTTGGTGAACCGGGGGTGCGGTTTTATGCGGGTGCGCCCCTGCTCAGTCATGATGGCTTCAATTTAGGAACGCTTTGTGTGATTGACACGCAGCCCCGCGATCCATTGAGCGCAGAGCAGCAGGCGACTCTAGTTGACTTAGCCGCAATGGTGGTGGATGAACTGGAATTGAGATTGGCAACCCATAAGACTGCCCAGTCCGAGGAAAAATACCGCACGTTATTTGAGTCGAAGGGTGAAGGCTTTTGCATCTGCGAAATGCTGTTCGACGGGAACGGTGAGCCGCACGATTATCGCTTCCTTGAAGTGAATTCGGTCTTTGAACAGCTAACGGGACTGGAGCAAGCAACGGGCAAAACGATTCGGGAACTCGTACCCAATTTTGAAGCTGCCTGGATTGATATCTATGGCAGAGTTGTGCAAACTGGCGAACCTGTGCGGGTTGAGAATAAATCCCCTGCGATGAACCTCTGGTTTGATGTCAACGCCTTTCTCATCGGCGAGGCGCAAAGTCACCAGTTCGCCGTTTTGTTTACCAACATCACCGAACGCAAACGGACGGAACAAGCATTGCGCGAGAGTGAGGAACGATCTGTGCTTGCCATTCGGGTCGCGCAACTGGGAACATGGCGCTATGTCTTAGCGACGAATCTGGTTGAGTTAGATGCGCGAATGCGTGAAATTTGGGGTGAACCAGAGGATGCTGTGGTGTTGCCGCTCTCAACAAAAAATAGCTCGGCGCTTGTGTTTGATCTGCTATTAGTGATTACAAGTTGTACTGCGGTATCTAGTACCTCTAATCAATCTCAACAAAAACTTTCTCCGCAGGTAGTTAAAATCGATGGCTCTAGTACGGTGTTCCCCATCACAGATGCTATTGCTAAAGATTTCCAAAAAATGCAGGGAAATAATGTAAAAGTTACAGTTGCCATTTCTGGGACTGGTGGCGGTTTTAAAAAATTCTGTGCAGGAAAAACAGATATTAGCAACGCCTCAAGACCAATCTTGACCGCAGAGTTCAAAGCCTGCAATTCCTCTAGTGTAAGGTATATAGAACGTACCATTGCTTATGATGCCCTTACACTCGTAGTCCATCCCGAAAATACCTGGGCTAAAAGTCTTACCACAACTGAATTAAAAAAAATATGGGAACCCCTTGCCCAAGGAAAAATTACTCGCTGGAAGCAAGTACGCCCTGACTGACCAGACCGACCACTAACACTGTACGACCCAGGTAGGGAGTCTGGAACCAACTATGAACCTATCCCACTAACTCAGAAATAAGAGCTATAATCAGCATAAAGCTAAAACAGAACAAAAAGAAGACAAAATGGCAGGTAGGTTTGAGGGGTTGAGCGATTTGGAATGGAAGTTGTTTGAAGACTTACTACCTCAAAGTGCAGAAAAAAGAGGGCGTGGAATGCCACACGTACCGTTTCGTAAGGTATTGAATACTCAGCTATATGTGCTGATTACTGGTTGCCGATGGTGCGACATACCACAAGGCGAACAATGGGCATCAAAAAGTTCTGCCCATCGGTGGCTGAAGCGATGGTACGAAGAAGGAACATTGGAGAAACTAAAGGCGCGAATTCTGGCAGTGGCAGAGGAAAAAGGAATGATCGACTGGAAGTATGGAGCCGTTGACGGCTCTTTTTCCCCCTGGGAAAGGTGGCGGTGAAGGCGTGGGTTATGGCTACAAAGGCAAGGGTGTACTCATCCACAGTATTACAGATGCCAACGGTATGCCAGTAGTAACAATTACTACTCCTGCCAACGGTGACCAGAGGCAGCAAGTCTTTCCAATGCTAGCTCAAATCCGATTGGCGACTCTTAAACGGGGTAATCCTAAGCGTCGCCCTAAAACTCTTGCTGCAGACATTGGATACGATGCCCGATGGTTGCGTAAGAAACTCCGTACTAAGGGTATTCGACCGCAGATCAAGAAACGGCAGCTCAGAGGCAAAAAGCCCTTGGGCAGACCAATGCGCGGAAATTGTGCCTCGCTATCAGCAGGAGCGCTTCTTCTCCTGGTTTCAACGCAAGTATAGACGGCTCGTTGTTCGATGGGAACGCCTGACTCGTGTGTTTTGATGCTTTCCTCCTCCTCGCTACATCCTACATCTGGTTTCCGAAGTTAGTGGGATAAGCTCATTACTTCACCGAGGCAATAGTTGGTAAAGCTAAATCTAGCCGCAGCGATTATGTAGCCAGCGAAGATGATGATGTTTTAGTCCAAGGAGTAAGTAAAAATCCAAATGCTTTAGGTTACTTTGGATTTGCTTATTATGAAGCTAACCAAAACAAGTTGAAAGCCGTTGCCATTAATAATGGTAAAGAATCAGTGCTACCTTCGCGTAAAACTGTAGAAGGAGCTAGGTATCAGCCCCTTTCTAGACCTTTATTTATTTATGTCAATGCTAGGGCAGCCCAAACCAACCCAGCAGTCAAAGAGTTTGTAGATTTTTATATCAAAAAAGCACCAACATCAGTTAGTTATGTAGGTTATATACCTTTACCTGCTGATGCTTACCGCCTCGACTACGTTCATTTCAACAGAGGCAAAGTAGGAACGGTATATGGTGGAGAAAATCAAATAAACCTAACACTTGGTCAATTATTACGCAAGGAAGCGAAGTTTTAGCAATGTAAGAAACATTACACCAAGTTTTCAGATTGGGTTGATTAAAGCTTTTTTAAAATTGGGCAAATTTTCTTAGCACGCTGGCGCATGGATAGTAGTGGAGGTTTATGACTAATTACATTGATAAAAGCTTATTAAATAACACTGACTTAAGTGATGAAGAACAGCAGCCGCTTCAGCCAATTGAAGAAAACTTGTGGTGGGTAATTCCAGCTAAGTTAGCAGGGGTTCGTAAGCCAGTAGCAGAGGAAATAGCTCAGTTACAAAAAGCAGGTGTTGGGGCAGTTGTATCAGTTATGGATGACCCTTCTAACTTAGACTTGTATCAGCGCTCAGAAATTCCCAACCTCTGGCTACCAACTAAAGGCGGTACTGCACCAAGCCCCGAACAAATTCAGGAATTAGAGAACTTTATCTCAAGTCAAAATCAGCTTGGTCATGCTGTTGCTGTTCATTGCACTAGCGGCAGACGTAGAACGGGGACGATGTTAGCTGCTTACTTACTTGCGGCTGGTTCATCTTACGAGCAAGCGATGCAGATAATTCAAGAAGCGAACCCTGATGCTGAACTGCGAGCAGCCCAAACTACGTTTTTGCGTGAGTTAGCAGCAAAAGTGAGTCAAGCCAAGGATGTACAAAGTGGTGTAGAAAAAGGTTCGTCAGGCTATGAAACTTAAGGAGAAAAAATGAAGCGAGTTATGTTTGTGTGCAAAAAAAATTCTCGTCGTTCCCAGATGGCAGAAGGTTTTGCACGAACGTTGGGATCGGGAATGATTGAAGTTGCAAGCTCTGGGCTAGAAGCAAGTAAAGTAGACCCCAAAGCTGTAGAGGTTATGGCGGAGATTGGGATTGATATTAGTAATCAGACTTCCAAACCTTTAAGCGATTTTAAAGCTGATGACTATGATGCAGTAATTTCACTTTGCGGCTGTGGGGTCAATTTACCAGAAGCGTGGGTGCTGCGAAATATATTTCAAGATTGGCAACTTGACGACCCAGAAGGAGAACCGATAGAAACCTTTTACCGAGTTCGTGACGAAATTAAAGAGCGGGTAGCATCGTTGTTAACTAAATTAGGAAACACCCCCAAGCCGTGAAGAATAGTATGAGGCAGCGCTACATCGCTGAGTTCATCGGGACGTTTGGCATTGTATTTGCCCCTGTTGCTCTATCGGCAACAGGTACACTCCCAAGTAGCGATAACAGTTTGATGGCATCGGCGTGGGTATCTGGGCTATCGGTACTAGCAATGATCTATGCCCTTGGTCACATTTCTGCTGCTCACTTTAACCCTGCTGTCACGCTTGGTTTTGCGATCGCCCGTCGCTTCCCTTGGCGTTATGTTTTGCCATATTTAGCAGCAGAGTTTTTAGGCGGGATTATGGCAGCAGCAGTTGTGGCACTTTTGTTTGGTGGGGGATATGGGGCGCATATCCCGGCATCAGGATTAGTAGCTGCTGCCGTCGGCACCGAAGCGGTACTCACGTTTTTTTTGATGCTGGTGATTATCTCCGTTGCTACCGATAAGCGCGTAGCTGGTGCAGTACCCGGTCTTGCAATCGGCTTAACTGTAGTTTTTGACGTATTAATCGGTGGGCCAGTATCGGGCGGATCGATGAACCCTGCGCGATCGCTCGGCCCTGCGCTGTTTGCAGGAGGTGCAGCTATGGCGAACTACTGGATATATGTTGTTGGCCCCATTCTAGGTGCATTAGTTGCAGCGCGGCTTTATGAAGCAATTCGGGGTAGTGAGAAACACGCTCAAGGAGCGCCCAACGATCTATATCAAGCACTCCACGATATTGAAGTAAAAGGTTAAAGTTTCCTTCGTTATGACGAAAAACCCATCGCTCAAGTTAAAAGGAATTGATTTATAATGACTACTTTTGCTCATCTACCCAGAATTTTATTTTTGTACGGCTCGTTACGCGATCGCTCTTACAGCCGCCTAGCAGCAGCAGAAGCAGCTAGAATTATCTCTGGGTTTGGCGCAGAAATAAGATTCTTTGACCCACGCGAACTACCTATTCACGGCAGCGTACCCGATACACACCCCAAGGTGCAGGAGTTAAGAGAGTTGAGTCTTTGGTCTGAAGGACAGGTGTGGACAAGTCCAGAAATGCACGGAAATATCACGGGCATCATGAAAAACCAGATTGATTGGATTCCCTTAACTATGGGGGCAGTAAGACCAACTCAAGGCAGAACCTTAGCTGTAATGCAAGTTAGTGGCGGGTCGCAGTCTTTCAACGCCGTTAACACGCTGCGAATTTTGGGGCGCTGGATGCGGATGTTTACAATTCCTAATCAGTCTTCTGTTGCTAAAGCCTATAACGAGTTCAACGAAGACGGCACAATGAAGGATTCTCCCTATCGCGATCGCATTATCGACGTGATGGAAGAACTTTATAAATTCACCTTATTGCTACGAGAGCAAGTTGATTACCTAACTGACCGCTACAGCGAATCCCCAAGAAAATTAATGGATAACTTTTGATGCGATCGCGTAATAACGTTTGCGATCATCAAGCCCGTTGTAACCGCCGTTAACCTTACGTGTAATTTTCTCGACCGTTGCCCCCAAGTCACAAAGCGAGTTCATATGATTTCGCATCCACCAGTGACCGGAGGCAGTAAAGGGTAAGACGTGGGAGACATAACTGCAACCCTCCATAACGCGCGGGTTTTTCAAGTAATTACATAGCGCTTGATAATTCGCCCGCCCGGTAACTTGCAACGCTCCGCCACCTTTAAATCGCCTGCCATCTCCAGCAAAGGTATTGCCAAGATCAAGTCGATTTTCGTACCCGTCGCCGCTTGCTATTTCTTTAAGCCATTTCAGCCCGCCGCTTTCGTGAGCAATCTGGCTCATAAAATGGCGCATCCTTGGTGGCGTGTTGATATGAAATCGCTCCAAGCAACTATTGAGGTCGTTTAACTGAATAGTGGTTATTTGCCTGCCAAAAATTGTCTCT
Organism: Chlorogloea sp. CCALA 695; assembly: GCF_003003885.1. Taxonomy (GTDB): domain Bacteria; phylum Cyanobacteriota; class Cyanobacteriia; order Cyanobacteriales; family Chroococcidiopsidaceae; genus Aliterella. The sequence continues at coordinate 8,983 of NZ_PVWN01000074.1, read as the reverse complement.
GCTTGGAGTTCTGTAATTAATGGTTTGAGCAATTCCAACAAATATTTAACAGTAGTCGGCCCTAAATAATCAGGTTCTTCTAAATTGTGCCTCCTTTTGAAAGCATAAAAATATGTCAGTGTTTGCACTCCACAAATACCATCAACCGCAATCCCAAGACATTCTTGGACAACAGCAACGATTTCTGTAGATGCTCCGCTTAACTTAATAGGTGACTTTACGGCTAATAAAATTGCGCTCATTTAAGGACTCTCCCTAGAATTGAAATCTGATTTTTTAATCAGAAATGAGGATATATCAGATAATTGTTTATTCAAATCCGTAATGGCTCTGTAAGATTCGTCTCTTAAAGTAGCTACGTCAGTTTTAAGCTCTAATTCAACTTTAGATAGCTCCGCTTCCCACCTTTTGGATCTATGTTCTATCAATTCTTGCAGCCCGTTACGGTGTGATAGCGCCGCATCCTTATCACTTAAAGTTTGTTGTGTGGCAAGTTCGATTACCCGTTCGATGCGGCTGATGCTAGCAGTAACGTTAATTAGTTCGCTGTTGACAACGTTTATCCGTTCTCTGGTCAATTCATTTTTATAGGCCCAATGCTTGGAGTTTGATTCCGCCTCAGTAATTTTTGAAGAGAGCGATATGTATAAAGAAATAACTCCACCAATTAGTAAAGCGATTGCGATCGCGTCGGGCAAAGCAATATCAAACAGGCTGCTTGTCACGGCTTTCTAGCTGGTTGAGTTGGGGAAGGAAACCAATAGGCAAGAGTGCTAGAAAGCAGTATCCAATAGGTTTGGTCGGGGGTTTTGTTGCCTGCTAGTTGAGACATACAAAAAGCCACGACCGCTACTGATAGCAAGCTCTGCATTAAAAAGGGTAAGTTGAGCATAAATTTAATAATCTTTTTTTAAGTGCCTTGATACTTCCAAATTTCTAGGCTCAGTTGTTGCAGCCAAGAAGGAATACTAATCTCCATTACGTAAGGCGTTACCCCAAAATCGGTAAATCTAACTAATGTCAGTTGATTAAGTAAAATAGCTTGCCCTTTTTCCGACTGGACGGCGGCGATATATTCTGAGGTGCTTGAAGGCGAAAAAAGTAGCCTTGGACTGACAAAACCAGCTAGCCGCCAGTTAGGTTTAGCCTTCACCGATGATGCGCCAATCGCCAAAATATAGCGGTCAAGCAAAATAGTTTTTGGAGGAATTGGGAAATATCCTCTCGTCTCATTGGGAGCGGGACTAGCACTTAAAGTAGTCCTTAGCGCCAAATCCCAATTGAGATTATTGCCAAAATCCACGTTCTTGTTTTAGGCTCCCAATAGTTTTACGTCTGTAGCTAGTCCACTTCTGTACTCGTCCACATTAGCGCCGTAGTATTCGATAGTTTCTAGAGTGTCAGCAAAGGACAATTCCCCATCGCAAAAATCTAAAATCGCGCCATTAGCCAAGGTTACTTCCTCAATTGATTTATCATCGCTGGTTAAGGAAACGGGAAGCCACAAAAGCATTGATTCACGAAAACTCATGATTAGCCTCGGTACTTCTCAGGAGAGAAAGTAACTAATTGAGGACTACCAGGTAAAGCCGCCTTGATTTCTGCTTGGCGAGCGGCTAGAGAATCAGTGCTTTTTCGACCAAAAGGTACGCTAAAACCTTCATCACCAGGAGTATAGAGACTCTTATAAGTTTCTTTAGTAATGCGGCTAATGCGAGGGGCGCTCTCTAGTGCCTCTCCTGTCCGGTAATACACTCTTGCGGGGGTGAACGCCTTAAGAGCTAGCGCTGTATCTGTACCTACGGCTAAATTTACAAGGCCGCAAGCGGTTAAAACTGCCTCTGTTGCCGCCGTCTGGCTTCTTTGAGAAATAGTAACTTTACCAAGAATATTAGCCGGAAGTGTCAAAGCAAAAGGCTTTAGATAGACTGGGTTTGTTTTTCTACCCTTGGGTCGCTCCGAAGTTGATGGCAAGTTGTGAGCTTCATTACTTGGGTTTGTTTTCCATGTCCAATAGTTAGCTAGTCGCTTATCTTGACTAAGAGCGGGATTTCCACCATTAGCTAAAATTGCAATTGCCTGCTTTTCTAAATCACCAAATCGTTTAGCCATATTTTGTTTCTGTCTGTAAAGGTTGAAATCGCTCTTGTTAACTATCTAGTTCTGGCATAGGAAAAATGCCAATAGATGTCGCGAGAACCTAGGTTTCTCGCTTTAGTTCTGCACCAATGCGTCAGGGATGAAACTCGACTTGCTATATAGGTAAATCGGCTTGTTGTACCCGTGTACCGTCGCGTAAGCATACTTAAACCGCACGTTAACTAGAGGTCTACGGCGGGGCTTAGATTTCCGTTTGCCGAGTATTACTTGCGTTCCTGGGTTGTAGGGGTAAGCGTCCGCTTCATCCAAAGTTTCCGATACTTTGAGGAAACTTGTGTCTAAGGTGTCGCCATTCATGGTTAACATTTCCCGAATTAAGTCTTTGCCCTCAGCTAAGTCTCTAGCTCGAAGCAAGAAGTTATAACCACGAGCGCGATCTAAGTAATAAATTAACTTACGACCTTTTTTAAAAATTCGCGCGCTACCAGTACCAAAATTAGCTTTGATTTTAGTACCAATAGAGCGCAGTTCTGCCTCGGTAATAGTTGAACTTGTTTCGCCAATTAACCTAAAAGAAACTTCCATTTCAACAGGCTTATATCCAGTTTCCGCATCTTCGGAATCTTCGACAAAGAACAGAGTGATTTTAGGGCGATAAACAACACTTGTATCAACGTCGTCAAGCAAGCTTCCAGCGACAATTGGGAACTGGTCACGGGTGTAAGTAGTGCCGTGCAAAAATAGTTGCATCCGTCCCATTGTTAACATCAATGAGTCATCTTCCCTATGCAAACAAGCTTTGAGTAACGATTGTCTTGGTGCGGTCAAGTCTAGATTAGATTCACTCGAAGAAACATCACGAAAATACTCTCTAACTAACTTATTCCAGATGCGTTTATTAACATCTTGAAACTGCTCAGTAGGGGTAAAGTTATCTGGTTCAGGCATCAGTTGTACTTCCCTCTCCTCTAAAGACATTTTCAATTCCTGCTGGGGCAATGCTTACGGCGCGGGCCACACTTGCAGCATCAGCAACGGGTTTATTTTCGTCGCGGGTTTTAGGAGTTAAAGCCTTGATATTGGTGTCAAACTTTTGCTTTTGTTCCTGCAAATCTGCATACTCTGATTGAATTGATTGCACTTCACCAAGTACGCCGCTTAAGCTACTTGCCGCGTCGTCTAATTGGTCTGTGCCTTCTCTAATTTTGTCTAGCCTTTGCGTAAAACGGTTTTGGACTGTGACGCGCTCTGGTAGCCACTTGTAAGCATTTTCGCCCACGATGCGAAAGCGCTTAAGGGCGTTGCCGATCTTGCCTGTATTTTCTGCCGTCCATTCGAGGATCTCGCGGGTGCTATCGAACATTGAGCGCACGGTGTACATAAGATTAGTGGCGCTGGCAATAATCGACGAGGCTTTATTCCAACTGGTTTTAGTTCCTGCCCAGACTTCCGCGCCGAGGATAGAAGACATGAAATTATTAGCTTGCTTGCCCAAAATCTCGTTGACATCAATAGGCGAATCGCCGTCTTTTATGCCAATCGTGGCTAGGGCTTGAGATGTTAGATCGCCCAGGGTACTACCCAGATTGCGCGAAAGCATTGCGGCATTGTGCAGCAATAGCACCGTGTTCATCGCGTTCAAAACTTTGTCGAGCTTTGCAGCTTCAGCAGTTCTAGCAAGAAATCCACCGATGCCATTAAGACCACTCATCACTGGGCCGAGCTTGGTGTTGATTAGGTTCACTCCAGCAAGAATCGGAACCATAAAGAAAGCTTGCATTGCTTGCAAAAACGCCATGATTGAAGCTAAAAGCGTACCGTTATTGGCACTATTGTTAGCGGCGGCTTGGGCATTATTTGTAATTCCAGCATTGCAACCACCAGGGGCGAAAGACCGACAAGATCCGACTTGCGCCGCATCTCTCAGCTTTTCTGGCTGAACTAACCCCGTAATTCCAGCTAGGGCAATTGTTAGCGGGCCTAGCCAGTTTTGGATTTGTTTACCCAAATCTTCAGTAGGAGTGAGCTTCGGGTCGGGGGAAGTAGGTGGCGAAGTTAATGGGGGGGCTTTTTTCGGTTCGGGTTCGCCCGTTTTTGGATTAGGGGTAAATTTAGTAGGGGTTAAGGGATTTTCTGTTAAGGGATTAGGCTGGAAAATCTTGGGCTGAAATCCTGTATCCGGGTATTTGGTGGGGTCGGCATTTGGGGGCGAACGGTAGCTACTAGGTGATGGTGCGGGCGCTGGCGAAGGTGTTGGCGCGGGTGCGGGGCCTGTGCCTACGCCGGTACCTGGAGCGGGGCCTGGATCGCTATTAGGGGAAGGGTCGGGGCTAGGGCTGGGTGCGGGACCTGGATATTTATTTGGCTGAGGTGCGGGGCCGGGATTTGGTGCAGGAGCGGGACTTGGGAACGGGCTGGGCGCACCACCGGGAGAACTGCCGGGAGAACTGCCGGGAGAACTGCCGGGAGAACTGCCGGACGCACCACTAGGAAGACCAAACGGGGCGGGAGCAGAGGGCGCGGGGAAAGGCGCGGTACTAGGGGTACCAGGACTGGGCGCACCTAAAGAATTACCAGGCGGGGAATAACTTGCACTTCTTAGCGGCGGCGGGTCTCCTCCGGTGTCTGGTGTCCCGCCGACTTTTTGAACATGGACGATCCGAACCGAGGGCGTTTGTAAATTGCGAGAATTTGTAAAGAGTTCGCGGATACCTTCGGGGTTATAACCTGAAGATGAGCGACCGTTGCTGGTTATAAAATACCCCACGTAGTCACCGGGGGCCGATTCTTCAAAACTTACGCCTCTAATTGGCCCGTAATATCGTCCAATGTTGATAATTTTAAGTTCTTGACTTTGGATATACGGATTGAAAGCCATGTATTCAACGGTTACCTCGTACATAGCTCCATTTTCCTGACCGCCACGAAATGGGTAATCTGCCTGCTCTGTTTCCTGAGCGGGTTCGGGGGGATGTAGCTTGTATTTGGGCGGTGGGTTTTTGGGGTTTCTATCGTAGTAGTTATCGCCTGCGGGTTCGGGAGTAAACAAAATAATTGCGATCGCTGCCGCAGCAGCCGCGCCTAAACTAAATCCTCCAAGTCCTGCCGATGCTCCACCCGCCGCCGCAGCGCCTGCCGATGGTGGCGGCGGTGGCGGTGGGGTGACAGAAGGCTTGGGTTTAAAGCTTGGGTACTTGCCACCTGTAATTGGTTTTGCAGCAGTCGATGACCCCGGTGTCATCTGTAAACTACCTGTTGCGGGGGGTGGTGTGAAAGCAGGCGCTAGAGAAGGCGGCGGGACAAACCCCAAAAGTGCAGGCATTTAATTAGCCTTATAAGCAGTGGGTAAGGCGGTTGAATTAATTTCTAAGGCATTCTGCCAGAATTTAACCAATGAGTTTTCGGCATAGCCATCGTTAATAGGTATTGACACGCGGATAATCATCCGGTGGGTTGCGTCGTCAGCGCGGATTAAGACGGCTTCAGCTACTCTTTGCGGTTCGCTATTGGGGGATTCAAGAATTTTTGTAGAGGGGTTGCAACGTTCTAAGGCAAGTCCTACCCACGCTGCTAGTTTTTCTAAAGTATTAATGTTTGTAGGAATGTCAGTAGAAATAGTTAGAGCTGTCATAATTTATTCCGTTTTAATAAGTGATTTCTCCCCCAGTTTATGAGTTTATATTTTTAACGCCTTCTTCTACTTTTATGGAAATCAGGAAGATTACCGATGACGCTCTACCCTAGTCACAGAGTATAGTTGACTTGCTTTCACTTAATAGTTATTCGTTGGGTGGTTCCACTAATAATCCTTAATTAGGTAAAAGAAGAAGTTAACTATTAGTTAAAAGAAGAAGTTAATAAGTGAAAATTAATCGCCACGGACAAGCTGCTCTTATAACTGAATTTGAATATGTGAAAATTCGCTCTAAGCTGGCTAACCCTAAATATAAATTGCTGCTCGATATCGCTAAGTTCACTGGGGAGCGTTGGGGGGCGATTGTGCAGTTACGAATAGAAGATATTTTTGATGCGTCAGGGAATCCTTTGGGAGAGATTACTTTTCCTGCGGGGATTCGCAAAGCTGACACCAAGGGCAATCGCCATACTCGTCAAGTTCCTGTGCATCCGGTCTTACAGGAAAAACTAGCGGCAATGCGTCCCACTGTTAATAAGGGTTGGATGTTTCAAAGTCGGATCTATCCCGGCACTCACATCACGCTTAAAGCGGCGGACTTATTCTTGCGTGAGGCGGTGGAACTAGCAGGGCTGACTCATAAAGGGTTTAGCACTCATTCCACAAGACGCACTTTTATTACTCGTCTTTGGGAAGCTGGGGTAGATTTGCACACTATCCAACTGCTCACGGGTCATAAAGATCCTAAAGCTCTTGTCCGCTATATCGAGGCTGACCCTAATCGGATTACGAAAGCTTTGGCGCTGTTATGACTCTTTCTAAGAGTCTTGCTTGTCAGATGGGATTGTTTGTGGCAGGACTCGCACTTGGGCAATTTAAGGACATTGCTCAATTGGCGATCGCACTGGAGGATTTATCCGATAGCGCCTGGAAAGAGGCTTTTGAGTTTACGCCCCCATCTATTCGTATAGATTAGAAGTAGCGCGATTTATTCCTGTAGCTATGACGGACGAAAACTTGCAATTTTTCCTGAGAACGCAGCAGTTAATTATTGAATCGCTTACTCGGATTGCGATCGCCCTGGAACTAATGATTCCTCCAAAATCTGCGCCTAACTATCAGTTTGCGCTTGATAAATTTGCGACTTTTGATTGGGCTTCTATTGGGGCGGTGGTAGTTGATCGTGACATCGACGGGGCAAGCGCGATTCTTTGGCGCAACAATATTTACGTGCGCCGCAGTCCCTCTAATAAGTTTGAGTCGGCGATTTGGTTTAGCAGGTGTACCGGGAGAGACGAAAAGGGCGCGAACATTTACGAGAGGCTAATTACTTTTAAGGCAATTTCTGACGCGGAGCCACTGCCACAGCAAGTAGCTTCTCGCTTTGGATCAAGGTAATGATTTGGGTGGGAGAATTTCCCTGTGCGATCGCACTCTCTACTTTTTCTTTTAACAATAAGGCGCGATCGCTTTTTGTGTTGCCGCCGGGGAGATGTACCCGGACGCACGAACCAATTTCGCCGGGATGAGTCAAGTAGCAGAATCTATAGTATTGATGTTTTGTGCCGCGACGGGATACCCAGTAAGTTTGCACCCAACAAGTGTATTTTGGTTCGTGCGTTGGTTCGTGCGTTGGTTTATTTTCGGGGACGCACGAACCCTTTTTTGGTTTTGTTTGTAAATCGTAGGTTGCTCCGTAACAGCTATCTATTACCCAATCGGAGCCAGCATCAGCCTCTTTATAAGCATCAATGTAAAAGAGCGACTGCTGCTTAAATTCGTCTTTGATTAGGTCGGCGATCGTGCGCTTTTTTGCCATATCGTAAAAGATGTAATTCGATATTTCACCAGAGCCGCTCAAACTGTAATAAGTTTGGGCGGCTTTTGGTTTAGTTATTCGTTTTGAGATGAGCCAGTTTGAATGCCAAAGCCATCGGGCAGATCCTCAACTTTGATAATGCCCAATTCTCGGCACAAGCTCTTTAATTGACCGAGAGTTAATCTAGCTTCTGCTTTTCCTGCTATCCAACGCTGATACGTAGCACGAGGAATACCGCACCGCATAGCAAATTCATCTTGGTTGTATGTTGTACGGTCTATTCTCAGAGTCTCCACTGGCGATTGACTCTCCTGCTTCTGTCTTTTGCTTCTAGTATTCATGGTATCACAGTTAAGTCTCAATCTGAGGCTTATACTTGACACATTGCAAGATGAAGCCTCATAATGAGACATGAATAAACAACACAAAAGGACAGGCATTAACTAGATGCCTCAGCCAAGAGAATTAAGTTTGATTCCTGTCCTTTTGTCTCAGTTTCTCACGCCCCAAACTAGCCGCCGTAAGCCGTAGCGATCGCATTTGGCAGTAATAGGGAAGTAAAAACGCTTGTATCAACGGGAGGAGCAATGAAACCTGAACCAACGGAAACCGAAATCTTGCTTGAACAGTACCGCCAACTGCAAGAGGAGAACGAGAAATTAAAAGCCGAACTGAGCGAGAAAAAGACAATTATCAATCGTGCCAAGGACATAAGCCCGGTCGTCCGTCCCAGGGCAAACCGAGCCTACAAGTTTCTAGAGGATGTCGGCATGGGTTTATCTCGCGTCGCTGATGGCTGGATACTCGAATGCGGAGAACTTAGACGCAAATTCAAAAGGCTTTCCACCACCTGGGAATTGGTCACTACTGACGGGCTGGAAATAAAGCATATTTTCATCAATGAGCCGATAAAGAAACGGGCGGTGGTTGAACTTCACGCGCCCGCAATTAAGCCGCCCGTTATTGATGCCGATTTGTCCACCCTTGAGAAAATCAAACTAATTGAGACGAATGCGATCGCCGTTCCTACCTCAATCGCTCAATCGCTGAAGGATTTTAGCCTGGAGCAAGTAAGCGCCGCCTTGGGTTACTACAAAGCAACCATCGCTAAAGGTAAAGAAATCAAGAGCGCTACCGGGTGGCTTTTGAAGTGTTTGAAAGAGGAATGGTATAAGAATTTTGTGCCAGAAGCTCCCACTTACAGCACCAAAATATTCACCGTCGCCGATTTACCCGATGTTGAAGTTGCACCCATGCCCAAAAACTGGCGGGAGATGGTTTTAGCTTACACACCAGGAGAAACGCGCGATAGCGCCAGCGCGCTCGCAGGGCTTCGCGTTCAACAGTGCCTAGCCCTCTTATGTCAGTTTCCGAAATCAATAAATAGTAAATAAAGCGTTTCATCCAGAAGAATAAAAGGGTTTGTATTG
>NZ_PVWN01000011.1 GCF_003003885.1 Chlorogloea sp. CCALA 695 | reverse complement strand
GAGCCGGGTGAGGCGAAAGTTTCACGCCCGGATCTGTAGGAGAGGTGCGGGGTGTAATAGCCCCCATCGACTCTAACTAACTCGCAATTGAATGGTAAATGTATTCATATTGAATAGTTAAGTATTGTGTCTCAATTAATGGTTTCGATCAAAAAGTTTTAAAGAATAACATACTTTAAGGCAATAATGTTGATTAGGCGGCAAAATTGGGCTTTTTCTCAGCATTGATAAGCAAAAATTACAAAATAAGTCGCCAAATCCATATATCTTAAAGGTTTCATCGATCCAAATCAGGCGATCGCACCTTAGAATGATTCATTGAAATATCGAATGTACACAAGTTTCAGCCATTGGGAGTTAAATTTAGTTTATTTATCCCCTAGGGTGAAATTTTGTCTGTAGTTCTCAAGGAGATTAATAATGAATAAAGGTGAATTGGTAGACTCAGTAGCAGAAAGAGCTAGTGTAACCAAAAAACAAGCAGATGCCGTACTGAGCGCCGCTTTAGACGCAATCGTTGACGCGGTATCCACGGGAGACAAAGTAACTCTAGTAGGCTTTGGTTCCTTTGAAAGACGCGATCGCAAAGAACGCGAAGGACGCAACCCCAAAACTAACGAAAAGATGAGCATTCCAGCAACAAGAGTTCCAGCTTTTTCCCCTGGCAAATTGTTCAGAGAGAAAGTAGCACCCAAGGGAGACGACTAAAAGATTGACTCAGCCCGGACATGGAGGAAATTTAGCTTGGGCGGCTGTCATAGCAGGCTGCCCAACAGATGCAATTATCGATTTTTCTGCCAGTATTAGCCCTTTAGGGCCGCCTAAAACTGCGATGGCGGCGATCGTTGCTAATCTGGATAACCTTAGCCATTATCCCGATCCAGACTATCGGGAGTTACGCACGGCGCTCGGTAAATTGCATCAATTACCTCCAGATTGGATTTTGCCGGGTAATGGCTCGGCAGAATTACTTACCTGGGCGGGCTGGGACTTAGCAACCTTAGCTGCTACGGCTTTAGTTACTCCAGCTTTTGGGGACTACTGGCGCAGTCTTAAGGCCTTTAAGGCTAATGTCTACCCGTTTTCGATCTTTGAGGCTTTACAAGGGCTAGATCCTTACTTAACGTGCGATAGCAATTTTCTGTTGTCGCCGCAATCAAGCCTCCACTCTTACTCCCCTTTAGAGCGGGGGCTATTGCTCAATAATCCTCACAATCCTAGCGGTAAGTTATTTCTCAAAGAGTCGATTGCGCCCTTCTTAAACGAATTTGCCCTAGTGGTGGTGGATGAGGCTTTTATGGATTTTTTGCCGCCAGGGGAGCAGCAAAGTTTGATCCCGTTAGTGGCAAAATATCCCAACTTAATAATTTTGCGATCGCTAACTAAGTTTTATAGTTTACCAGGGCTAAGAATCGGCTATGCGATTGCTCACCCCGACAGGCTCAAAAGTTGGCAAGAGCGCCGCGATCCTTGGTCTGTAGGTACTTTGGCGGCGGCGGCAGCGATCGCAATTATTCAAGATACGGCTTTTCAACAACAAACTTGGGACTGGCTACCGAGGGCGAGAGAACAACTATTTACAACGTTGGCTCAACTGCCCGGATTGCAACCAATGAAGAGTGCGGCGAACTTTTTACTGGTACACTCTACTAGCCCCGTTAAGCCGCTTCAGCAGCGCTTATTGCAGCAGCATAGGATATTAATCCGCGATTGCCTTAGTTTTCCCGAACTTGGCGATTACTATTTTCGAGTAGCAGTGCGATCAAAGGCTGAAAACGAGCAGTTGGTAAAGGCGATCGCTCAATCTATAATTAATTAGCGCCATTTTATAACTAAACCTATGGCGGACTACGATTTAGTAATTATTGGTGGCTCTTTAGCTGGACGTTATGCAGCTAGTAAGGCAATAGAGCAAAACAAAAAAGTTGCCCTTATAGAACCGGAAGAAACAACGCTATTTAATTTACTTTTCCCTCATGCTTTAAGTCAGCTAAGGCAAGTAAAACAGCAATTTTTTATTCCTCCTAATTATCAAATATCTCTTAGTTGGGCAGAAGCTAGGCAATGGATTAAAAATGTCATTGCTAATATCGAGGAGAAACATTCTTTAACAGTTTTAGCAGCTTTGGGAGTAGATGTAATTGTTGGGAATGCAGAATTTAGCAGCCAGAAATTACTCATTAAAGTTAATAGCCGTAAACTTAGCGCCAATTCTTATCTAATTGCTACTGGCACAATTGTAAAAGCCGGATTAGAAACTCAAAACTACTTTACTCTTGCCAATATAGGACAGCAGTTAGATATAACGAAAGCTGGAAAAAACTGGGTAGTTATCGGTGGTAATCCCGATAGTATTGCTTGGGCGCAAATTCTGAATCGTTTAGGGTTTAATGTTAGTTTGATTGTTAAAAGTTCGCAAGTTTTATCTAGTTTAGATGCGGATACATCTTACCTAGTGCAAGCTATTTTAGAAGCAGACGGAGTAAAGGTACTAACTGATACCTCAATTAGCCAAATTAAGGAAATTGAGGGTGGAAAGTGGATTCAAGCAGGTAATAAAGCGATTGAAACTGATGAAATATTAGCTTGCATTGGCTACGAGCCTAATATCAAAAACTTGCAATTAGAGACTGTAAATGTTAAATGGCATAGGCGTGGTATTGATGTAAATTCTTGGCTGCAAACTACAAATCCTCGAATTTACGCTTGTGGTGATGTAATTGGGGGTTATCCCGGCGCTAATATTAGTAATTATGAAGCGAAGATTGCGGTAAATAATGCCTTGTCACTGCCAAGATTAAAGGTTAATTATCAAAGTATCCCCTGGGGTATTTATACAAGTCCTCAAATTGCTCAGGTAGGATTTACTGAAAACCAAGTGACACAGATTTATGATGATGATGTTGTTGTATTACCATATTATTTTAAAGAGGTTGCGGCGGCTCAATTAAAAGAAGAAACTACCGGAATTTTAAAAATAGTTATTCGTCGCAATGGAGAGATACTCGGAGCGACAATTATTAGTTCTCAAGCTGGGGAATTAATTAATATTATGGCTTTAGCGATCGCTCAAAAACTAAAAATAGAGGCAATTTCTCACCTATTCCCCCTGTATCCTAGTTTTGCTGAAATCTTTACTTTCGGGCGCTAAGTTCACGCTAAAATCTTAACGGGACAAGATATTTAGCTTGTCGGTGGTTTTTTCCCTATCCCCATTTATCCCCTACAGGTTATGCAAACCCTGACACCAGTAACTCATCATCTAGATACCACAATCCACCGCCGCAAAACTCGAAGCGTCAAAGTTGGTAATATTACCATTGGCGGCGGCTACCCGGTGGTGGTGCAGTCGATGATTAACGAAGATACCCTAAATATAGATGGCTCAGTAGCTGCAATTCGTCGCCTGCATGAAATTGGCTGCGAAATTGTCCGTGTTACCGTACCAAGCATGGCTCACGCTAAGGCTTTAGCAGAAATCAATCAAAAATTAGCCTTAACTTATCAAAGCGTCCCCCTAGTCGCTGACGTGCATCATAATGGCATGAAAATTGCCCTAGAAGTTGCCAAACACGTTGATAAAGTCCGCATCAATCCAGGACTTTATGTATTTGAAAAACCAAAAACTACCGAATATACTCAAGCCGACTTTGATGAGATTGGCGACAAAATCCGCGAAACTTTAGCTCCTTTAGTAATTTCGTTGCGCGATCGCGGTAAAGCAATGAGAATTGGTGTAAATCACGGCTCTTTAGCTGAAAGAATGCTATTTACCTACGGTGATACTCCTGAAGGTATGGTAGAGTCGGCACTAGAATTTATCCGCATCTGCGAGTCGCTAGACTTTGGCAATATCGTAATTTCTCTCAAAGCCTCCCGCGTCCCGGTAATGGTTGCTGCTTACCGCTTAATGGCGCAGCGCATGGACGCATTAGGGATGGACTACCCCTTGCATTTAGGCGTTACGGAAGCCGGAGATGGCGAGTACGGACGCATCAAATCAACGGCGGGGATTGCGCCACTACTCGCCGATGGCATTGGCGACACTATCCGCGTATCAATTACCGAAGCACCAGAAAAAGAAATCCCCGTTTGTTACAGCATCCTGCAAGCCTTGGGATTGCGAAAAACAATGGTAGAGTACGTTGCTTGTCCTTCTTGCGGTCGGACTTTGTTTAATTTAGAAGAAGTGCTGCACGAAGTTCGAGAAGCAACCAAACACCTAACAGGTTTAGATATTGCCGTTATGGGTTGCATTGTTAACGGGCCAGGCGAAATGGCGGATGCTGATTACGGCTACGTAGGCAAGCAACCAGGTTATATTTCTTTGTATCGGGGTAGAGAAGAAATTAAAAAAGTCCCCGAAGCAGAAGGAGTTAAAGAATTGATTAATTTAATTAAAGCCGATGATCGCTGGATCGATCCTTAAGAGTTACTACGCAAGCCCTTGTTAGCCACCTGTGTTAAATTAGGCGTACTTACAAGAAATACAATTATTTTTCTCCGGTTACAGCAGTCATTATGGCAATTTCAAAACAAGGGCTTGTTATAGGTGCTACCGCAGGAGTATTGGCAGCCTTTGCTGTTAATATTTCTGGCATTTATTCACCGGGTAAGGCTTTTTTTAAGGAAAGTCCCAAAGAATTAGTAGATGAAGTTTGGCAAGTTATTGATCGCCGTTATGTAGACGGCACATTTAATCAAGTAGATTGGCCAAATGTCCGTAAAGAATATTTAAGTCGCACCTATACAAATAAACAGGATGCCTACAAAGCCATCCGCCAAATGCTAGAGAAGCTTGAAGATCCTTACACTCGCTTTATGGATCCAGAAGAATTTAAGAGTTTGCAAGTAGAAACTTCTGGGGAACTTTCGGGGATTGGGATTCAAATCGCCCCCGATGAAAAAACTAAGAAGATAACTGTAATTGCGCCAATGGAAGGCACTCCGGCGGCGGCGGCGGGGATTTTGGCTAAAGACATTATTATCAAAATTAATGACAAAAGTACCCAGGGAATGAGCATTAATGAGGCTGTATCATTAATTCGGGGTAAGCCAGGTACAGAAGTTAGCATTACAATTATGCGAAACAAACTGCAAAAACAGTTTCGCGTTAAGAGAGCAAAAATTGAACTACACCCAGTCCGCTACAGCTATCAAAATAGCCCTAATGGCGGTACGGGTTATATTCGCCTAAATCAATTTAGTGCTAATGCTTCCTCAGAAATGCGGAATGCAATCAAAGATTTGGAGAACAAAAAGGTAGCTGGATATATTTTAGACTTACGTTCTAATCCCGGCGGTTTGCTCTACTCTAGTGTTGAAATTGCCCAAATGTGGCTAGATGAAGGCACAATTGTTTCTACCGTAGATAGACGTGGTACAAAAGACTTAGAAAAAGCCAATAATCGCGCCCTTACTGATAAACCTGTAGTGATATTAGTAGATGGTGGCTCGGCTAGTGCTAGTGAAATTCTTTCGGGAGCATTACAAGACAATAAACGCGGTGTTTTAGTAGGGACAAAAACCTTTGGTAAAGGCTTAGTGCAATCGGTACAGAGTTTAGGCGATGGCGAGTCAGGGATTGCTGTAACGATCGCTAAATACTTTACTCCTAACGGTCGAGATATTAACAAAGCTGGAATTAAGCCCGATGTGGTACTAGAACTAACTGATAAACAAAAAGAAAAGTTAGTAGGCGATCGCACAAAAGTAGGCACTCCTGGCGATCCTCAGTACGATAAGGCTCTCACAGTCCTAAATAAACAAATAGCCGCCCAGGGCAGCCCTAGAGCCGAAGTGCGTTAATTTTATACTGGCTGGCACTTCCCAGAACGAATTAACCCAATCCGCCGGGCGATCGCTTCTTCTTTGGATAAAAAAGGCCCCCATTGTTCTCCTTCCGTAGCTGATGGCTTGGTAGAGACTATTTCGCAATTGCCGGGAGGAAGCTTGACAATATACCAAGATTGTGCAGGGGTCATAAATGAGGCTCAATTTTATCGTTGACAGTTAAAGGTAATAATTGCTGTAAAATTAACGGTTTGCACTAAATTATTATACTTGCACTAAGGGAGTTGTTATTATGGCGCGGATGTATTACGACACAGATGCCAATTTAGACTTATTGGCTCAAAAAACAATCGCAATTATTGGTTATGGTTCTCAAGGTCACGCTCACGCCCTGAACCTTAAAGACAGTGGTATGAACGTAATTGTCGGGCTATACGCTGGTAGCAAGTCTGCCGAAAAAGCAAAAAATGCAGGTATTGCGGTGCATTCCGTTGCTGATGCCGCAAAAAGTGCCGACTTTATTATGATTTTGCTTCCTGATGAAGCACAAAAAACTATCTATAAAGAAGAAATTGAACCCCATCTAACGGCGGGAAAAGTTATCGCTTTTGCTCACGGGTTTAATATTCATTACGGTCAAGTTGTCCCCCCAGAAGATGTTGATGTAGTTATGGTAGCGCCCAAGGGGCCAGGGCATTTAGTACGGCGAACTTACGAACAAGGACAAGGTGTACCCGCTTTATTTGCCGTGTATCAAGACGCAAGTGGGCAAGCACGCGATCGCGCGATGGCTTATGCTAAAGGTATTGGCGGTACTCGCGCCGGGGTACTGGAAACGACTTTTAGAGAAGAAACTGAAACCGATTTATTTGGCGAACAAGCGGTACTATGTGGCGGTTTGAGCGCGTTAATTAAGGCAGGCTTTGAAACGCTGGTAGCGGCGGGTTATCAACCAGAATTGGCTTATTTTGAATGTCTGCACGAAGTGAAGCTAATTGTAGACTTGGTTGTCGAAGGTGGACTCGCAAAAATGCGCGATAGCATTTCTAATACCGCAGAGTACGGCGACTACACGCGCGGGCCGAGAATTGTTACCGACCAAACTAAAGCTGAGATGCGGAAGATTTTGCAAGAAATTCAATCGGGGCAATTTGCACGAGATTTTGTATTAGAAAACCAAGCCGGGAAGCCTGGATTTACAGCTATGCGTCGCCAAGAAGCCGAACACCCCATTGAGGATGTTGGTAAAGACTTGCGGGCAATGTTTAGTTGGATGAAAAAAGACTAGAAATAACTTTGTTTCCCTCTTTTTGCTAATAAGAGGGGACAAGTTATATACCCTCACAGTCTTGTAGAGATTGCAAAATATCTCTACACAGCAAAATTGGGGCGGTATTGATGCCAAGGATTAGCGGCTTCTAACTGCGCTGCAAGGCTAATTATCGTAGCTTCGGCGGCGGGACGAGCAATTAATTGAATGCCTAATGGTAAACCTACAGAATCAAAACCTACAGGCAGAGCGATCGCACTTTGTCCCGTAGCATTAAAAGGCGGACAAGGTGCAACCCAATTAATAATTTTCTCAAAAGTCTCTTGAGGACTGAGATTTGCCCATTCACCAACTTTAATTGTTGGGTGCATATAAGTAGGTAAAACTAATACGTCTACCGTGTCAAAAAAAGCCACAATTTTTCGAGCGATAACTTGCATTTGCGACACTGCGCGTAAATAATCACCCGCCGAGCCTGTTTGCTCGTAAAGCCACTGATTCATCGGTTGCAGCACTTCAGGGGGAATGCCTGAATAAGCAACCCCCGCTTGCCAAACTACGGTAAAAGGTTCTGTTAAACCTGTAAAATCGGGACAACTTTGTTCGACATGATGACCTAAATCGGCTAAAACCTTAACTGTCTCTAACACCGCCTGTTTGCACTGGTTTTCAGCTTCGCCTAAAGGTGGGACACTGGTAGAAAAGGCAATTTTTAAAGGTTTTACTGCTTGGGTAGTAGCGCTCAAAAACGATGTTTCTGGTGGTGGTAGCCAATAAGGATCCCCCGTCATATAACCCGCCATCACATCCAGCATCGCCGCCCCATCTGCTACAGTCCGCGTCAAAGAGCCTAAAACTGGGATTCCACTTAAACGATCGCCTACTGGTGCGAAGGATATACGTCCTCTTGATGGTTTAATCCCCACCAGTCCACAGCAAAACGCCGGACCGCGTACCGATCCTCCGCCATCGGAACCAATAGCCACCGCACACAAACCCGCCGCTACCGCCGCCGCACTACCACCGCTAGAACCTCCGGCGGTATATTCCAAATTCCAGGGATTGCGCGTCGGGGGAAACCCCAGGGGTTCAGTGTAAGGGAATGAACCAAGTTCGGAGGTAGCAGTTTTCCCCAAAATAATAAACCCAGCTTGTTTAAGGCGGGTAACTACGCCGTCATCATAGGCTGCTATATTGTCCATTAAAGCCGGAGTGCCATAGGTACAGCGCACCCCAGCAACGTTATGGAGGTCTTTAATGGCAATAGGTACGCCAAAAAAAGGCGGGAAGTGGGCGCGACTATTAGCTAATAATTCGGTCTTAGCTCTAGCATCAGCGATCGCACTTTCTGCCATGACTGTAAAATAACTGCCAAGCTGGTGATCTAATTGCTCGATGCGTTGTAAATATAGTTGCACTAATTCTGAAGGCGACACTTCCCGATTTTGAATTAGTTGCGCTTGAGTTAGGGCGGGGCTAAATGCTAAATCAATTTGATTCATAGTCTTAATATATTGACATTAGGCGATCGCCAGTATATTAGCAGCAGAAGTATTTAGTACCGAAAATTGGCAAAAAATCAGCTTTCTATTACGGAATTTAAAGTTCTGTAGCCTTTTGCTATTGGTACGAGCGCCTGTGCGGTAGACTATGCCTTAATTATGAGTTTGTATCCAATACTGACGCTCGTTAGGAGTTTTGCTTCAATGTCTCATACAGTCAAAATCTACGATACTTGCATCGGCTGCACCCAATGCGTCCGCGCCTGTCCTACAGACGTTCTAGAGATGGTTCCTTGGGACGGCTGCAAAGCTGGTCAAATTGCCTCATCGCCGCGTACAGAAGATTGTGTAGGTTGCAAGCGGTGCGAAACTGCTTGTCCTACAGACTTTTTAAGCATCCGGGTTTACTTAGGTGCTGAAACTACGCGCAGTATGGGTCTAGCATACTAATTAAGAAATTTGGGGAAATTTCTTTAACTAACGTTGGTTTGATGCCAACGTTAGAAAAAATATCTAGTAATAATTAGAGGGGGCAATTAATTGACTCCCTCTTTTTTAGTATTTAAGAGAAAAAATTACCCATTACCCATTACCCATTACCCATTACCCATTTTATGTGTGGAATCGTTGGCTATATTGGCACTCAAGCAGCTACACAAATTTTACTTTCGGGGTTAGAAAAATTAGAGTATCGGGGTTACGATTCTGCCGGAATTGCCACAGTTTTAGAAGGACAATTGCATTGTGTCCGCGCCAAAGGTAAGTTATTCAATTTACGAGACAAATTAGAAAACATTGACAACCCTGCCAAAATTGGCATTGGGCATACTCGCTGGGCTACTCACGGTAAACCCGAAGAATACAACGCCCATCCGCATATGGACACTAATAAGCGATTAGCAGTAGTACAAAATGGCATTATTGAAAATTACCGCGAGTTGCGTGAAGAGTTGAAGCAACTAGGGCATGAATTTCGCTCTGATACCGATACTGAAGTTATCCCTCATTTAATTGCTCAGTATTTGCAGGCAGACAATTCTTTTTTAGAGGCGGTGCGGCAAACTGTAAATAGACTTAAGGGGGCTTTTGCGATCGCAGTTATTAATGCTGACTACCCTGATGAATTGATTGTTGCTCGTCAGCAAGCGCCTTTAGCAATTGGTTTTGGACAAGGAGAGTTTTTTTGTGCTTCCGATACTCCGGCATTAGTTGCCCATACAAGGGCGGTATTAAGCTTAGAAAATGGCGAACTAGCAAGGCTTACACCCCTAGGAGTAGAAGTTTATAGCTTCAGTGGCGATCGCCTTAAAAAACACCCCCGTACTTTAAGCTGGAATCCGGTAATGGTGGAAAAGCAAGGTTTTAGGCACTTTATGCTTAAAGAGATATACGAGCAACCAGGGGTGGTTAGAGCCGTATTAGAAGCTTATCTAGATGCCGCAGATACGATCAATTTGGGACTACCAGAGACTTTAGGGGCTGATATTGAAAATATCCAAATTGTTGCTTGTGGTACTAGCTGGCACGCAAGTTTAGTCGGGAAATATTTATTAGAACAAGTTGCAGGTATTCCGACTAATGTTCAATACTCCTCAGAATTTCGCTACGCGCCGCCACCTGTCACTGCTAATACTTTAACTATTGGCGTTACTCAATCGGGAGAAACGGCGGATACCATAGCTGCTTTGACAATAGAAAAAGAGCGCAGAATAGGTTTAAAACCAGCCTATCAGCCGCGTCTATTGGCGATTACTAACCGTTTAGATAGTTCTATTGCTGCGATCGCTAATGAAATAATTGACACTCATGCAGGCATTGAAATCGGCGTTGCTGCAACTAAAACTTTTATTGCTCAACTTTTGGCTTTTTACTTATTGGCGTTAGATTTAGGCACTCGTCGGCAAACAATATCGGCGCAAAGACTGGCTGAAATTATTGCTGGTTTGCGTCAGTTACCCGCCCAAATAGAGCTAATTTTGGAAAGTCAAGAGCGGTATATTGAAGAATTAGCGCATCAGTTTACAGAAACCCATGACTTTATATTTGTAGGGCGGGGGCTAAATTTTCCGATCGCTTTAGAAGGAGCATTAAAGCTTAAAGAAATTAGTTATATTCATGCTGAAGGCTATCCGGCGGGAGAGTTGAAACATGGGCCGATTGCGCTATTAGATGCCAAAGTTCCGGTAGTTGCGATCGCTATTCCTGGTAGCGTCTACGAAAAAGCTTTATCCAACGCCCAAGAAGCTAAAGCCCGCGATTCAAGGTTAATTGGTGTAGTGCAAATGGACGATCCCCAAGCGGCGGAAACTTTTGACGATTTGATTCCTCTCCCCAAAGTAGACGAATTGCTTTCCCCAGTTTTAACAGTAATTCCTTTACAACTATTGGCTTACCATATTGCCGCGCGGCGAGGTTTGGACGTGGATCAGCCGAGAAATTTGGCGAAGTCTGTAACGGTAGAGTAGTTTTTAATAGCATTGCACTTAATAATTTACAACTGATTCCTACAAAGTTTAAAACGGACTGTATAAATTTTTGACTGGGCAGTTATAAAAGGATGTCTGAGAAGGAGGTATATAGGGTCATTATTGATGTTATTAGCCGTGTACCAAGGATAAGCAATATTCGCTAAGTAACTTATGAAAATGCCAGATGAATGTACAAATATTCAAGAAATTCGTACAGAAATTGATGAAATTGATCGCCAAGTTATTGCCAGCTTTGCTAAAAGATTTGCGTATGTTAAAGCTGCATCCAAATTTAAAACTGATGCAACTAGCGTTAGGGCTAAAGAAAGATTTGTAGCCATGTTAGAACAAAGACGTATATGGGCGCAAGAAGATGGTTTAAACCCTGATGTAATTGAAAAAATATACCGAGATTTGATTACTTACTTTATTGAAGAAGAATTAAATCATTGGCAATCTAATCAATAAATATTGTTCCTAATTAACTAATTTCCATAACCTCCGCCGCCGGGGGTTTCTATCACAAAAGCATCATCTTTCCCCATTTCTACTGTAGCTGTACTACCTAATTCTTCTACCTTTCCATCTTTACGTTCAACATAGTTTTTTCCTAACTTCCCAGCTTGTCCACCTTGCAAACCAAAAGGAGGAATAACCCGCCGATTTGATAAAATTCCCGCCGTCATTTCTTCTCTAAAACGTAAGCGACGAATTACACCATTACCGCCTTGATGATGCCCTTTTCCACCGCTATCAAGGCGGATTTTAAAACTTTCTAATACTACCGGAAAGCGCCATTCTAAAACTTCTGGATCGGTAAGGCGGGAATTTGTCATATGAGTTTGTACTGCGTCTGTACCATCAAAATTTGCCCCCGCACCCGAACCCCCGCAAATAGTTTCGTAATACTGATAATTGGCATTACCAAAAGTAAAATTATTCATCGTTCCTTGAGAAGCCGCCATAACTCCCAAAGCGCCGTACAAAGCATCAGTAATTGCTTGAGAAGTTTCTACATTTCCTGCTACTACCGCCGCCGGATAAATAGGATTTAGCATACAACCATCAGGAATAATAATGTCTAAAGGCTTAAGACAACCAGCATTCAGGGGAATAATATCATTTACCAATGTCCGAAAAACGTACAAAACTGCTGCTTTGCATACCGCCGATGGTGCATTAAAGTTACTGTCTAATTGCGGCGAAGTTCCGGTAAAATCTATTTGGGCATTACGGCTAGTTTTATTAATAGTAACTGTTACTTTGATAACGCTGCCATTATCAAGTTCGTAGCTAAAACGTCCATCATTTAAAACCTCAATTACTCTGCGTACAGATTCTTCGGCGTTATCTTGAACATAACCCATATACGCCTGTACAGTTGCAATTCCATACTGTTCTACTGTCTGATTTAATTCTTGTACGCCACGTTTATTTGCAGCAATTTGAGAATTTAAGTCAGCTATATTTTTACCAGGATTTCGCGCCGGATAATTGTAATTTGCTAGAATTTCTAAGAGTTCTTTTTCTCTAAAAATACTGTCTCTTACTAGCAGAAAATTATCAATTAATACTCCTTCCTCGTTTACAGTTTTGCTATTAGGAGGCATAGAACCTGGAGTAATCCCGCCAATATCGGCATGATGTCCCCGCGAAGCAACGTAAAAAAGTATTTTTCCTTCCTCAAATACAGGAGTAATTACCGTAATATCGGGAAGATGCGTACCGCCATTGTAAGGATTGTTAGACGCATACACATCACCGGGTTTAATCGCCTCCCCCTGCGCGGAAACTAAGGCGCGGACACTTTCACTCATCGAACCCAAATGCACGGGTATATGAGGCGCATTAGCCACCAATTGTCCTTGCCCATCAAAAATAGCACAGGAAAAATCTAACCTTTCTTTGATATTTACAGAGCTACTGGTATTTTGTAGCGTAATACCCATTTGTTCAGCGATCGCACTAAACAAATTATTAAATATTTCCAGCATCACCGGATCGACTTTCGTAACCGTTGTTACAATTTGCTTGTTTAAGTCCTGCTTAGACAAAATTAGATAATTGCGATCGCTTAGTTCTACGCGCCAACCAGGTTCAATTACATTTGTCCCCGTAACATCTACCACAATCGCCGCGCCATCAATACTTGTGCCTGGTTGCAAGTCTTCCCGTTGATAAACTGGCGTATCTCGCCAAGTTTCCGCCATATAAGTTTTAACAGTATCAACAGGCACTATATCTTTTTTGATTGTCTGTGGAGTTACGCCTTCTCTTTGTACATCCTGCTTGCAAACTAACTCTACTTCCACCGCTTCCACAATCAACGGTTTATCCACTACAAACCCGTAACGCTGACGATGTAAGTTTTCAAAAGCAACTCTCATCTCCTCTAGCAATCCAAACCCTACTACTAAAGGTGAATCTGTCCCCTCATAACGTAAATGTACCCGCCGCAAAATCTCTCCTTTTCCTTGGGTTTCGGCTTCTAACTCTGTCAAAATCTCCTCTAATTTCAACTCCTGGGTCAACTTAGCTTCTACCGCTCGTTCTTTTACTACCCTTACATCCGCTAAACCCATGCCATAAGCAGATAAAACCCCTGCGTAAGGATGAATAAATACTTGCTTTATTCCCAACGCATCCGCAATTAAACAAGCGTGTTGTCCTCCCGCACCACCAAAACAACATAAAGTATACTCCGATACATCGTAACCACGCTGTAAGGAGATTTTTTTAATCGCACTCGCCATTTTTTCTACTGCGATCGCTAAAAAACCCGCCGCTACCTGTTCGGGGGTGCGATTATCGCCAATTTCCGCTACTAATTCTCTAAACTTGCGCTCTACTTCCTCGGTATTTAAAGGCAAATCTCCATTGATTCCAAACACTTGCGGAAAAAACTGGGGTTGCAATTTACCCACCATGACATTGCAATCTGTCACCGTTAACGCTCCACCTTTAGAGTAAGCCGCCGGGCCGGGATTTGCCCCCGCCGATTCTGGCCCTACGCGATAACGCGCACCATCAAAGTATAAAATTGAGCCACCACCCGCCGCTACAGTGTGAATTGCCATCATAGGCGATCGCATTCTTACCCCAGCGATTTCGGTTTCAAAGGTTCTTTCGTATTCGCCATTGTAATGAGCGACATCGGTAGAAGTTCCCCCCATATCAAAGCTAATAATTTTGTTAAAACCCGCCTGTAAACTTGTCTCTACCGCTCCAACAATTCCCCCCGCAGGCCCGGATAAAATACTATCTTTGCCTTGAAAATTTTGGGCATCAACCAAGCCGCCATTAGACTGCATAAATTGCAAAGGTACAGCGCCAATTTGACTAGATATTTGCTCTACGTACCGATGCAAAATTGGCGACAAATAAGCGTCAACAACGGTTGTATCTCCCCGGCTAATTAACTTCATCAAAGGGCTGATTTTGTGCGACACTGATATTTGGACAAACCCAATGTCAAATGCTAAAGTGCTAATATTCTGCTCATTTTTGGGATAACGGTAGCCGTGCATCAAAACAATTGCACAAGCACGAATCCCACTATCATAGGCTGCCTGCAATTGCGGAATTAATGACTGACTATTTAGTGGTATTAATTCTTCTCCTTGGGCGCTGTAACGCTCCTTAACCTCAATGACTTGCTCGTATAGCATCTCTGGTAAGACAATGTGTTGCGCGAAGATATCCGGGCGGTTTTGGTAGCCGATGCGGAGTGCATCGCCAAAGCCTTTAGTGATAATAAGTAACGTGCGATCGCCTTTTCGTTCTAATAAAGCATTAGTAGCTACCGTTGTCCCCATTTTTACTACTGCAATCTGTTCTGAAGGGATTGGTGCATTAGCAGGAATCCCCATAATTTCTCGGATGCCTTGAATTGGCGCATCGGTGTAGAAGTCGGGGTTTTCGGACAATAACTTATGAATCACCAATTGTCCATCGGGACGCTGTGCCACAATATCGGTAAATGTGCCGCCTCTATCGATCCAAAATTGCCACTTAGTGCGATCGCTAGTCATAGGTTAAATTTTTAGTTGGGCTAGTTTCTTATGTTATTAGCTAAAAGCAAAAAGTGGGGTAACAAATCACACTATACTTTCAATGTTTTCCCTAATACTTGCCATACTTAAATAGATAATGAAAAGTGAGAAATTCCATTGGTTTCGAGTAGCATTACAAATTAAAGGATCGGTAATTCCAGCCATTTTTAATCGCGTCTTATACTGTGGTTTATTTGGGCTGTTTATTTCTTTATTACACTATTTTAAATTGCCAGTTTCTCAGCCTATTTTAGAAAGTGTTATTCCTAGTATTGTTTTAGGATTATTATTAGTTTTTAGAACAAATACTGCTTATGATCGCTACTGGGAAGGGCGCAAATGTTGGGGTAGCTTAATTAATAATATTCGTAATTTAGCTAGACAAATATGGATAAACGTTGAAGAAATCGTGACTGAAAATAGACAAAATAAAGTTTTAAATATGCGATTGCTGGTTGCTTTTGCTGTAGCTACTAAATTACATCTGAGAGGTGAAACTATAAATTCAGAATTAGAAGAATTAATGACTATCTCAAAATATTTTAAACTAAAAACTATGAACAACCCACCCTTAGAGGTGGCTTTTTGGATTGGCGATTATTTACAACAGCAGTATAAAAACGGATTACTAAATATTCATCATTTGGTAGCAATGCAAGATTTACTCAATAAAATGGTAAACGATCTAGGCGGGTGCGAACGAATTTTAAAAACCCCTATGCCTCTAGCATATGCGATTCATTTGAAACAGTTATTGTTACTTTATTGCTTATTACTACCTTTTCAGTTGGTTAGTACCTTGGGTTTCTGGACAGGGGCAATTGTTGGGTTAATTAGTTTTACATTATTAGGTATTGAAGAAATTGGAATTGAAATAGAAAATCCTTTCGGTTATGATGCAAATGACCTCCCTCTTGATGCAATTTGTAATACAATGTTGCGGAATATTGAAGACTTAACAACTCTTACTCCTACAGTTAGCAAATACACCCAAAACTAAAATAAGTAATGCAATACTTTGTAGAACGAAACGATATGATTTTAATGATTGATAAATATACTCAGGAAAAAGTTTTATGGATTGATACAGAAGTAGCTGATTTTAAAAGTTGTAATCCTAAGCTTTCGCTTATTCAAGTATTAAATGGCTACTCGTCGGATAAGCCAAAAGAAAATGTTGCTGTATTAGACGTTTTAGAGCATCCAGAAATTATCGATATATTTGTCCAAAAGATTATGTTAAACCAAGCAATTGAAAAGGTTTTTCATAACGCTAAGTATGATTTAAAGTTTTTGGGCAAAACTAACGCTAAGAATGTAACTTGCACGTTAGAAATGGCGAAAGATATCCCATATTATTTATTACCTTTACCTAACTTATCGCTAAAAACTTTAGCCGAATCTCTTTGTAATGTCGTTGCTGTAGACAAAAGCCAGCAAGCTAGTGATTGGGGAAAAAGACCTTTGACGGCTACTCAATTAACTTACGCAAATCTCGATCCGGTTTATTTATACATGGTACATCAAAAACTATTGCAACTAAAGCTACTAAGTAATCCAAATCCAAGTAACGAAAATATTGCTTTATTAGCTGAAAGGTATTTAAAACTAAAGCAACAATTGCAAATTATCGAATCAGAATGCAGCCATTTTGATGCTAGATTAAAAGCAGCCATGCAAGTGCAAAATGTTTTAGAAACTAACAGTTTAAAAATATCTTCCGTAGAACGACACACATTTAAAGTAGAGTTTAATCAGTTAGCAGAAGTAGCAAATACAAATAGCATTAAGTTGGATTTTCCAATTACCTTAACTCAAAAATTGCAAAAAGAGTTAGGAGAAATATTAGAACAATTAAATCTGCAAGAAGAAGTTTTTAGTAGCTGGCGTTTAACTGTAAAACCGCCAGAAAGCGAAGAAGATGAGGAGTTTTAAAATACATTTTGCTTTTGCTGCAAGTAGATTTTTCTATAACAAGGTGATAAAAATATAATCAGCTTTAAGATTGATGTTTGTAACTAAAAAATTAAGATAATAGCTTAAGTAGAGTGCAACAATAAAAGTATGACTGAGCCATTTAAAAAAGGCGACAAAGTAGAATGGGAAACCGCCCAAGGTACAACTGTAGGCAAAATTAAAGAAAAACTTACTTCACCCATAGAAATTAAAGGACATCATGTTGCAGCTTCCCAAGAAAACCCGCAGTATTTAGTCGAAAGCGAGAAAACAGGTAAAGAAGCAGCACATAAACCGGAGTCATTGAAAAAAGTGAAAGAGTAGAAAATTAAATTATGAGTAAAGATACTGAAACTGTCATCAAAGATTTTAAGTAAGCCGTAAATATGACACCAAAAGAGATTGAATCTTGGCTAGAAACCGAGGAATCAAAGGAAGTTGGACAAAAAGATGGTAATGATGAATCAATTGGTCATAAATCTGGGCAAAAAATTATTGATATCTTGCAGAAAAAGCAAGACAAATATAGCGATGATGACGTATCGCATATGAAGAAAGTAATTAGTTACGTGCATCGCCATAGCGCCCAAAAACCTGCAAAGGATATCGAACATTCGCGTTGGTTGTACTCTTTAAAAAACTGGGGGCACGATCCTTTAAAATAATGATTGAAGTTCATCCTATGGCATACTCTGTATACTGTCTTACATAGGGCGCATGGTATGCCAGTACAATGTCTTGCTTGGGTACTCCTAATGTTACCAATTGATCGGCGATCGCATCTTCTGTCCCATCATGCTGCACCCAAATTTTTCCATCTCTAATATCTACGTGCAGTACACAGCCATAAATACGAGTATTACTATTTTTCCAGCCTACATTTATCAGCAAATAGCGATCGCTTTGAGGATCGAAAATTGTTTGACTTTCTACCGGATCGCTTTTTGAGCGTAGTTTAGCTCGTTTTTCTAGAGATTGCTGAATTAGTTGGCGGTACAAGTCTAGTTTATTCATTGAGCAACTTCCTGTTTTGCTATTTTGTACAGAGAATTTTTTGCTACCTATAAAAGTAAAAAAGCATTTTTTGGTAGTTCAGGACAAAGTTGAAGAACTTGATTTATTTGTTTAGCAGCAGCGTTGCCCGATCGCATTGCACCTTCTAAATTAAATCCTCCACACCAATCACCGCAGCATACTAATGGTTGAGGTGTAGAAGCATTTAAGCAATTATCGGCTAAAGGTATAGTTGGAAAAGCATAACGCCAACGATCACATCGCAGCCAATCGGGATTAGCAAATTCTGGGAACAATTTAGCCGCTTTATTGAGTAATTGTTGTCCTACAGATTGTAAATCTTCGGTATCGATATAAGTTTGAGCGAATTTAGCGGCGCTATGGAAAACAAAAACAGGGGCAGTCATTTCCAAACGTTTGCTACTATCATTGCCAATCCAAGCTAGGGTATCGTCATCAATAACTGTTAACGCTTGCCAAACGGGTAAGGGCATATTAGCAGGATAGCCAGCAATAACGCTAATACAACTAGAAAATTCCACTTGGCGCAAACTATCTAAAACTACTGGTAAAGCAAGGGGTTTTAATAACGTCAACGCTTGCGGTGCGGGAATAGCGACAACTACCGCTTTGGCTATTACTTGGGTGTTACTGTTTTCAAACTGAAGATGCCAACAATCGCGATCGAGACTTAAACTAACTACACGCTTACTTAGCTGAATTTCTAAATCTTTAGCCAAAAATCGGGCGATCGCACTCATTCCATTTGGGGCAGTATATAAAGGCGATCCTTTAAGTGCTTTTAGCCCAAAATCAGCCCTAAATTCGTGTACGGTATCTGTCCACACTTGCAAAATATCTTGGCAAGTGAGTAATTCAATAAAACTTGTGGTTAGTTCACCATTGGCGATTAAATAACTTAGACCGCGATCGGCGCAAGTATCCTGTAAGCGGCGCGTAGTCACTCGTCCACCCAACCCGCGCGACTTTTCTACCACAACTACCCGATAGCCAGCTTGTTGCAACTGCTGGGCGCAAATTAACCCCGACATCCCCGCGCCAATAATCGCAACATCAAACATAATTATTTAGTGGTATCTGTTTTAATCATAATAATCGCGCCACCAATGGCAAACTAAAACTGTTTTAATTAGCATCCTCGTTCAAAGCAAAGAGTAGAATAAGAAAACGAGTTGGGGTCTGGAGGGTTAAACATTGGACGAAATGAGATCGGCGCTGGAATTGGCTACAGAAGACGAATTGCAACAACTGACAGAACTCTTGTTTTGTCGAAGATTCAATCCTCTAGACTACGTGCATACGCCACAACCGATAGATATTCAAAGCAGAGATAGAGAAGCTTGGCTTGATGCGATTGAACAAAGATTTCGTTACTTAGCTGCCGATGGGGTAACAGTTTTACGGGGACGTAGCGATCGCGTAACTTATCGTACCGCTATTATTCAAGTGTGTCGCTATCTCAAAATTCCCTACTCTAACAACCTCGCTACTACTGATTTAGAAGCTGAGGTATTTTTAAACCTATTAGGCAAAGCTTGGAAACAATTACCCCAAAACGATTTCTCTCAATTAACTGCTAAAATCCAAAAATCTCTAGCCAAGTGCGAACTATCGGAACCCTTACCCTTAGCGGTACAGCGTGATCCTTTAGCTTTATTAGTCAAAGGTGGTAGTGCGATCGCAGTTAGTTCGATTATTCAGCCGATATTGCTACAACAAATTGCCCGTCAATTTGCCCTTCAGTTTGCCAGCTATCAAGTAGCAAAAGAAGCTTTAATTAAAGGTGGAACCGCCGCCGCCATGCAGTTGCAAGGCAAACTCGTACTTCAAAGCGCCGCCCGTTATGGCGCTGCTAGAGGCATTTTTGCTTGTATGGGCCCAGTGCTATGGACGTGGTTTTTTGCTGATTTAGGTTGGCGGTCAATATCTACTAACTACGGGCGAATTATTCCGATTATCTTTGCTTTAGCTCAAATTCGTCTTACCCGTGCAGAAGAAGCGTGCTGGGAGACAGTTTAAAGCCCTATTATCGGAAACTACAACAGCATTGCTGCCCGTACTTGCAATTTAATTGGAACTATGCCCAAATAGGGGTGTTATTGTTGCCTTTGTTGCCATCAGTAGGGGCATCGTTTATTCTCATTGCCATCTTAATTACTTGGCAAAAGCATTACAAAAGCTTAATCCACCGTCCCTTAAATTGGGGAATAGCAACTTTAGCCGTTTTACTTGTCGTTACTATGGGCTTTGCTGTTCATCGTGGCGATGCTTTTTTAGGCTTATTTAACTTCTTACCCTTCTTTATTTTGTTTTCTGGCTTTAGCGAGTTGATTCGTACTCCGTTTCAACTGCGCCGCCTTAGCTGGCTATTGGTAATTTCTTCTATCCCCGTAGTAATTATTGGATTAGGACAATTATTTTTAGGTTGGGTTACTCCCACAAATTTACAACCATTATTAGGTTGGAAACTCGATCTTTTCGGCAATCCTGTGGGGCGAATGTCCTCTATATTTGTCTATGCCAATATTTTAGCGGGCTACTTAGTAATTGCTTTTATCTTTAGTTTGGGCTTACTGCTGCAAACCTATCAAGAATTTAGCTTAACTAAGCCTAAGTATTTTACTTTAATATTTTTGCTGGTAGCGACTATTGGTAACTTAATCGCTTTAATTTTGACCAACTCTCGCAACGCTTGGGCGATCGCAATTTTTGCACTTTTAGCTTACGCTATTTATCTTCGTTGGCGCTGGTTAATAGCTGGAGTAAGTGCGATTTTTTGCAGTATTTTACTCGCAGCTTATGCCCCATCACCAGTACAAGAATTATTTAGAAAAATTGTCCCAGCTTTCTTTTGGGCGCGGCTAACTGACCAATTATACCCAGACCGCCCCCTAGCATTGCTGAGAACTACTCAATGGAAATTTGCTTGGGATTTGACGATCGCGCGTCCTTGGACTGGTTGGGGGCTGCGTAACTTTACTTCCCTTTACGAAGCAAAAATGCACCTGTGGCTAGGACATCCTCACAACTTTTTTTTAATGCTGACGGCAGAAACGGGGATTCCTACAACACTTTTACTATGTAGTTTAGTCGGTATAGTAATAGTTTTGGCTATTATTTTACTTATAGGCGATCGCCCATTACCCAGCCAAGACAAACTAATATTTTTTAGTTACATCCTTACTTTTCTATCTATCACCCTTTTTAATACTGTAGACGTTACTTTATTTGACTTTCGCACTAATACTTTAAATTGGGTAATTTTATCAGCAATTTGGGGCGCAACTTCTCAAGGCTTAGTTACCAATCAATCCCCCCTAAAAAAGGGGGGAAAATAAAGCCCAGTAATTGATTAGAGGAGGTGGTTTAATATTCTGGTACAGAAGGATCAACTTCCTGACTCCAAGCTGTAATACCACCTTTAACATTAGTTCCCTCAATTCCCGCATCTTTGAGAATTGCTAAAGCTTTCGCCGAGCGTCCGCCCATCTTACAATGAGCAATGAGGCGATGACCGTTGAGTAATTCTTTAACTTTAGCTACTCCTTGTCCGCTTTCAATATCTGGTAACGGGACTAAAACTGATCCCGGAATTTGGGCAATTTCATACTCGTTGGGATTGCGAACATCTAGCAATACAAAATCCTTTGCACCGCTATCAATCAATGCTTGCAACTCTTGCACCGTAATTTCTGCTAACTCCATTCTTTGTTTTTCCTCCTCTGCTTTGGCTTGCGGAATGCCGCAAAATTCCTCGTAATCTATCAACTTTTCAATTACTGGACGGACAGGATTAGGTCGCAGCTTTAGCTCTCTAAACTTCATATCTAAGGCGTTGTACAGCAGCAACCTACCGCTCAAAGTGTTGCCTTGACCCAAAATAATCTTAACCGCCTCCGTTGCCTGGATAGTGCCAATAATGCCGCACAAAACACCAAGTACGCCGCCTTCCGCACACGAAGGAACCATCCCAGGAGGTGGGGGTTCGGGGTACAAATCGCGGTAATTTGGGCCGCCTTGGTAATTAAAAACTGTGGCTTGTCCTTCAAAACGGAAAATTGAGCCGTAGACATTCGGCTTATTTAACAACACACAAGCATCATTGACTAAGTAGCGGGTAGGAAAGTTATCCGTCCCATCGACAATAATATCGTAAGGTTCTACTAACTCTAGGGCATTTTCTGCACTTATCCGAGTTTCGTACAAATCTACCTGACAATTGGGATTGATTTCTAAAACTCGATTTTTAGCCGATTCAATTTTGGGTTTACCTACCCAGGAGGTGCTATGAATTACTTGGCGATGCAAGTTAGAGTTATCAACTACATCAAAATCGACAATTCCAATGCGTCCTACTCCCGCCGCCGCTAAGTATAGCAGTAAGGGAGATCCCAAACCCCCCGTACCAATACACAGTACGCTTGCAGCTTTAAGGCGTTTTTGCCCTTCTAGCCCCACTTCTGGCAAGATAATATGGCGAGAATAACGTTCGTATTCTTCTTTGTTTAACTGAATTTCATCCAAGTTAGGATTGAGCATGGCAACTAATTAGGGAACGAAATAAGATCCTATCCAAAAACAACCTACTTTGTTTTAGATTTCTCTAAGTTATTAACAATAATAATTTCCTCTGCTTGAAAGTTGAACTCGCTATCTAATTCCCAGCAGAGTAATTTTTGGGCTTTCCCTGCCATTACCGACACAATAATATAGGAGTATTGTTCCCACGCATATAGGCGATCGCACTCTGAGGCAATGGCGGGATGATTGGGGTGTGAGTGATAAATCCCGATAATCTGCAAGGTGCGATCGCGTACTTCTTTTTGCACTTCTAGCATGGTTTGGGGAGAAATCGTGTAATTGCTAAGTTGATTTGTTTCTCTATTCCCTTCCACCCCGCTAAATAATTGCGCCGCTTCCGCATTCCAAACGTTTTCCGTTGCTCTAACTTCTACTACAGTTTTACAGTCATTGACTACTTTACCCAACAATAAACCGCAGCACTCGTTAGGGTATGTGCTTTCGCCATGCTGACAAATGGCTTTTAGATGATGGTTAGAAAGCTTTAAAACCATACTTAATGAGCCATTCCCGCCCCTAAATACAATTCTCCAACTTTGGGATCGTTAAGTAAATCTTGTCCATTCCCTGTAATGCGATCGCAACCCGTATCTAATACATATCCTCGATGCGCCATTGACAAGGCTTTACGGGCATTTTGTTCGACTAAAACAATTGCCGTACCACTTTGATTTATTTGTTTGATTTGCTCAAATACACTGCCTACCAATACCGGAGATAAGGCGGCGCTGGGTTCGTCTAGCAATAATAAATCTGGTTCTAACATCAAGGCTTTACCCATTGCCAACATTTGCCTTTCTCCCCCGGATAAAGTTCCGGCTTTTTGTTGTCGCCGATTAGCTAAACCGGGAAATGTATCGTAAATTTTATTCTTTAGACTAACTAAAGAGATATTGCGAATAAAAGCACCCATTTCTAGGTTTTCTTCTACACTTAAGGAGGGAAACACATTAGCAATTTGCGGAACATAGCACATTCCTCTTTTGACAATTTGATTTGATTTTAGTCCAGCAATCTTTTCTCCTTTAAAGGTAATGTTGCCTTTATGGGGAGTCAATAAGCCAAAAATTGTTTTAGCTAAAGTTGATTTTCCTGCGCCATTTGGCCCAATTACTGCAACTAATTCTCCGGGCAAAATGTGGAAATTTATACCTTGTAAAATATCCAAGTCTTTAATATAACCAGCCCAGACATTTTCAACTTCTAATAAAGGGGCATTTTGCTGATCTAACATTTAGCTTCGGGGAGAAATTAGTTACAATCTGATAATTCTCAGCTTCCAGTTCAACTTAACTAAAAGCTAAGACTATTAATCTTACGGTGTTTGTTGCAATTCCGGTTTTTCTTCAGGAACGATCGCATCTACTACCGGACAAACTTGAATGCAAATGCCACAATCTATACAAGTCGCAAAATCAATCCAGTACCAACCTGTGCCTTTAACATTTTTGCTTGGCCCTTCATGAATACAAGCTACAGGACAAGCATCTACGCAATCAGCAACGCCTTCACAGATATTAGTAACAATTGTATGTGGCATAGTGTTTTCTCCTTAACTTTTTCTTGACGGTACTATTTTTTAATAGTAGCAAATTAACTCTTTAAATTTCTATCAAAATTTATTCTATAGGCTTAGGTAGCTTTTAGTTTCGTTTTCTATCTTGCAAACCTCAATTTTAATTTATATTTTAAAACCTAAGCCGATTAACTTATAAAAGCACGAGTATAAAAGTGACCAACAAAAGATTATATATTTAGCCTTATCAGCAGCAAAAATGTGAAAAAATTATTACTAATAACTCTAAACAAATTCAGGTAACTAAAGGAATTTTACCCAAGAAAGCATAGCACTATTTACCTAAAAGAATGTTCTAAAAGCTATGGGTCGTAACTTTTAGAACATCGTGTTAGATAGGTTGAGATAATGTAGGCGATCGCGTGAAATCTCTGTATTAAGTAGTAAGTAATAACTAATGAAACTTAACTTACTACCATTATTAACAATGTTAATTATTACCGAAGCCTGAGAGGAAGTATTGTTAAAAGCCTAAATCAGCAGATAAAATCAATGTCAGTATTTTGTTAAAGGAACCGCGATGCGATCGCAGTTCCTTTTTTTAATTTTAATGTTTAGAGCTAGTTGTCTGGTAAGGATCGCTGTAAACGGTAGGTCCTTGACGTTTAGCAAGCCTACCCGCCAAACCAATTAAACCTAATAATCCTAGCCATCCCCAATCAAAAGTACGTTCGCTACTAGCTGGGCTTGTTTGTTGATAAGTGGTGGTTTCTGTCCCTGTACCTGTTGTGGGGCTGGGTAAGCTGGTGTCCGTGGTCGTACTACCGGTATTAGGGGTTGTTGTCGTTGTTGTGGTTGTATCCGTCGTCGTGCTACCGACGCTAGGAGTGACTGTTGTTCCTGTTGTTCCTGTTGTTCCTGTTGTTCCTGTTGTTCCTGTTGTTCCGGTTCCTGTAGTGGTACTCCCGGTACTGGGAGTTGTTGTGTCTGTCCCTATACCTGTTGTTCCGCTTCCTGTACTGGGAGTTGTTGTGTCTGTCCCTATACCTGTTGTTCCGCTTCCTGTACTGCTACTCCCGGTACTGGGAGTTGTCGTTCCGCTTCCTGTACTGCTACTCCCGGTACCGGGGGTTGTCGTTGTTCCGCTTCCTGTACCAGTACCCGTTGTTCCGCTTCCTGTACCACCAGATGTAGTACCTGTACCTGTGCTATCTTGAGCAGAAACTGGGACTACTGGCAAAGTAGCTAAACTAAAAATAAAAGCACTTGCCCAAACAGTTTTAGATAAACTAGAAATCTTCATATTGTATGTTCCTTTTTCTTAATCTTTTTCACCGATTATTAGCAAAAAATAGTGTTCTTTAGTGTACCGAATAAATTAACTTACTCAACTAAAGCTGATAAAAAAGCCGGAGGTTTTAGTAGCTATTTCGATTTCCTCTAAAAACCTACTTTATTTATAAAGTCTAGCTAGATAAGTTTTTTAGAGGATACACTTACTATTAAGTACATAATCGCTAGTTTTCTTAACATAATATTCCTCCTAGAGACTGGTTTTTTGAAACTTATTTCAGTCATAAGGAAAACAAATATATTTATTAGCTGTGTTTAGGACGGTTTTTGATTTAAAAATACAAATTTTTATTGATAACTACCAATACAAGTCGCGCCTAGTGCAGTTTTTAAACGAACTTTGCCAAGGAAGGAACCTAGGTAAGATATCTAGACTTTAGTAAAAAAGAGATAGACCGCTCAAAACCTGCTGATTAACCCCTCCCCCCGGATTTAGAACCAAGAAAGATCGGTTAAGATAACTAAGCACTAAAGCAAAAACAGTGACAACTAGGGAAACTCCGGTGCAAGTCCGGGGCTGTGCCGCAACTGTAAACGATTCTGGAAGCACAATTTAATTTAGGTTGTCTCAAATCCAGTCAGCGTTAGCCAGGATGCCTAAATTGTCACTAGCTTAATTTATTTCCTGCGTCGCACAGGAAAGGATACCTACTTTTAATGACTGTTGTAAATACACCAAACACAGAATACTCAACTTCGGCTCTTGAATTAACACCTTTACCGCTATCGCGCCCTTTACTAACGATTGGTCATGGTA
This sequence comes from Chlorogloea sp. CCALA 695, assembly GCF_003003885.1. GTDB lineage: Bacteria > Cyanobacteriota > Cyanobacteriia > Cyanobacteriales > Chroococcidiopsidaceae > Aliterella. The sequence continues at coordinate 88,049 of NZ_PVWN01000011.1, read as the reverse complement.
CTAAAGACGACTCAGGACGGCAGAGTTTTTTAGACTTTACGGCGGCTTATCAAGCCCTAGATACCTCTAGGCCCGTACTACCTTGTTTTTTGGAACTAACCGAACCAACAATTCAACAAGGAGTAGATTTTTGTATAGAACAAGGTTATACCGAATTATCCGTGCTGCCTATTTTGTTATTTGCTGCTAGGCATAACAAATTTGATGTTACTAACGAATTAGATAAAGCTAGAATTCGACATCCCCAGCTAAAGTTTCACTACGGACGGCATTTTGGGATAAATCCGGGGATTGTGGAGTTGTGGAAATCGCGTTTAGCGGAACTTGATGCTATTTATAAAGGCGATCGCGCTGATACAGTATTGTTATTTGTCGGTCGTGGTGCAAGCGATCCTGATGCCAACGGCGACTTGTACAAACTAGCTCGGATTCTGTGGGAAGGTAGCGGTTATGCCACTGTGGAAATTTGTTTTATCGGCATCACCCATCCCCGCCTAGAAGAAGGATTCCGTCGCGCTCGACTTTACAACCCCAAACGGATAGTTGTTTTACCCTACTTTTTATTTACGGGGGTATTAGTCAAAAAGATTTTTGATATTACTTCTGTAGAACAACAGCAACACCCAGAAATAACAATTGATTGTTTGCCAGAAATGGGATTACATCCGCAATTATTTTCTGTACTGCGCGAGCGGGAAATTGAAACTCAACTTGGTCAAGTACAGATGAACTGCGAAATGTGCAAATTCCGTTTAGCTGCGGGAGCAAATAGCACTCACGATCATGGACATCATCACCATCACGACCACAGCCACCCAGCACCAGATCCCTATGCAGATATAGCTCAGTATCATCAGAGAATCTGGCAAACACCGTAAATAGCAAAAAATATAGAGACGTTGCATTGCAACGTCTCTACAAGGGGATTTGCGATCGCGTATTCATCTTCATGTATGAATTTAGCAACGCCGAACAATCCATTCCTTTGGATTAAATTAGTTAACGCCGACTTCTAGAACGACTCCTTGAACCGCTAGAACGACTCCCACTACCAAAACTACCTGAAGAAGGTCGTCTAACACGGCTGGAATTAGAATTGCCTGAAGGGCGTAAAGTGCTAGAGCCAAAACCAGAGCCACTAGAACGGCTGCTATTATTTGAAGGGGAACGGCGTACTGTTGAAGATGAGGGGGTTCTAATCCCTCCAGTTGTGCGGAAATTAGTCCGATTTCTAACTTCCAAAGGTGGCGCATTGTAACGAGTGCGATAACTTGTGACCGCGCGATCATAAGAATTGCCATAACCGCCAAAACCTCTTAACCCACCGCCTCCAGGCTGATAAATAGGTGGTACATAGTATTGGGGTCTAAATAACAAGCTACCGATCGCTTGACCTGCTAAAGCGCCAGCAAAGGGCGACCAGAAGCTATTTTCGCGGCGCACGACAACGGTTTCTTGTTGTCCGGTTTGGGGGTTAACTTGATTTTCAGTTACCGCATGGTTGTACTCAATTTTGAAGTCTTCGGTAAGGTGCAAAGCTGGTTGTCCGCTTGTGACATTTAGATAGCTTTTTTCACCGCTTTTGATTTCTTCATCGGTTAATCTTGCCATTTGTAAATTGGTCGTGCGAAAACTCGGCGGTTGACCGGGGGAAGTATTGAGCAAAAATAGCTCGTATTCTCCATTCGCATCGCTGTAACTGGCTTGCTGTACAGGGTACTTGCCATCAGCAATTTTTGTCGGTGCTGTCGATTGTTGGGGTGTGCTGCGATTTTGGCGAACAGCTTGGTTATTGCCGCCACAGCCAATAGTTGTCACACTCAACGTTAAGCACAAAAACAATATTGTAAACTTACGCAAAATTGTCATCACTGGGTTTTAACTCTCATTCTGTTTCGAGCGTAACAATATCTGATCTTAATTGACACGGGCGAAGTCCGTCCCAAAATTAGCGCAAAGTCCGCTATCTGTTAAAGTTGAAACGAGCATCAAACTTTTAAGAGAATTTAGAACATGAATCAAGCTCCTATTCCTGTCCTAGTCAATGGTGCGGCTGGTAAAATGGGACGAGAAGTAATCCGCGCGATCGCCCAATCGGAAGATATGACCTTAGTGGGCGCTGTCGACCACAATCCCCAATACCAAGATCAGGATGCGGGAGAATTAGCGGGTTTAAGCGAACCGTTGGAAATCCCTATTACCAACCAGTTTGAGCCGATGCTTGCCTTTGCAGCCCAAGAGAAACAGCCTGCCGTTATGGTCGATTTTACGCACCCAAGCTCTATTTATAATAATATTCGTTCGGCGATCGCTTACGGGGTGCGTCCGGTAGTCGGAACAACGGGTTTAAGTGCCGAACAAATCGGCGAACTTGCAGATTTTGCTGATAAAGCTAGTACGGGTTGCTTAATTATTCCTAATTTCTCGATTGGGATGGTTTTACTCCAGCAAGCTGCCGTCAGTGCTTCTCAATACTTCGATCATGTCGAAATTATCGAATTACACCACAATCAAAAAGCTGATGCACCAAGCGGTACAGCGATTCAAACTGCCGAAATATTGGCAGAAATGGGCAAACCGTTTAACCCCGCAGTAGTAGAAGAAACTGAAAAGTTACCCGGCGCTAGAGGTAGCATTGCCAATGAAGGCATTAGGATTCACAGTATCCGCTTACCGGGATTAATTGCCCACCAAGAAGTAATTTTTGGGGCCGCAGGTCAAGTTTATACTCTACGCCACGATACGAGCGATCGCGCTTGTTATATGCCAGGGGTATTACTCGCTATTCGCAAAGTCCTGTTGTTAAAATCCTTGATTTATGGGCTAGAAAAGATATTATAAGCCGTTTTCAAAACCTCGCCTCATGTTAGTTCCTCTCACGCGCCAGAAATTTGAACAAGTTATACCGCGAATTGCCAGTGCCGAGCAATATAAATACTACTGGGGTAAATCCGCAGATTTTTTAAAGCGGCTATTAATTTCTGTAGTGGCTGTATTGGTAGTTTTATTACTGAGATTTTTATTAGGTAGGGGTTTTAGTCCGATCTTATTTGGTGTGGGACTAATTGGCGGACTTTATTGGTTTTGGGGGCCTGTATACTGGGCGGGTTTACGCAATCAAAAGTGTCGCCGCTATCCCTACGCTGGCTTTTTTCGCGGTCGGGTTTACGATATATTCCTAACGGAGGAATTAATTAGTACCGAGGAAAACGTTAACAAAATTGGGGAACTTGTATTAATTGAAAACCGCGAACGCCGACTAAACTTAGAAATTAGCGACGAAACAGGGTTTATAACTACGGTACAAGCGCCCTTGCGTAAAGAACATAAGGCGATCGCCAAAGGTCAAATAGCAGAAATGATCTTGCTGTCAAATAGCTCAGACTTGAGCGATATTGATGAAGTTACAGATTTATATATTCCCAGTCGAAAGCTGTGGGTAAGCGATTATCCATTTTTGCAAAGAGATATGTTTATAGATGTTAGCCGACGGCTTGGGGGTGAAGAAAATAGTGAAGTCCGCCCGTCTAAAAAGAAACCGCGATCGGCTTCTAAGCGGCGTTATATAGACTAGACTCACACAGTTGATACCTTACTTTCTTTAGGAAAAACCAAGATATGGGGGGTCTGCCCCCCAAACCCAACGGCAACAAAGCGGGAAGCAGAGCTACACCGCTTTTTGCCTCCCCATCGGGGGACGAGTTGCCTCCCCCAAACCCCCTGCAAAATGTCTCTCAATAAATCCGCTAGTCTTCTGTTTTTAGGCTGAACTGCGTAGGTTTTATTAGACCTTCTCTAATAAAGTTGCTCCCCTTCCCGTGTAGGAAAAGGGGATAAGGTCAAACTAAGAACCAGACTTTGCTACACCTTCGCCACCTTCTTGAGAAGGAGTAGAAGTGCTGGATTCGTCAGTTTTTGGCGGAGTTGTTTTTTCGGGATTGCTATAGTAACCCCACTGCCAATTAAGAATCTCTGGCATATCTTCGCCATGCTCGGTAATATAATGTTTGTGTTCGATTAGTTTGTCGTGTAACATCTGTTTGACGTAGGCGGCGGTATATTTGAGTTTGGGTACGCGATCAATCGCATCATCGACCAAACTAAAACGATCCAACTCATTTAGAACCACCATATCAAAGGGCGTAGTAGTTGTTCCTTCTTCTTTGTAGCCCCGGACATGGATATTGTGGTGGTTTGTGCGCCGATAGGTCAGGCGATGAATTAGCCAAGGGTAGCCATGAAAAGCAAAGATAATCGGCTTGTCTGGCGTAAAGATAGAATCAAAGTCTTTATCGCTCAAACCGTGCGGATGTTCGCTTTCTGGTAGAAGTTTCATCAAATCAACTACATTTACAACCCGCACTTTGAGATCGGGGAAGTTTTTGTACAGCAAATCCACCGCCGCCAGAGTTTCTAAAGTTGGCACATCCCCCGCACAAGCCATCACTACATCGGGTTCTACTCCTTGGTCGTTACTCGCCCAACCCCAAATTCCTAGCCCTGTAGTGCAGTGTTTAATTGCCGCATCCATATCCAAATACTGTAAGGCGGGTTGCTTTCCGGCAACAATTACATTGACATAGTTACGACTACGCAAACAATGATCGGTTACAGATAGCAGCGTATTGGCATCGGGGGGTAAATAAACCCGAATTACTTCTGGCTTTTTGTTCATCACATGATCGATAAAGCCTGGATCTTGATGAGAAAACCCATTATGATCTTGTCGCCAAACGTGAGAAGTTAGCAAATAGTTGAGAGAAGCAATCGGTCTACGCCAAGGTATATGACGGGTAGTTGAGAGCCATTTGGCGTGTTGGTTGAGCATAGAATCCACAATATGGATAAAAGCTTCATAACAAGAGAAAAACCCATGTCGTCCAGTAAGTAAATAGCCTTCTAACCAGCCTTGACAAGTGTGTTCGCTCAATATCTCCATAATTCGCCCGTCCGGAGCAAGGTGATCGTCTTCGGGGAGAATCTGGGCTGTCCAAGTGCGATCGCTTGTTTCAAATAAAGCATTAAGGCGGTTAGAAGCGGTTTCATCGGGGCCCATAACTCTAAAATTGCGGCTTTCGAGATTTTGCTTCATGACATCGCGCAAAAATTCCCCCATCACGCGGGTAGCTTCACCCATTATTGTCCCCGGTTCAGCAATATCTACAGCGTAGTCAGCAAAGTTTGGTAGCTTTAAACCTTTAAGCAACAAACCACCGTTGGCGTGGGGATTAGCCCCCATGCGGCGGCTTCCTTGGGGTGCTAAAGCCGCAAGTTCGGGCATCAATGTCCCATTTGCGTCGAACAGTTCTTCTGGCTTATAACTTTTCATCCACGCATCTAGCAACTGTAAGTGTTCGGGCTTAGTTGCCATTTCTGCAAATGGTACTTGATGCGATCGCCAGTAATCTTCAGTTTTTTTCCCATCAACTTCTTTAGGCCCCGTCCAGCCTTTTGGCGACTTCAGTACAATCATCGGGTACTGGGGGCGTACAGTAATACCCTTATTCCGCGCATCGTCCCAAATTACCTTAATGTCGGCGATGACTTTATCTAAAGTCGCAGCCATCGACTGGTGCATGGCTTCTGGCTCAGAGCCTTCTACAAAGTAGGGTTTATAGCCGTAACCAATAAGTAAACTTTCTAGTTCCTCATGACTTATCCGCGCCAACACGGTAGGGTTAGCAATTTTGTAACCATTTAGATGCAAAATTGGTAAAACTGCGCCATCAGTCACGGGATTAAGAAACTTGTTGCTATGCCAGCTAGTAGCTAATGGCCCGGTTTCTGCTTCCCCATCGCCGATCACACAAGCAACAATCAAATCGGGATTGTCAAAGGCTGCACCGTAGGCGTGAGAAAGAGCATAGCCAAGTTCGCCCCCTTCGTGAATTGAACCGGGGGTTTCTGGTGCAACGTGGCTAGGGATGCCTCCAGGAAAGGAAAATTGCTTAAATAGTTTTCGCATCCCCTCATAATCTGAGGAAATATGAGGGTATACCTCGCTGTAAGTGCCTTCTAGATAAGTATTGGCAACTATTCCAGGGCCACCATGACCGGGGCCGGCGATGTAGATAGCGTTCAGGTCTTGAGCTTTAATTAGGCGGTTCAAGTGGACGTAAATAAAATTTAGACCTGGGGTTGTTCCCCAGTGACCTAAAAGCCTTGGTTTGATATGTTCGATCTTGAGGGGTTCGCGCAGTAGGGGGTTGTCTAGCAAATATATTTGCCCGACAGACAAGTAATTTGCGGCGCGCCAGTAAGCGTTGATTTGATGCAGTTCTTCGGTACTTAGGTGCAGTGTTTGAGGAAGATTTGTAACTACCATATTGAGCGCTTTTGTACTGTAGATTTGCTCTGCTAGGTTTATAGTAGTTACTCTGACAAAAAATTGCTTGTTTAATTAACCCTGATTATCATGCCCGTAAGCCTGCCAAGCTAGTTCTACTAACCCATTAATAATTGCTGTCGCTACTACGGCATTACCTTTGCGTCCATCGATCCGAATATGAGGCACGTTGGAATCATTTAAACGTTGTTTGGCTACATCTACGTCAATAAATCCTGCGGGAGTACCAATTACTAAAGCTGGTCTAATTTCCTCTGCCTCAATTAATTCCAATAACGCCGTCAATACTGCTTGTCCTTGACTAATAACAAAAATTGCTTCAGGATACTTTCTAGCTAAAGTTTCAATTTCCCAAGCGGCGCTATTTGATTTGTCTTTGTGACTCCAATTATTACTGTCTGCACTGCAATAAATAGGATTTGCGAAAGTTTTTTGAATAGGAACTGTGATGCCTACTTGTACCATAGGGACATCAACAATAATGGTACTACGAGCAGCTAAAGCGGCAGCCCCGGCAGGTAAAGCGCGATCGCTAAACCTAATTAAAGATTTGTATTCAAAGTCTCCAGTCGCATAAATTACCTGTCTAACTATTTCGTACTGTGCGGGTGAAAACTTATAATCGCCAATTTCTCGGTCAATTAATGCCAAGTTCTGGGCATCGTTTAGTTGCCATTCCATTTGAATTCGGTAAGGTGTGAGGAGAATACTTGAAAGTAAAAGCGTAAATTTTAGGCTTTCGTCCTTATCCTACCTTGTAGTTAGAATAGATACTTGAAAATTAGCGATCGTACCTTTTCTATATTTCTGGTTTAATGTCGCGCAGCATTAATTCCTCCAGCGCTTGTCTTGGTGTAACTTTACCTGTCAGCAACCGATGGACTTGGGTTGTAATGGGAATAGAAATACTGTATTGCCTAGCGCGTTGCATTAAAACTTTTGCCGTATTTACTCCTTCGGCAGTTCCTTCTAAACTAGCTAAAGTTGCTTCTAGGGTTTTACCTTGAGCTAAAGAGTAGCCTACTTGATAGTTGCGACTTAAAGGACTATTGCAAGTAGCGAGTAAGTCTCCTAAGCCTGATAAACCGTAAAAAGTCTCGGTTTTTGCTCCCCAACTATTCCCAATTCGCACAATTTCTGTAAGTCCGCGCGTCAGAAGCGCCGCTTTAGCATTTGTTCCCAACTGTAACCCATCACAAGCCCCGGCTGCGATCGCCATTACATTTTTTAGTATGCCTCCAAGTTCCACTCCCAAGGGGTCAAAATTTGTATAAACACGGAAGCGCAAGGAAGAAAAAGCTTCTTGGACTATTTCCGCCGCGCCGATATCATTACTCGCTACTACCGTTGCGGCGGGTAAGTTTTGCTCAATTTCTTTAGATAAATTAGGCCCACACAACACAACTACAGGATGGGTAGGAAAAGATGAGCGCCAAATTTGCGCCGGGGTTAAAGTTGTAGAGGGTTCTAAACCTTTGGTTGCGGTAACAAAAATCGCCTGGGGATAAATGGGTAAAGATTGAATTGCTGTAGCTACGCTTCTTACTCCTTTCATCGATACCGCCGATAAAACTATCTCAGCACCCTCTATAGCCTCCTCTAAGCTCATTGCACCGCTACGCGACCATGAAACCACGTTGTGACCGTTGGCGGCGGCTAGTTTGGCTAAAATCGTTCCCCATGCTCCTGCACCCAAAATAGTTATTTTTGTTTCGCGCACAGCTATTTACGCGGGTAACGTTGCATCAATTCTCTAACTTTTTCGGCGTGATAAGAGCTACGAGTTAGGGGAGAAGATACGACTTGCAAAAAACCAATAGATTCGCCAAAAATCCGCCAAGTATCAAATTGTTCTGGGGTGACAAAGCTTTGAACCTGCAAATGTTTTTGACTTGGTTGCAAGTATTGCCCTAGGGTCAGAATATCGCAATCTACTGATCGCAAATCAATCATTACTTGCCGAATTTCCTCATCTGTTTCGCCTAAACCCACCATTAAGCCAGACTTAGTATAAACTCCTGGTGCAATTGTGCGCGATCGCCTAATTAATTCTAAAGTGCGATCGTAATCTCCTTGAGGACGAGTGCGACGATATAAACGGGGTACGGTTTCAGTATTGTGATTTAATACTTCTGGCGCAGCAAGCAAAATTGTTTCTAAAGCTTGCCAATTTCCGCATAAGTCAGGAATCAATACTTCAATTGTGGTTTGGGGTGATATTGCCCGAATTGCCTCAATACAGCGTACAAATTGACTTGCGCCACCATCAGGTAAATCATCTCGATTCACCGAAGTAATGACTACATGATTTAATTTTAGTCTTTGTACTGCTTGCGCTAGTCTATCAGGTTCGCTTGCATCTAAGGGTTTGGGCTTTTTCTCAAAATCGATATCGCAATAAGGACAAGCTCTAGTACAAGCTGGCCCCATAATTAAAAATGTTGCTGTACCTGCGTTGAAGCATTCGCCAATGTTTGGACAAGAAGCTTCTTCACATACAGTATTTAGGCTTAAATCCCGGAGAATTTCTTTAACGCTACCGACGCGCTCCCACTGAGGCGCTTTTACCCTTAACCACTCTGGTTTGACAGTCACAATAGTTTTTAATATAGGTGTTAATCAGCATCGATCTTAACGCTCAAAAGGCAGCAAGAACAAATATTGCAGAGGAAAACAGTGTTATGACTACCGCAGTTGCGATCGCAATTTATTGAGCCTAATAACTTTCTAGCAAATTGACGATCAATTACAAAGCAACGCCCTAAAGCTTTATATCTAAAAGAAGATTGAAGAAGTTAATCTCAGTCAAGCAAATTTGATTGGTGCAAATCTAAGCCGCACGCGCATCTTTAACTCAGATTTGCGAGGAGTTGATTTAACTAACGCAAACCTAGACGGCATATCTTTGTCCGTAGTCAACTTAAGTAAAGCTAACTTGAATGGTACAGATTTGAGTAACGTTAGCTATTTTGTTAGGGTCAACCTAAGTTATGCTGACCTACAAGGATCTGATTTGAGTGGTATAGGTAGAACAACTCAAGACTTATATGAATTAAATCTCAGTAACGCTAATCTCAGTGGCGCTGACTTGAGCAGAGCAGTGCTTAGACAATCAGTTAACTTAGCAGGTGCAAATTTAAACGGAGCCGATTTAAGAGGTTCCGATCTATCTCGCACTGACTTACGCAATGCAAATTTAAGAAACGCTAAGTTATCCAGTTCGGAATCTTTACGCGGTGCAAAACTCCAAGGCGCAATTATGCCTGATGGAACTATATATAAATAATTTCAGGCGATCGCAATGGAACTATACATAAATAATTTCAAGCGATCGCAAATGGGTAACATAACATCTATGTTGCTATCCACTTGAAAGCTAGGAATCTCCTGCAAGCCAGCTAGGCTAGATTTGATTTGGATCGATTCCCATTTCACGTAACTTTGCAGCCAAGGCTTCGTTACGCTTTTTCTCTAGTTCCAGTTGGGTAACTGCCTCGTCTGCTCGAAGGCGTTCTTGTTTGCGTAAACTATCTATCTCTACAAAACTTAAAAATTTCTCCCCATCAGCTTTAAAGATTTCTAGAGTATCAGAAGCGAGTTCAAAGCGCACGTCTAAGCGGGGACTTACCCAACCGTTCATCTCATTAATCACTTCTAGCTTGTCTTCTTTTCGCAGCCAGCCTGTTAAATCGATATCGTCGGGATCGTAAATGTAGTATTCTTCTACTCTATAACGGTCATAGAATTGAAACTTTTTCGCCATTTCACTCAAGCGATTCCCAGGGGAGAGAATTTCAAATACTACTTGGGGATTGATATTTGCTTCTGTCCATTGCTTGTAAGACCCTCGGTCGCCTTTAGGTCGCCCAAAAACAACCATAACATCCGGCGCTTGACAAAGGGTTCGCTCTCCTTCCACCGGATACCACAGTAGATCCCCGGCGACAAAAACCTCTGGTTGATTGGCAAATATTAGTTCTAAGTTTTCTTTAATAGTCACAATCCAGTGAAATTGCTTGGTATTGTCTGCCATAGGCTTACCATCGCTATCCGGATAGATGATTTCGGCACTTTTAGGAGTCGTTACTTGGGACACCATAGCTACAATGACTGAAAGCGATCGCTATAAACCTAGCATAACAGTAGAGCCGCTTTTCCTATAGATAAATTGCCGGGACTTGCTTAGATCGCGCGGTAAAGAGGAAAATAGAAAAGGGTTTGCACTAGGAGAAGCGCTTACGTGAGTCAGGAATTTGATTACGATCTAGTTATTATTGGCGCTGGAGTAGGCGGACATGGCGCGGCTTTACACGCTGTTAGTTGCGGCTTGAAAACGGCAATTATTGAAGAAGCAGATATGGGCGGTACTTGTGTAAATAGAGGCTGTATTCCTTCTAAAGCATTGCTTGCAGCTTCTGGTAAAGTTAGAGAATTACGCAACGCTCACCACCTTAAGTCTTTGGGTATTCAAGTAAGTGGGGTAGAATTTGACCGCAGCGCGATCGCAAATCATGCCAATAATCTTGTAGCCAAAATTCAAGGAGACTTAACTAATAGCCTCAAACGCCTGAGTGTAGAGATAATTCGCGGTAGAGGTCAGTTAGCAGGTTCGCAGAAAGTAGCAATAACTACGGACAACGGGGAAAAGATAATTACGGCTAAAGATATTATCCTTTCCCCCGGTTCGATTCCTTTTGTCCCGCCAGGAATTGAAGTTGATGGTAAAACGGTCTTTACTAGCGACCAAGGCGTAAAATTAGAGTCTTTACCCGATTGGGTAGCAATTATTGGTAGCGGTTATATCGGCTTAGAATTTTCCGATATTTATTCAGCTTTGGGTTGCGAAGTTACTATGATTGAGGCTTTAGATCAGCTAATGCCTGGTTTTGACCGCGATATTGCTAAACTAGCGGAAAGAATTTTAATTACTCCCCGCGATATTGAAACTCAGGTTGGTGTAATGGCAAAAAAAGTTACTCCCGGAACCCCAGTAGTAATAGAGTTAGCGGATTTTAAAACCAAAGAAGTTATCGATACGATTGAAGTAGATGCTTGTTTAGTGGCTACTGGGCGCATCCCTGCAACGCAAAACCTTGGTTTACAGACAATCGGGGTAGAATTAGATCGCCGGGGCTTTATTCCCGTAAATGATGGTATGGCGGTGCTATCGGCGGGGGAAGTTGTACCGCATTTGTGGGCGATTGGCGATGCTAACGGTAAAATGATGCTGGCTCATGCAGCATCAGGTCAAGGAATTGTTGCTGTAGATAATATTTGTGGCAAAGAGCGGATAGTTGATTATCATAGCGTTCCTGCTGCCGCCTTTACCCACCCAGAAATTAGTTATGTAGGCATGACTGAAACCGCCGCCAAAGAATTGGGAAGCAAAGAAGGTTTTGAAGTGGGTGCGGTGAGAAGTTATTACAAAGGTAACTCTAAAGCGATCGCCGAAGGAGAAGCCGACGGCATGGCAAAGCTAATTTTTCGCCAAGATACTGGGGAAGTTTTGGGGGTACATATCATTGGCTTACACGCCTCAGATTTAATCCATGAAGCATCTGCTGCGATCGCCAATCGTCAAACTGTACACACTTTAGCGCACCTAGTACACGCTCATCCTACTTTATCGGAAGTATTGGACGAAGCTTACAAACGCGCGATCGCATCTTAAGTAAATTTATTCTTTTATTGACACAATGCAAATCCGCCGCCGTCCCCCCAACCGTACTATTGCTCTTGAGAGTATGCGCTATCAGGTCGTTGTACCGGGCGCTGAACCCAACAATATTTTAGAAGAAATTGTTTGGCACAAAGAAGACGAAGTTAATCGGCTAAGAGAGAAATTACCCTTAGCTGACTTGCAACAGCAAGCACTTTTAGCCCCTCCATCGCGAGATTTTGTTGGTGCTTTACGTCAAGCCACAACTCAACCAGCCTTAATTGCTGAAGTCAAAAAAGCATCGCCAAGTAAAGGTGTAATTAGAGCCGATTTTGACCCCGTAGAAATTGCCAAATCCTATCAAAAAGGTAGTGCAGCTTGCCTTTCTGTACTTACGGATCAAAAGTTTTTTCAAGGCAGTTTTAGCTACTTAGCTCAAATTCGCGCGGTGGTAGACTTGCCTTTGTTGTGCAAAGATTTTATCTTGTATCCTTATCAAATGTATCTAGCCCGTGTCCGGGGTGCGGATGCTGTACTGCTAATTGCAGCAATTTTAACCGACCAAGACTTGCAATACTTTATAAAAATTGCCAAAGCTTTAAAGATGGCAGCTTTAATTGAAGTGCATACAGTAGACGAACTTGATCGCGTTTTAGCCATAGATGGTGTGGCGCTAGTTGGGATTAATAATCGCAACCTGGCAGATTTTTCTGTTGATTTGCAAAATACTTGCTCGATATTGGCAGCACGAGGACAGCAATTACAAGAGCGAGATATTTTAGTTGTCAGCGAATCGGGATTGCATCAAGCTACTGATTTGGACTTGGTAGCAAAAGCAGGCGCAAAGGCAGTGTTAATTGGAGAATCGCTCATTAAACAGCCAGATATAGAAAATGCGATCGCGCAATTATTTGGGAATAACAAGCAAAAATAGGGAAAGAGTCGGACATAAGCCGGGTTCTGTTCTGATGAATAACGTAGAGACGTAGCGGTGCTACGTCTTTTTTTGTTTTCGCATCAGGGCGGTTATCTATCTGGGACGATTGTTACCAAGCGCCTCAAGCGGTTCTGTGGCAGTGGAATAGGGAAAAGACCAACCATTATCCCTTTGACCTTGCTTCCAACCGGGGTTTACCGAGCCAGCGTCTCTCGGCGCTGCTGGTGCGCTCTTACCGCACCTTTGCACCCTTACCATTTCCTCATGAAAACGGCGGTATTTTTCTGTGGCACTATCCTCACGATCGCTCGCACTGGGCGTTACCCAGCAAGTTTGGTCTTTCGGAAGCCCGGACTTTCCTCAAATTAGCTGCCTTGCCTAATTTGCAACCACCTGCGCCTACTCTTTCCCCATATTTAGTGTAGTCGCGCTTGGTATAGTTACAATATTTTGCTCACAAACCCATCTGCGGGAAGACGATATTTTTATCACTATTTCCTAACATTCATACAAGTAATCAATACAAACCAAAGGATGTTTTTGTATGTTTGTCAGCAAAATAGTCAAGCGTCTGACTTTAGCGATTTCTAGTGTAATGCTCATGGGCATAGCATGGTTATCAATACCTACTACGCTTGTTCAGGCTTCACCATTAACCGATTTAGCGAATATTCAAATAGTTGCCGTTGCGCCTAAAGGAACTATTACACCAAAGACCGATGAAGTAGGTTTTGACGAATTAGAAAGCGGCAAAGCAGCAGCGAAAATCATTCCTAAAGATTTAGGCAACTCTAATAAAGATATTAAAGGTCGCATTGAACGCGCGGCGGGTGAATTAGGCAACGATCAGTATCAGCGCGTTTTTGGTGGCGTAACCGAAGATACCAAATTGAGCGAAGCTGAACGCAAAGTAGAACAAAAAGCTAACCGTTAGACAAGTTTCTAACTCATTAACAATAATTTTATAGCCCGTTTATACGGGCTATTTTTTATGTCTTTCTTATTGGCAAGCTTCAGAAATTTATTTTTACTATGCAAGAATCCCCCTGCTTTAGCAGAGAATGTCAATTATCTAATTAGCCTTCTACCTGGACGGGGGGCATTTCCACCCAATACTTGCAAGCGTTGAGTTACTTGAGTTAAACCGTCTCCCCGCACTACTACCGCCGATAACCAGCGATCGCTTCCCCCAGCCGGAGCGCGACCAATCTTAAACAAACCACCCGCCGGGAGCAAGTCTAGCTTTACTTGAGTGGGTTTAAAATACTGACCTATGGCTACAGGCTCCTCAATGGCTGCTCCTAGTAAGTAATCGTCTTTGAGTGGCTCAACTACAACAGCGTCAAAGTTGTACTGCTGTCCGGGTTTAACACTTTGTGGCAACTTAATATCAAGAGTTGGCGGCTTTGTTCCGGTGCTTAATTGGCTGCGCTCCGCTAAAACTTCTTGTCTGACCATTTTTTGATTTTCATAGCGCTGACGGCTTCTAATTGTGGCTTTGAGTGCTAAGTTGCGGTTGTCTTGAGTTTGCGTACCAGTAATATTTGTAATAGTTTCGGCGACAATTCCATTGCCTTCGGTTTGCCAAGATTGCAACTGTGTTTTGTATGTTAATTGTGGGTATTGCTTCCATAACCCAGTTAAAGCTTTTTCTAAATCTTGGTAAGTTAAGCCATCTGTATGAGTAAAATTTGGGCTGTAAAATTGCATTACGGCTTTGATATCTTTTTGGTTAGCCGCCGCGTCAATTTGAAGTAGCATATTTTGTAACTGTGGCGGTGCGGTAGCTGGAGGTGCAGCGATAGTGCGATCGCCAACTGTTCCCACCATCAGTAATCCCAAGCTTAGAGAAACTAAGCGGTTTAAGTTAGAAAAATTTAGAACTGTTCGCATAAATGATAGCTTGGTTAGTTGTTCGATTTTAAAGCAATTAAGGTAAAAATTAGATGGTAACGCCGATAAAATTACTAATTGCTGCAAGCGGTACAGGTGGACATTTATTTCCGGCGATCGCAGTGGCGGAACAATTGAGCGATTATCAAATTGAATGGTTAGGTGTCCCCAATCGGCTAGAAACTCAGTTAGTCCCCTCTCAGTATCCATTAAATACCGTTGCTGTGCAGGGGTTTCAGCAAAAGCTAGGTTTAGCGACGTTCAAAATTGTCACTCGCCTAATTGGGTCGATTTTTGAAGTGCGAAAGCTGTTGAAAAAAGGCAATTTTCAAGGAGTATTCACTACAGGCGGTTATATTTCGGCTCCATCGGTCATTGCGGCACGATCTCTTGGAATACCAGTAATTTTCCACGAATCTAATGTTTTGCCAGGAAAAGTTACCCGCACTTTTAGCCGTTTTTGCAACGTAGTAGCAATTGGGTTTGAAAGCGCCGCTAAGTATTTACCTAACGTAAAAACGATTTATACAGGTACACCCGTGCGATCGCAATTTCGTTTGCAGCAATTACCCTTAGAATTACAGATTCCTGAAAATGTGCCGTTAATTGTCGTTTTTGGGGGTTCTCAAGGCGCGGTAGCGGTAAATAAGCTAGTACGTGAATGCGTCCCGGTTTGGTGTGCTGCGGGTGCTTGGGTAGTACACCTGACAGGTGATAAAGACCCTGATGCTGGGAGTTTGAATCATCCTCAATATTTAACTATGCCTTTTTATGACAATATGGCAGCTTTGCTAACACGGGCAAACTTAGCTATTAGTCGCGCAGGTGCGGCTAGTCTAACCGAATTAGCCATAACGGCAACTCCAGCAATTTTAATTCCCTATCCTTACGCGGCGGAAAATCACCAATTTTTTAACGCCGAAGTATTTGCAAAAGCTGGTGCGGCGTTGGTTTTCAATCAATCAGACCTTACCCAACCGTTGCTAGAAAGTAAAGTTTTAAATTTGCTCAATTCCCCCCAACAGTTGCAAGCAATGGCAGAAAAATCAAAAAGTATTGCCATAGTTGATAGTGCGGAAAGGTTAGCAGCTTTAGTAAGAGAGATAATAGTTAAAAATTAGCGATCGCGCAAGCGCCCGGTTACGGGCTGTGTATTTCCCAATTATGCAAGTAATAACAAAACAAACCTACACTCCCGCCGAATACCTCGAATTAGAGGAAAAAGCAGAGTACAAGAGCGAATACAATAACGGACAAATTTTTTCTATGGCTGGCGGTTCGATAAATCACAACACAATTGCTCTAAATTTAAGTTCCGAGCTAAATTTTGCTTTTAAACAGCAAGATTACAAGGTTTTTATGGGAGATGTACGCCTGTGGATACCCGATAAGCAGATTTATACTTATCCCGATGTCCTAGTTATTGCGGGTAAGCCTCAGTATGTCGCTAATCGCACCGATACAATTACTAATGCTTTAATTATTGCTGAAGTGTTATCGAAATCTACCCAAGGATACGATCGCCAAGCCAAGTTTGAAGACTACCGCACAATCCCTAGTTTTCAGGAATACTTACTAATTGATCAAACTCGCATCTATGTAGAACAGTATGCCAAAACTGGTGAAAAACGCTGGGAATTGAGGGTTTATAACGCTGAAGATGAGACAATCTCTCTAAGCTCCGTTGCTTTACAGATTTCTCTAAAAGACTTATACAACAAAGTAAATTTTGAATTGAATGCTGATTAAAATGCGATCGCTTTTATTCAAAATGTAACTAACTAAAGCGATAAAAATTATGCAAGTAGCAACCAAGCAATCCTACACCCCCGCCGAATACCTCGAATTAGAGGAAAAAGCAGAGGACAAGAGCGAATACAACAACGGGCAAATTTTTCCTAGGACTGGCGGCTCAATAAATCACAACAGAATTTCTGGAAATCTTTATATTGCTCTAAGTTTGGCACTCAAACAGCAAGAGCATGAGGCTTTTATTGGAGATGTCCGGTTGTGGATACCTAATAAGCAGATTTACACTTACCCTGATGTCCTAGTTATTGCGGGTGAGCCGCAGTATGTCGCTAATCGCACCGATACAATTACCAATGCTTTAATTATTGCTGAAGTATTGTCGAAATCTACCCAAGGATACGATCGCCAAGCAAAATTTGCCGACTACCGCACAATCCCTGGTTTTCAGGAATACTTATTAATTGACCAAACTCGCATCTATATAGAACAGTATGCCAAAATTGGGGAAAAACGCTGGGAATTGAGGGTTTATAACGCTGAAGATGAGGAAATTTCTTTAAGCTCGATTCCTTTACAGATTTCTCTAAAAAAGTTATACAACAAAGTAAATTTTGAATTGAATACTGATTAAAATGCGATCGCCTTTACTTTAACAGTCACTTTAAAGCGATCGCTATTTTTTACCTACTTAATCAAACCAGCCAATATCTTTATTGGTAATAGTAGTATTAGGACGTTCCGAAGGATCGGAATAATTAGGTAGTTTTTCAGTGCGAATTGATTTTGCGGGAACAAGACTGCTTTGTTTTTTGGCTGCACTAACCTTTGCAGTTGCTTTAGAACTAACTTCGGCAAGTTTTAGGATAGTTTCTTTTGCTTCTTCTAGTTGGGTTTTAAGCTGTTGATCATGGGATGCTTGAGTTTGCAACTCTTTGATTAACTTCTTTTGCTCTTGAAGTTGTGGCTTCAACTCGGCAATTTGCGCTTGTAAAGAGGTTTCTGTTGCAGTTGGTTTAGAACTAACTTCAGCAAGTTTTAGGATAGTTTCTTTTGCTTCTTCTAGTTGGGTTTTAAGTTGTTTATCATGGGATGCTTGAGTTTGCAACTCTTTGGTTAACTTCTTTTGCTCTTGAAGTTGTGACTTCAAATCGGCAATTTGCCCTTGTAAAGAGGTTTCTGTCTTTTGGGCGGTTTCCAATAGTTTTTTTAACTCATCGACGGCGGTTTCTACTTCTGTGGAGATTTTGCTAGTAGTTGCAGAAATATTCATAGACTGCAATTGTTCGTTAACTTCTCCATTTTCTTGCTTGTCATTAGTTTCTGCCGTTACTGGCAATTCTTCTCTAGCTACAGGTTTGGCTTCTTCGCGTAGCATATCCCCAATCCGTTTTCTAACCATTATTTTCTCCAATCTTGCTGTATTTCATCTACTACCCGACGATAATCCGCCTCTGCTTCTCGCCCATTTCTCCCCCGCCACTGAGTAATTGTCATCCCCTCTAAGGCGGCTCGTTCGTGGGCTTTGTAAGCTCTCACAAACGCCGTACAGACAGGAATTCCTAGTTCTCTGAGGGTTTTTTGTGCCTCCAGAGCCTCCCCCAAACTGCGCGTGTCTACTTTTGTTAACAGTACACGATGGGCGACTTTAGCTGGCGTAATAGCTCGTTTGACGGTTTCTACTAAAACAGCTAAATCCATTGGTGCAGGCGGTGTAGGCAAAACCAAATAATCCGCCGCCGGAATTACAGCCGCTAAAGTGGCGGAACTTAAGGCTGGTGGCGTATCTACTATTATTAAATCGTAGCCTACAACGTTTCTTAAGTTCTCTAATAATTGCGGATCGGTTTCTTGAGCAAGATCAAAGCCTATACCTTTTTTACTTTGTTGTACCCACCAAGTAAAACTACCTTGACTATCAGCATCAACGGCTAAAAGTTTGTACTTTTCTGCCAAAATACTCGCTAATGCCATAGTTGTTGTAGTTTTGCCCACACCGCCTTTGCCATTACTTACAACAATTATCTTTGGGGGCGATGACATCTAAAAAATTCCTGTAAATCAATTTTTGAGTTATGAAACTATTTGTATGCTTAAACTTCTAGAATACGACAACTAGCAACGTTTAATTTCTCTGACTATGACTCAAAAATCTTCTAGCATTTGGAATTATAAACCCTGGTGGTGTCAGCCTTGGTCAATCATTCTTACAGGTATTTCGTTAATTGGTGGTAGTTGGCTACTACTACTCAATGTATGGATAACGAGTTTCGTGGCAATTCCCGTACTAATTTGGATGATTTATTTTATACTGATTTTTCCAAAACTAGCGATCGCCAGCATTGAAAAAGATCCTTCTAGTTAACTACTTGACTACCATGTAAACGCGGATCGTCGGAATTTGACGTAGGTGCAACAGGTGCAGCAAAAGCAGAAACCTCTCCTTTGTTACTTTGGGCGTACGGTAGAGGCGCATTAGCCATTAAAGCCTCTAAATTGCTACTCATAATATCATAGGGTTGCTTGCCTACGGTTTGAGCGATCGCCTTGCCATTAGAGCCACTAAATACAAAATGTGGAATCCCATCTACCCGATACTGCAAAATTTCTGGCAACCATTTTGTATTATCTACGTTCAGCATCACAAAGTTTACTGATTTATCATACTCTTTCTCTAACTTAGCAATGTCTGGAGCCATGGCTTGACAGCTACCACACCAATTAGCATAAAATTCCATTAAAGTCGGTTTACCGTTGCTCATTGCCACTTCTAAGGGTGTAGATTTTTCTGCCAAACTCGTCAAAGAAACCGCACTGCTATCCGTCCGCAGTCCCAGAAATAAGGCTACACTCAAAGCAACGGCAACTAAAACAATTAATAAATTTCTAACTTTCGTCCCGACTGTTGTTTCGGTCGATTGTTCTACATTTACAGCCATAAAATATTTTATTACAACTTATTAAGTATCTTATTTATTTTACCTTACTAAACTGCTGTGAAAAAACGAGTAACTCTAACTTTTCCTAAACGTACTATCCAAATGCCAGTCACCTATCGACTTGCAAAAGATTACAACGTTGCTGCTAATATTATCCGCGCTCAAGTAGCTCCAAATCAAATTGGCAAACTTGTCTTAGAATTATCTGGAGACATCGATCAATTAGATGCTGCAATTGACTGGATGCGATCGCAAAATATTGGTGTTTCTCAAACTTTAGCCGAAATTGTTATCGATAGAGATGTTTGTGTAGATTGTGGTTTGTGTACTGGAGTTTGTCCTACAGAGGCTTTGACAATTAATCCTGAAACTTTCCAGTTGGCTTTCGTGCGATCGCGTTGTATAGTCTGCGAACAGTGTATCCCAACTTGTCCTGTCCAAGCTATTTCTACTAATCTCTAAAGTTTAAACACATCGGCAATTACATCACTAACTCCGGGCAATCTTTCTGAGGCTGGGGAGTCATAAACGACTAATATTGAAGGTGTTTCTGTGTCTGTAAATATTGTCATTCCTTCGGCGTGTTCGTCACCATTTCCGTAAGGAATTTCTAATATTTGGGTTGGTTTATGCAACTGGTTTGTTTGTAAAAGGGCAAGCTTTTCTAGGCGATAAACTCTTACTGGCCCATCTAAATCCATTGTCGGCCCAGCTAAGATTAGTAAGTCTTCTCCTTGTAAACATAAGTCTCTAATTCCTAACCCATTTAAGTTAATAAAATACTTTTTATATTGCCCTGCTTTTAGCTTTAATAAATCTGTACCATTTGCTTCTAATTCAATTTCTAACATTACCGCCCAACCGCGTAATACTGGACCGCGCAAACCCAAAAATATGCGATCGTTATATACTGCTAATCCTTCAATATCAAAACCGTTTTCTTTTCCCGGAATAGTAGCTTGAACAAATGCACCCAAATGATCATCATTTACTAAAGCATCCATTAGTAAATTACCCCGGCTTGTAACTTCCAATTTTGCCGCAGTTAGCTCTATTCCTGGCTTGTCTGGATGAGGAGAACACTTAACTAATTCACCGTCAATTAAGGGAATACGCCCAATTAAATAACGATTTGGTTCAGTTTTTAGTTTAGTTAATCTATTAATATTTTTTTCATCAGTTTTATCGGGTTTTGGCTTTTTTCGCTTCCAACTATGAGAGCCAACAAACCATAAATAATAATCGTTATAAGCTAATCCCTCAATATCAATTTCTTCCTCGGCGGGGGCTGGCAAACTAATAAAGTCTGTTACATTAAAATGTTTGTGATTACTATAAGTTTGACCGTCAACAAAAGACAATCTTTCAATAGTTGAAGTCTCATCCGAGCCTAACCATAAATAATTATCTTGTCCTAATCGGATAGCGGAAATGTCTTGACGATGTTCTTGAAAGCTATCAGTAAATTTAAGTAAGATTTTGTTTAAAATAGGTGCGTAATCCATAGTTTTTCTTAACTTGTTTTTAACCAAAATAAAAAATGCTATTAATGCCGGGAGATGAACTAAGCTCTAAAAAGAGCAATTTTATTGTCAGGAGTGCTGTAATGAATGAAGCTAGTTTGTTTATTTCATCGGATATGATGAATGCACCAGAACATCCTTTAGCAGATAATTTAGAATTGTCAATGGCAGGAGATGTAAAGGGGGAAAAACGCGATAGCGCTCCCGGTAACGGGCTTCGTATTCCTGGGATAGTTAAACGCATTATTCCTATAGACAATACCACTTCTTGGGAGTATTGGTGGTGCATTCCGGGTCAATTATTGCTACCGGAAGATGTGGCACTATTGCAAAGTGACTATAATCGCGTTGAAAGTATTTTAACTAAACTTGTCTGGTTGTGGGGCGGACGCTTTATCGGCGACGAAACTAGCAGGGAGGTAAATAATTGGTCGCAAGTATTAGAATTAGGGCGCGAAAGTAAGATAAATCCTGACGTTATAGATATTGATTTTTTCCCTTTAACGGTGAAGACTAACGAAGCCCAGGGTAATATTGGTGTAGAACCTGCCTATTGGCATATTGAGTTTTTTCAATTAGAGGCAACAGACGGCGGCTACAACTTGCAAGAACCCAAAAAGGCTTGTGGTTGCCAAATTTGGACGGGCAAACCCTTTGTCAAGCAGCTAGACACCGAAGAAGCAATGATTAGTTATGACTTAGGTATTGCTCAACCTTCAGCTATGACAAGTCCACCTTGGCAAACCTTGCTGAGTAGCAATTAGGTTAAGCTTTCTAACTATTACTTGAGATATACGCTGAAAGTAGGTTGATACTTTGTTTGCTTAGTAACAATATTAAAGGCTCTAAGCAGGTAAAGAGGTCAAGTAGCATGGTAGTCAGCGAGCAAAAAACTCAATCAAAAACTTTAGGCGATTGGGCATCTATTGCGATCGCCAAACACTTACAAAAAATTGTTAAGCACGAAAAAGACGTACTTACAGATAAAAACCCTGAAGACTTACATCAGATGCGTGTGGGAATGAGGCGTTTAAGGAGTGCAGTAACAGGATTTTCCCCAGCTTTGAAATTGCCCAAGTCAGCAACAGAAAAAAAAATTGGTAAGATTGCGCGAACTTTAGGCTCGTTGCGCGATTTAGATGTACTGGGCGATGCTTTAGAAAATGACTATAAGCCAAGCTTACCTGCCAAAGAACAAAAGTATTTGCAAAAAGCTTTATTACATCTACATAAACAGCGACATTCCGCTTTAGTAGAAGTTAAAGAAACTCTACACAGTAAGCAATATAAATTATTAAAAGAGTCGTTAAACCAATGGTTGCAGCAGCCTGAATATCGGGAAATTGCCAAAATGCCAATTGCGGAAGTATTACCAGACTTGTTACTACCAAACGTAAGTAAATTGTTGCTGCATCCGGGCTGGCTAGTAGGTAGCGATGCCAAGATAGTAGAACTAGGACTTGTTGAGAAAATCTTAGTAAAACAAGGAGGATTGTTGCATAGTTTGCGAAAAGAAACTAAGCGCATTCGCTATCAAATGGAAGTATTTAGCGATTTCTACGGCGAAAATTATGCTAGTTATTT
Source organism: Chlorogloea sp. CCALA 695 (assembly GCF_003003885.1). Taxonomy (GTDB): domain Bacteria; phylum Cyanobacteriota; class Cyanobacteriia; order Cyanobacteriales; family Chroococcidiopsidaceae; genus Aliterella. The sequence continues at coordinate 65,419 of NZ_PVWN01000011.1, read as the reverse complement.
GGAAGATATAAAAGCTATTCAAGAAATTCTTGGTAAAATTCAAGACAGCAATGTTTTAACAGAGTTTTTAACCCAATCGTCACCAGATAATATTAGGCGTTCTATTCCAACTCTAGTATCTCAACTGGCAAAGGTAAACTACGATGCTTGGCAGCAGTGGCAAAATTTACAGATTAAATACTTGAGTGTTGATATTAGAAAAGGTTTTCACATCGCCATACTCGAACCTAAGTTAAACATCATTGCAAGTTAAAATTTTTAAGTTTGGCTAGAAGAATCCTTATTGTCTACCGCAGACAAGCTCAAAATGAGTTTTGGAAATTACAGCGCAATAAATCTATAATGCTTGATAATTAGCACTCAAGGCTAGAGAGTGCTAAATTGGCTAATAGAAACGCGTGAGTAATAGAATATGGCAAAAATTATTGCATTTAATGAAGAATCTCGGCGAGCGCTAGAGCGAGGCGTTAATGCCTTGGCGGATGCAGTTCGCATTACTTTGGGGCCAAAAGGGCGGAATGTGCTGCTAGAAAAGAAGTTTGGCGCACCGCAAATTGTCAATGATGGCATTACCGTTGCTAAAGAAATTGAATTAGAAGACCCCCTAGAAAATACGGGCGCAAGATTAATTCAAGAAGTTGCTTCAAAAACTAAAGATGTTGCTGGAGATGGCACAACAACTGCTACAGTCCTCGCTCAAGCGATGATTAAAGAAGGCTTGAAGAACGTAGCGGCGGGTGCAAATCCTGTTAGTCTGCGTCGAGGAATTGAAAAAACTATCGACAAATTGGTAGAAGTAATTGCCCAGATTGCTAAACCCGTTGAAGGTAGTGCGATTTCTCAAGTTGCAACAGTTTCGGCAGGAAATGACGAAGAAGTCGGTAAAATGATTGCCGAGGCTATGGATAAAGTAACTACAGACGGTGTAATTACTGTAGAAGAATCAAAGTCTTTGACTACAGATTTGGAAGTAGTCGAAGGGATGCAAATCGACCGGGGTTATATTTCCCCTTACTTTATTACCGACAACGAGCGGATGGTTGTAGAGTACGAAAATGCCCGGATTTTAATCGCCGATCAGAAAATTAGCAGCATTCAAGACTTAGTTCCGGTACTAGAGAAAGTAGCGCGTTCTGGGCAACCATTGCTAATTATTGCTGAAGATGTAGACGGGGAAGCTTTGGCAACTTTGGTAGTAAATAAAGCGCGGGGCGTATTGAGTGCTTGTGCGATTAAATCTCCAGGATTTGGCGATCGCCGTAAAGCTTTGTTACAAGATATTGCTGTGCTAACGGGCGGACAAATGATTTCTGAGGAAGTCGGTTTAACTTTGGATGCTGTGACTTTGGAAATGATGGGAGTTGCGCGTAAACTTACCATTGATAAAGACTCAACAACTATTGTTGCGACAGGGGAGTTTACCGCCGAAGTTGAAAAGCGGATTGGTCAAATTCGCAGACAGCTTGAAGACACTGATTCTGAGTACGACAGCGAAAAACTCCAAGAGCGAATCGCTAAACTTGCAGGCGGTGTAGCCGTAATTAAAGTTGGTGCAGCAACAGAAACCGAACTTAAAGACCGCAAATTGCGAATTGAAGATGCTTTAAACGCTACCAAAGCGGCGGTAGAAGAAGGTATTGTTCCCGGTGGTGGTGCAACTTTAATTTATCTCAGCAAGCAAATTAACGAAATTAAAAATAGCTTGACTGAAGAAGAAAAAATTGGCGCTGATATAGTAGGGCGTAGTCTGGACGCTCCTTTGCGTCAGATGGCAGATAATGCGGGTGTAGAAGGCTCAGTAATCGTGGAAAAAGTCCGCGAAACTGACTTAAACATTGGTTACAACGCGGCTACAGGTGTATTTGAAGACTTAATTGCGGCTGGAATTATCGATCCGGCTAAAGTCGTGCGATCGGCGTTGCAAAATGCTGGATCTATTGCTGGGATGGTAATTACTACTGAGGCTTTGGTAGTTGAGAAGCCTGAAAAGAATGCTCCTGCGCCTGATATGGGTGGTATGGGCGGCATGGGTGGTATGGGCGGCATGGGTGGTATGGGTGGTATGGGCGGCATGGGGATGATGTAATAATCCCTATTCCAAGAGACGTTGTAATGCAACGTCTCTACAAACAAAATCATTTTCGCTCCCTGGATTGGGCAGCGCCTCTATTTCAGCAGTTTATCTTATCCGGTGAACTGCTTTTTTTGTGTAAAATGGTCAATCTACGGTTTTCCGGTCGGAATTTAGTTGTATTTAGCAATGAAGTTCTGCTAGAATCTGCCTAAGTAGAAAATACCTAGGGCGATATGAGCGTTCAGACTGAACAATTTAAAGATACTTTGCCAGCTTATAATTGAACAAATACTAATGTAAGGATGCAAAAACAGCAACAACAAGAACCCATGTTCTACTACTTTGCTTATGGTTCTTGTATGTGTCCGGTAGATTTAAAGCGAAGTCTTGGTGAAAAAACTCATATCTATGTTGTCGGCGCGGCTACGCTCCTTGGCTACCGATTAGGTTTTTATTGCTACTCCGCCTTTCGCAACTGTGGGGTGTTAGATATTATTAAAGACCCAACAAGCTCTGTTGAAGGCGTACTTTACAAACTACCGCAACGCTTGGGTTATGCTTTAGACGAGCGCGAAGGTGTCCATCAAAACTGGTACAGGCACGAACAAGTAGATATTGCTTGCAACGGTAAGTTGTACAATAATGCTCGTACTTATGTAGTTGTAGATAAATTAACCGAAGAAATTGCGCCCAATGATTGGTACTTCAACGTTGTACTGCGCGGTGCTGTTACTTGCGGTTTACCAGAACAATATTGCTGGAATTTGTTTAATCATATGCACCAATTACAACAGCGTCACGGTTTAAAATCTGCTTAACTAAAGCATTCGCCGAATTGTTGCGCTAATTATATCTACCAAAAAAGTCAGGCAAATAAAACACACTAATGTAGCAACTACTCCAGGATAGTCAAAGCTGCTCAATTGTTCGGTAAGTAAGCGCCCCAAACCTCCCGCCCCTACTAAGCCGACTATTACTGTCGCCCGAATGCAGACTTCCCACCGATAAAGGATGTAAGCAATAAATTTAGGCATAGTTTGGGGCAGAACTCCGTATAAAAATACTTGAGCCTCACTAGCACCTAGCGCTTTGAGAGATTTTAAAAGTCGATCATCTAAGTTTTCAGTAACTTCAGCCATTAGTCGCCCCAAAATTCCTAAGTTATGAATGCCAAGGGCGATCGCACCTGGTAATATTCCCGGAAACAGTACAAATAAAAATATCAATGCCCAAATTGGCGCGGGAATAGCGCGAGTAAATAGTAAGAAAAACCGCGCCGCAACTAAAGTTACTATTCCCCCAGGTAATCGTAAGTTGTTAGCGGCAACGAAAGAGAAAATTATCCCCCCACACCCTGCAAAGGCGATCGCTAAAATCGACATTGCTAAAGTTTGACCGCAAAGCCTAAAAATCTCGCTCAGTTGGCTATAGTCCGGCGGAAACGCCTGTTGAACAACATCTATTAATAATTCTCCGGTGCGCGGTGTCCAAAGTTTACTAAAATCTGCATCAACGTACCAAAAAGAAAAGATAATTGGTACAACCGATAGTAGAAATGCCCATTTAGGTACACCTGTTTTAGGCGGTTTCTTATTTATACTTTTCAACCGATTCAAGTCTAGCCGACTAGGTGCGCCAATTTGACGGCGTACTAATGTACTGGCAAAATCTGTAACTCCACTTAGCAAAACCAAAGCAATTAATAAAGTCCACATTTCCTCGTAGCGCAGAGATTGCAGAGAAAGGAGAATTTGATAACCCAATCCCCCCGCGCCAATAATTCCCAATACTGCCGCCGCCCGAATTGAACACTCAAACCGATAAAAGGCATAGGAAATTAAATTAGTCTGTGCTTGAGGAATCAAACTATAAATAAAAGCATTGAGCGGCAAAACCCCACTATTAATCAATGCTAAAAATGGCTTTTGGGGTGTTTCGTCTATAATCTCTGAAAATACCTTAGCAGTAATTGCCCCAAAGGGAATTGCGATCGCTAATACTGCTACTAACGGATCTAAACCAAATATATTAATAAAAAATAATCCCCAGATTAATTCGTGAATCGCTCTAGGAATCGCTAAACCCGCCCGTACTCCTAACCAAGGTAGCCCAGATATCCCTAAAACCGACTCCCACCATACCTGAGAACAAAATATTCCGCCAATTATTGCGATCGCTAAACTTAAAACTGTACCGCACACCGCGTAAGCAAATGTCTTTAATGTCGCTTCCCAAGTCAATAGCAAAAACTCCTGACTCAAATTAGGATGAATAGCTGCAATCAAAAACTGCTCTACTAAGCTCCAGCCACCAGCATTTACAACTTCTCCACTAAATACCCCCGCCCTATGCAATGCCCAAATCACCGCTAGTACGCATAGTGTAAAAACACTCCTTACCTGCGATTTAGTTTGCTTTATATAACCCATCAACCATCTCTAAAGTTACCAATTTAGCCGGACAATCAAACAAAACTCGTCCGTCTTGCAACCCAATGATTCTTTGATAATATTTGCGCGCTACTTCCCACTCATGCAAACTTGTCACTAACGTTTTATTTAATTCGGCGTTCAATTGACACAATAATTCGATAATTTCGCGACTGCGTTCGGGATCTAAACTCGCTATCGGTTCATCTGCTAATATCACCGCCGGATCTTGTACTAATACCCGCGCGATCGCTACTCTTTGCTGCTGTCCCCCTGACAGGCGATCGCACCTTTGATACAACTTCTCGACAATCCCTACCTGACTCAAAGCACGAGTCGCTTTAGCAACTTCCAATGGAAACATTAGCGAAAAAGCTGCTTGCCAAAACGACCACCGCCCCAAATGCCCCGCATTCACATTATGAATTACTTGCAAGTTATCTACTAAATGCAATTGCTGGTAAATCGTTCCTATTTGCCTTTGAATCTGCCGCACCGACGCAGATTTCAATCTCGCTAAATTCTGCCCCCATACCCACACTTCCCCCGTAGTTGGGTTCATTGTGCCATTAAGCAAGTTTATTAACGTGCTTTTCCCCGCGCCGCTAGAACCAACTAAAGCGACTCTTTCGCCGGGATAAACTGTCAAATTAATATTTTTAAGGCTTAAAACGCTTCCAAACTTTTTAGTAACGTTTTTAAGTTCAAAAATAGGATTTCTTGATTGATTAGCAGCGATATTATTAGTTTTTTCTATCATCTGCTGGATCTATCAGTTTCCGCGCAGAGGAAATTTTCCTCTACGCCCTAATTACTTACTTCTAGTAAGCATTTAGGTATACAAATACAATTACTATAGTATGACATCACAAGTCAAAAAGCAATAGTTTTTTGATTATTTTTGTTAAGCACCGAAACATTTAAAACTTGACAAAAAGGTTATTTTATCTTGCCAATTTCTCTACCCACTTGTTCTATTTGGGCATAATTAGAGTTTTGAGTAGTTACAAACTTATTAGCATCTAATAGTTCGAGAATTTCTTTTTGTTCGGGAATAGTAGGATCTAGTTTTAGCAAAGCATTTTGGACTTTAGTTACAAAATCTGCGCCGTAGCGCTGCTTGACTTGGGGGTTAATTAGCCAGTGGTAATCGTAGTAAGCAGGCGATCGCCATATTACAAATACTTTGTTTAAATCAACTTCTTTAGCTGCTACCCTTTTCAACCAAATTTTTTCATTTACCGCCCCAACATTATAACTACCAGATTCTACAAGTTTGATAGTTTTATCATGATCTCCAGAAAAACCCGCCTCGCCTTTAAAATCTTTAAGATTAACTCTAGCTTGTTGTAAAAAGTATTGTGGCATCAAGCGCCCAGAAGTAGAAGACTCGCTCCCAAAAGTAAAAGTACGTCCTTTTAATTGCTGAAAATCGGCAGTATTTTTAATAGGTTTTAAACCCGTGTTTTTATTAGCAATAAATACACTATGGAATTTTGCATCTATATCCCGTTGGGCGATCGCTTCAGCGCCTTTTACTTGCAACCGTGCTTGAACTCCCGTTAAACCTCCAAACCAAACTAAATCTAAATCGCCTACTTTAAAAGCGGTGACGGCGGCGGTATAATCAGTCACAGGTTTATAGATAACGCTTACGCCTAATTCTTTTTCTAAATAAGTGTTTAACTTACTATATTGGCGCTGTAGTTTTTCTGGATTTTGGTCAGGAATTGCGCCAGTAACTAGAGGTTTTATTTCTGTTTTTATAGGTTCAGTTACGTTAGACGAACAAGCGGTAAAAGATAGAGAAAATAACAATAAAATTCCATAACTAATTTTTATCATAAACTTTAAGAATTATTTATTCGCGCTTGGCAAACAATAGCAGTAATCTTCAAGTTTACTAATAAATCGCATACCTTATCAAGCTAAAGTTATGCGATTTTTTTATTGAGCGCCAAACAAAAGCAAAGGAGCCTAAACTTATCTTGATTTGAAAATAGAAATGAAATATACAGTTAAAATAAGTTTGGGTTTTATTTAATAGCAAGTAACCGAAAGCCAACAATATTTAGCGTATTAGCTTCCTAACAATTAAAGAGCGCTCAACACCTTTGTCAGCTTTGGGTCTTTAACTTGCTACGGAGTTTAATTAATGGCTACTGATGACTCAATCCGACTTTGCAAGTTTTGGGTAGAGGTTTTTCTATTAAGTGAACTACGCGGTAATACGCGCATTATTTCCTCCACTGTAGTTAACCCACTGGTAACTTTTTCAATTGCCGCTACTCTAAAAGAGGAAAAACTAATATTTTTGAGGTATTGATGCAATTGAGTAATACTACCTTCATAAATAATCTCTTGCACAGTTTCATCAATATCTAGCAACTCTACAATAACCTCTCGTCCCAAATAACCAGAATTAAAACAAGCTTGACAACCAACGCCTTTACGCCACATACCAAATTTTTGCTGTAAGCCCAGAATCTTCAAATCTTTTGGAGTTGGTGTATAAGGCACAGCACAATGAAAACAAACTCGACGCACCAAACGCTGGGCGACAATTCCGAGTAAAGCATCGCTCAGTAAGGCAGGGTCAGGCCCAATGTCTTTGAGTCTGGGAATTGCCCCTACAGCATCATTGGTGTGCAAGGTAGTCAATACCAAGTGTCCGGTTAAAGCCGCTCTTACTGCTGTTTCTGCCGTTTCTGCGTCGCGGATTTCTCCTACCATAATCACATCAGGATCTTGGCGCAAAATTGCCCGTAGCCCTGCCGCAAAGGTCATTCCCGCAGCTTCATGGACTTGAGTTTGAGTAATCCGGGGCAGTAAATACTCTACCGGATCTTCTACAGTCACTACATTGATATGTTCGTTAGCCACCGCTTGCAAGCTGGTGTACAGAGTGCTAGTTTTCCCCGAACCTGTGGGGCCTGTGAGAATAACCATCCCTTGGGGCTGCTTTAACCAGCTTTTGTAAGTTGTTAAAGTTTCTTGAGAAAATCCTAAATTATTGATGTCTGAAAAAGGATTTTTTCTCGGTAGCAAACGAATAACAGCTTTTTCACCGTTTACACAGGGAAGGGTGCTGACGCGCATATCCATTCCTAGCTCAGTTTCTTCCTGGGAGGCATATTTTTCGCCTATACGTCCATCTTGAGGGCGGCGGCTGTCGGAAATGTCTATAGCAGACATGACTTTGAGCGCTACAATTACTCTGCGACTAAGTTCGGCAGGAAGGGTTGTAATGTCTCGCAGTACGCCGTCAATCCGGTAACGAACTCTTAAACCGTCGGTCATAGGCTCTAAATGAATGTCGCTTGCCCGGTTACGCAAGGCTCCAGAAATCAGGGTTTTGATCCGCCCAATTTGATCGGCGGCTTTGGAAAGATACAGTTCCGTGGTTTCGCTAATATTTTCTTGCTCGTACTCTCCCGTTAGGGGGTTGACCAAAGGAGCCGAGCTAAGATTATTTACATTAAGATTTTGAGTATGAAACCAGGCGCGGTAACTTTTATCAGAAATAGGAATAATTTTTATCTGGCTGTAAGTGCGATCGCCTAAATTACTAATTATTTCTGGGCTTAAATTAACTGGACTACCTAAGTAATAACAGCCGCGCCACAACAATAAAGGAATTGCTGGGGGTAAAGAATTGCGATCGCTAAAATGTCGTAAAAATCTTAAACTTACATCCCGGTCGAGCAAGGCTTGATTTACTATTCCTTGCTCATCTACCAGAAGTTGCAACGCTTGGGCGCAATTAATTTCTTGAGCTATCAGTTTTTGCCAAGCGGAAGTCTTTGCGGGTAAAGTCTGCATATTTATTGGTAAATTCACTGACTTAATCTAACTCTAATATAAAAAGTTTTAATTGGTAAAATTACTGACTTAATGTAACTCTAATATAAAAAATTTTCAGGGACATTACTGGTGCTTCACAATAACTTGATTTTTGCCATGCTATTTATAAATTTCTATCAGTAATTTTAGATCAAAAACTCCGGCGTGGGATCAGGCGATCGCAAAAATTACCTTTAAAAATAAAAAACTTGGGGTTTTTGACCCCAAGTCTTCTAAATAACCGCAATCTAAAGAGTTAAAGACTGAGCATTTGTTTCAATCAATTTTGCCAAATCCTTCAAAAATGCCGCCGCCGTAGCACCATAAATAATCCGGTGATCGCAAGTAATATTTACCTGCATTTGTGGTTTTACGCCCAGCAGACCATCAGGGCTTGCTACAACTTGATTTCGCGCTGCACCAATAGCTAAAATCGAGCCTTGTCCGGGAGGCAAAATCGCATCAAAGCGATCTACACCAAACATTCCCAGATTCGACAAAGTAAAAGTACCGCTATTGTACTCCTCTGGTTGTAACTGCTTGGCTCTGGCTCTTTCAACTAAAGATTTCCAGTTGCGCGACAAGGAATAAATATCAACTTTATCAGCATTTTGCAATACGGGCGTAATTAATCCACCATCATCCATAGCTACCGCTACAGCAATATTGATATTGGGATGATAAACAATTTTTTGCTCAGAGTAGCTGGCATTAACTAAAGGATGCTTTTGTAAAGTAACAGCAACGGCTTTGGCAAGCAGCGCCGTCATCGTCACACCTTTAGACTTAATCTGCTTGTACAGCGCATCCAACCCCTCGGTAGTAATGGTATAGCCTACATGAAAAGTTGGTACTTGCAAGCTCGCCATCATGTTTCGCACTACCGCATTTTGTAGCGTGTTCATTGGCACTACTTGACCCGGCGTTGCGGCAACGGTACTAGGAGCAACTTGTTGAGCCGGTACCGGAGGCGGGGACACTACCGGAGGCGGCACTACAGGGGTAGGAGTGGGTGTACTAATATTTGCTGCCGCTTCTACATCCTCAGCGACAATGCGCCCACCAGGCCCGCTACCTGTGAGGCTGCTTAAATCAACTTTCATTTCTTTGGCTAACTTCCGGGCGCGGGGAGAAACCATAATTCTGGTTTCCTCAACCTTTGAGCCATTTTGAGAAGGAGCAGAACTAACTACAGTGCTAGCAATATCTGCCACCTGTCCAGGAGAAGTTGTAGCATTGCTTGGAGTAGCTTGCTGCTTGGCGATCGCAATCTCTGCTTCAGTTTCGGCAATCAGAGCGATCGCACTCCCTACAGGAGCCGTAGCGCCAGATTCTACTAAGATAGTTGCTATATAGCCTTCATAGAAGGTTTCTACATCCATATCCGCTTTATCTGATTCCACTACTACTACTGTTTCGCCTTTTTCTACTTTGTCCCCTGGCGACTTTACCCAAGAGACAATTTTGCCCTCCGTCATGGTGGAACTCAAAGCAGGCATAAATACTTCGTGAATCATTTGTAACCTTGAAGCAATAAGCGATTAATTTTAATTATCAAAGAAGACTTGTATTGTATCTCTCTCTAGGCGATCGCAGACGTTCGCACCGAACGTCTGGATGGAGCTTAAATATCTCCCCGGATTTCTTCGACTATGCCATCGCGCAGGAGAATTTCTACCTGCATTTTGCTAATTAGGTTGTCTCCAGGTTGAACGCTAAACAACCCTTCAAGTTGAAATTGGTTAACTTCTTGCTCCATTTCTAATAGCTGCACTTGCTGGAGATTCTGCAAACTTTGGTTTTTTTGCTCCAAAAGTTCGCTTTTTTTCTCATTGACTTGAATTTGGATACCTTCAATTTGTTGCAGCGTCTGCGGGCCTGGGGGTTGCAGACTTTGCTTTTGAATTTCTAAAATTGCTCTTTGTCCTTGCATATCTAATTGCTGCAATTGACCGTCTACTTGGTTAATTTGACCTTGCAATTGTTGCTGAATTTCGTCTTTCCAACGTGGAGTTACTACAGCTTTGACATTGATCGGGCGTTTTAGGGTCAGTTGAGTGGGGGAAATATCCATAAAATCACAGCACAATTACTACTTTTAACTTGCTTTAAGCAAACATCTTGTCAATAATATCGTGGTAGCGATCCATCACAACAGATCGTTTAATCTTCAATGTTTGGGTCATTGTGCCATTTTCAATTGAAAAAGGTTCACCAATTAGCTTAAAGGTACTAATCCGCTCATCAGGGCGATAACCAGGGCGACTTTGGACTTCTCGGTTCAACTCTTGCCGATATAAGTCTTGAATTGCTTTGCTATCAAGGTTATTAGCAGATATTTCTATTTTTTGGGTAGCAGCCCATTGTTGCAAAGCGTCTTCGTTGGGGACAATTAAAGCACCCAGAGAGCGCATATCTTGCCCGACTAACATAATTTGGTCAATGTAAGGCGATCGCAAACAAGCATTTTCTATTGGCTGCGGTTCGATATTTTCCCCGTTACTCAAAACAATAGTATCTTTAGCCCGTCCAGTAATAATTAAATCGTTTTGACTAGAAACCCAGCCCAAATCTCCTGTATTAAACCAACCTTGAGAATTAATAACCTTTGCAGTAGCTTCAGGATTTTTGTAATAACCCTGCATTACTTGATTTCCACGAATCATCACTAAGCCTTTTTTGCCCACAGGTAGAGGTAGATGTGTTTCAAGTTCGACAATTTGCGTTTCAGTATTGGGTAAAGGTTGACCATCAGCACCGCGCAAGTTGCGCCAAGTCCGCCGCACATGAGTAATAGGAGAGGTTTCCGTCAAACCGTAACCGCCTAAAATGTCAACGCCAACAATTTCGTAAAAATCCTCCAAGTGTTCCGCAATCGAACCGCCACCACTTACTAAAAACTTAACTTTTCCTCCCGTTGCTTCTCGTACCTGCTTGTATACTATTTTGTCTGCTAACTGATGAATCAAACCTAAAGGAATCGATATTACACTCGCCCAAATTTTTGCAAATACTGAGGGGGAAAGATTGTTTAAATCTAAGCCTTGGACGAGGCGACGCGCCATAATATAGCGTTGACTTTGAGCAAAGAAAAAGTTGATTAAACGTTGTTTATTAGTAGGTTGCTCTCGAAATTGCTTTTGTACGCCTTCGTAAATAGACTCCCATAATCGCGGTACACCCACCATATAAGAGGGTTTAAAGTCTTTAAAGTCTTTTTTGACGTAACGAATATTTGTATATACCTGCGTGCAGCCGTGAGCGAGAATAAAGTATTCAAAACTGCGTTCGTAACAGTGCCAAATCGGTAAAATACTCATGACTACTTCTCCTGGCTGCGGCTCAACTACCACAGTCGCGCCAAAAACCTGGGATAACAAGTTACGATGACTGAGCATAACTCCCTTTGGTTGCCCTGAAGTGCCAGAAGTGTACATCAAAGTAGCTAAATCTTCTTTATGGTGTTGAACGGGTTGTAAGCTATGACTTGCACCTAAAGAAATCACCTGAGAATAGTTAAGGATTTTTGTATTTGCAATTTCTAATGGCTGTTCGTCAGAGAGTAAAATTGCCAGGTTTACGGGGAGTTTGCTATCAGTTAGCAGTTTTTGTAGTGTTGCTTTGTCTTGCACTACCAGCGCTACGCTATCGCTATGAGAGAGGATATATAGTAGCTCCTCGCGGTCGGCTTGCGCGCCCCGGACGGCATTTGTTGCCCCTGCCGTCATGATACCTTGATCAGCAACGAGCCAGCGTGGTTGATTCTCAGCAAATAAGGCAATGCGATCGCCTTGCTTGATTCCCAAGGCTTGCAATCCGGCGGCAAACTGCTCAATCTGTTGGTATAACTGACTATAAGTTAAAACTACTTCGGGCTGGACGTGGGGATCTCTAAGGGCAATTGTATCGCCAAAATTTTGAATTGCGATCGCCCATATTTCTGGGATAGATTGCACGTTGGCGTAATCAGCAGTACGTTTTGAGGGGCTATTTAACATAACTAAATCGCCAGATAAATTTATTTGTTTATACTTTACTCTTTGTTATGCCGAAAATAGTTATTTTAGCTAGACAGATTAATGAGTGGCTGTATTTAATGGCGCTTAATTAAGATTGCTTTGATTCCTGCCGCCCTTGCTCCTTGATAATCTTCCTTAAAACTATCGCCAATGTGCCATGCGTCCGCAGCTTGGCAGTTATGCTTATTTAAACTATCTGTAAAAATCTGTTTATTTGGTTTAGCGGCGCTCACTTCGGTAGAAATAGTAATAGATGTAAAAAAGTCGATTATATGTAGAGATTCTAAAACTAAATAAAGCCGCGAATCAAAATTTGAGATTATACCTAATTCAATGTTTCTTTTTTGCCAACTTTTTAAAGTAGGTATAACATCGTCATATAAAAGCCAAGGTTTAGCTGTAGCAAAGTGGCTGTAAAGTTGTTCAAAAAACTTAGAGAAATCTGCAAATTGGTTAACGGCTCCTACTTGTTGAAATGTCTCTAAAGCTACCATTTGCCACCATTCAAATTCATAATTAGGAATATCCTCAAGTTTTACTCCTGGAAATATTGGCGGCGGCGCAGCAGCAAAGCTTTTAAAAAACGCCGCATCTATTGCTGTCTCAGATACTTCAACACCAAATTGTCCTGCAATATTTGCATAAGCTTTACCAACACTGCCTTTAACGCCGAATAACGTACCAACGGCATCTAAAAAAATTACTTTAGGCTGCTTCATAACGCTCTAACATTCAATTTTATAATTAAAAATCCCACAAATGCACCTATCAAGTTTACACCCATGTCGTATATAGTATCTGAATAATAAAGTGCAAACTTACTGTCACTAATTGGCTGACAACATACTCGCAAGAAAAATTCAAAAAACTCATTGAAATTGCCAATTAAGCAAACTAAACCTAATATAAAAACCAGATTTTGCCACCATTTTAAACTATGCCAAATGTTTATATACATGGGTAATAAAATTATGCTAACTCCTACCGCCGAACAAAAATGTTCTAGTCGATTGAGCCAAAACCAGGAATAGGGAATGATATTTTTTTGAATCATCCAAGTTAGCGATGTTTCGATTATAGGAAATACAAAAGCTGTTACTATGTATAATTTATGTTCGCTAACAGATAGATTTTTTTCTAGATTGGATAATCTAAAAATAAAAAATACTGCAAACCAAATACATCCTAGTAATACCCAGTTAGAAAATACTGTTAAAGAAAATGAAATTACTAAACTAGCGAATATAATCCAAAATACGTTAGATTTAAAAGTATTGACCATTTTTATAGTTTTAAAACATATTCAACAAAATTATAATTCGAGGTTTAACAATTTTTGGTCTTTGAGGATTGTTTGCTAAATTTTTGGGAAAGTACAGAGTTGATCCCCCCTTAAAAAGGGGGGAAATATTAGACTAAGAAATATTGTTCACCCTTAAAAAAGGGGAAAATATAAGGCTAAAAGATATTCGCCCTTAAAAAAGGGGAGGGAAATATCAAGCTTAGAAATATTATTCACCTTACAAAAACGTGGACAATATCAGGCTAAAAAATATTCTCCCCCCTTTTTCAAGGGGAGTCAAAAAGCGTTGTAGCTGAACCTGACCGCTTTGTTGACGTGGGCTGGGGGGATCTTACCAAAGCAAAATTTACCAACCATACCTGTTAAAATCTGTTCTAAAGCAATATTTAACTTGCTCAACTTTAATTTGTCAAACTATCGACAATCGGCTGAGTAATCCAATTTAGCCCTACTTTTAATTGATGCCCCAAAGAAGGCATCCGGTAAAGATAAGCAAGGCGACGAGCAACGTAAGCTAAAGATCCGTCTAGTTTTATTCCTAAACCTGCAAAAGTTGCGCTGTTTGTGCCTAACGTCATCATCTCACCTAAATGCTGATAACGGAAAGGTAGCAAAGGTCTATCTGTAAGCGAAGCCCAGATATTCCAACCAACATAATCGGCTTGTTGAAAAGCAGACTGAGCAGTAGTTGGTACTTGCTTACCATCAGCATCAATGCAATCAGCTAAATCGCCCAGAGCAAAGATTTCTGGATGGTCTATTGCTTGTAATGTAGTTGTAGTAGTAATTTGATTTCTACCGTTGTGCTTGAGGGGAAGACTTTGTACTACTGGATTTACCCGCGTCCCTACCGTCCAAATTACCAACTCTACAGGAATTGTATCTACTTGATTTTTGTATTCTAAAGCGATCGCATCACTGGTAATTGATTCTACTTTCGTTTCTAAATCAACCCACACTCCCCGCGCTTCTAAAGCCTTAGTTGCTGTTGTCCGGTTAAATTCTGGCGATGTCCGCAAAATTTGGTCGCTTAATTCTACTAGCCGCAATCTACCTCGATCTTTTAAACGTTCTGACAGCTTACACGCCAGTTCTACGCCACTATAACCCGCGCCGACAATAGCAACCCGAATTTTATCAATTTGGGAGCCTTCTAGCATTCGCAGGCGTTGTTCTAGGCTGTAGGCATCGGTAACAGTCCGGAAAGGGAAGGCGTAAGAAGTAGCGCCGGGAACCATATCTAGCGGAGTTTCCCCCCCTAGAGCTAAAACCAAGCGATCGTAGGGAATCTCACTTCCATCAAGTAAAGAAACTCGTTGCTCGTCAGTATTAATATCGGCGACTTCCCCTTGCAAGCAGCGAACGCCCGTATTAGCCAGAATTTCTACAAAAGGCGGGGCAATTTCCCACGTTTGCAATTCTCCGGTGAGCAGTTCGTACAGTAAAGGAGAGAATAAAAAGCGATCGCTTTTATCGACTAAAACAATTTCTGGCTTTTGCGAGGCTTCCCAAGGTAGTTGGCTAAGACGCAGTGCTGTGTAAAGACCGCCAAAGCCTCCACCTAATATACATATGCGTGCAGGTTGCTGGGTTGTCATACTAAAGAGGTTATGCCTAGTGTCTTCTTCCAAGATAGCAAGGCTGATTGAGGAGAGTAAGATTCTCAAGACTTAGAGGCAAAAGTTAGAGATGTTTATTAATATCTCTACTTATAATTAAATTTATGATTTCAATTCAAAACCAAACTGTTTTAATTACTGGCGCAAGTAGTGGGATTGGGGAAGCTTGCGCTAGGGTATTTGCTCAAGCTGGGGCAAAATTAATCCTCGTAGCAAGACGACAAGAGCGTTTAGAGGAGTTGGCAAAAGAACTTGGCAATAGTTCCTATCCCTTAGTATTGGATGTAAGAAGTCGCACTTCTGTTGAATCTGCCTTATCTAACTTACCTGAACCAGTTTCAGCGATTGATATTTTGATTAATAATGCTGGTTTAAGTCGCGGCTTAAATAAACTCCAAGATGGGGATTTTCAAGACTGGGAAGAAATGATCGATACTAATATCAAAGGTTTACTTTACCTCACTCGCTCCGTTGTACCGGGGATGATTAGCCGGGGTAGAGGTCATGTAGTCTTTCTTGGCTCAACGGCAGGACACCAAACTTATCCTAATGGTAATGTTTATTGTGCAACCAAAGCGGCGGTTAGAGTAATTTCGGAAGGGTTGAAACAAGACCTTTTGGGAACTCCGGTTAGAGTAAGTTCTGTAGATCCGGGATTGGTAGAAACGGAGTTTAGTCAAGTGCGCTTTCGGGGAGATAGCGATCGCGCTAAAACAGTCTATCAAGGACTTACACCTTTAACGCCGATGGATGTGGCAGAAGTCATACTTTTCTGCGCCACTCGTCCGCTTCATGTCAACATTAGCGAAGTGTTGCTAATGCCTAATGATCAAGCGGGTTCAATGCTATTTAATCGCCAAACTTAACAAAGCGGGTTCAATTTGGGCTTATATAGTGCCAAGTGCGATCGCTCTATTGTATCTGCAACGCATTTCCCAAAAAGAGCAGACGATGGTTGAAAAGTATGCAGACTATGCGACTTATCAGCAATCTAGCCGCCGATTGATTCCGTTTATTTGGTAAAGAGGTTTTACGTGGAAGCAGACACCAAAACACCTGTGCATCGTCCGCTAATTGTGGCTGGAGTAATCCTAGGTTTAGGTTTAGGAGGATTTGTAGATGGCATTGTGCTACACCAAATTTTGCAATGGCATCATATGTTAAGTAGCGTCAGACCGCCGACAACGATCGCCCAAATGAAGATAAATATGTTGTGGGATGGCTTGTTTGATGCGGCTACATGGGTTTTAACAGTATTGGGAATAGGGTTACTGTGGCAAGCTGTAAAACGCGATGATGTCCCGCGATCTTCAAACACTCTTTTTGGTTCTATGCTCATAGGTGCAGGGACTTTTGATGTAGTTGAAGGCATCATCGATCATCAAATTCTAGGCATTCATCACGTTAAACCAGGCGCTAATGAATTAATTTGGGATATTGGTTTTATTGCCTTGGGGGGAATCTTGGTTATAGTTGGGTGGATGTTATTAAAAGCAGGAAAGCAAGATAGTAGCGCAAATTCCTTAAATCTACCTTAATTACCGATACCTGCAACTGAAGCGCTCTTTACCGCTACTTAATTTAGTTATTTCTTTAAAAATATCTAATCAAAACATATTTTTCTCCCTAGCAGTGCGATCTTGTCGTTTCATTTGGGCATCCTAAGCATGACGGCGATGCTAATTGGCATCAATTGTCAAAATTGTTTGATCTGGAGTGCCTCGGATGCCTATAGGATTGCCTGACTTTGTAGAAAACCCCGAACCCCGTTGTCCGGTAATTTTGCTGTGCGATACATCTGGTTCAATGGCGGGTGCGCCAATTGATGCTCTAAATGAAGGATTAGCGACCTTTAAATCAGAAGTGTATCAAGATGAAATCGCCGCACCGGCCCAAAAGTTGCGATCGTAACTTTTGGGCCGGTGCAGTTGACGCAAGATTTTGTCACCATTGACAATTTTACCTCACCAAGATTAGTTGCTGATGGTGTAACCCCGATGGGTGAAGCAATTGAGTATTCTTTGGGCTTATTAGAACAACGCAAAGTAACTTATAAAAACAACGGCGTGCAATACTATCGCCCTTGGGTATTTTTACTTACCGATGGAGCGCCTACAGATAGCTGGTATGATGCCGCCCAACAAGTAAGACTTGCTGAAGCAAAGAGTCGGCTGTTGTTTTTTGCTGTCGGCGTAAAGGGTGCAGATATGAATACCCTCAAACAAATTGCTGTGCCAGAACGTCCGCCTGTGTTGTTGGATGGGATGAAATTTAAAGAGATGTTCCACTGGCTCTCAACCTCAATGAAACGAGTTTCTAGCAGCCAACGGGGGGGATCAATGATTGTATTGCCTGCCGTAAATTGGGGTCAAGTTGCAACATAAGGGAGGAGAAAATTTTATGCAGTGGAGAGCGATCGCCCGTTCCACCGTGGGAACAAGTCATATTAAGCAGCAAATGCCCTGTCAAGACTACGGTAGCTACAAGGTCTTAAATAACGTCATTATTGGGGCTGTAGCTGATGGTGCAGGTAGTGCTAAATACGCTGAAATTGGCGCTAAATTAGCCGTTGAGAAAGCTTTGGCATATCTCACAAATACAGAAAAGTGGTTGCAAAAACAAAAACCCTTTTGGCAGTTTTGGCAGTCTCACCCTCACCCGCAGCCGCTTTCGGAGGAACAAGCCAGCAAAATTTTTACCGAAATGACGACTAAGGTAATTGATGCGTTGGCAACCCAAGCAAAAAGCGAAGGATACTTATTTGAAGACTTGGCTTGTACGCTTTTGGTATTTGTGGCGACTCCTAATTGGGTGGCGGCGATGCAAATTGGCGATGGATTTATTGCCGTGCGCTGTCAGCAAGAAGGCTATCAATTGCTGTTTCCACCAGATAAAGGCGAATACGTCAACGAGACAACCTTTGTCACTTCCGCTAATGCTGTGCGATCGCTGCGGGTAGAAGTAATCAAAGATAAGCCAGAGTATGTTTTTGCGGCAACCGATGGCCTAGAAAGAGTAGCAATTAAAATGAGTGACTTTACACCTTTTGCGCCTTTCTTTGCGCCGTTTGAGGAATATCTGCTAGAAACCAGCAACCCCGAAAAAGAAGACACATATTTAATGAGTTTTCTAAATTCTGACAGGCTAAATTCCCGTACTGACGACGATAAAACCTTACTTTTGTGCTGCTATGATGACAATTCTGACTCGCAGTAGCGATCGCCAAACAGTTTCTTTGGGTAATGAGATCAAGACTAGCGGTGAAGGAAAAGTTTGCGAAACTAACTTTAGCGGCATTCTAGCGAAGATTTATCACAATCCAACACCTGAGAGAATCGCCAAGCTAAAGGCAATGCTGGCAAATCCGCCCGTAGATCCAATGAAAAGCAAAAACCATATTTCTATAGCTTTTCCCCAGGATTTGCTACTAGACGGGAGCGGTAATTGTGTCGGCTTTTTGATGCCAGCCGTTCGCAATAGTCGAGAACTTCAGAGTATTTACAATCCTAGCAAGCGGAAAAAAAATGCTCCTGGGTTTAACTGGTCTTATCTCCACGTTACCGCCTTAAATACTGCTTGGATTATTCAAGCAATTCATGAGAAAGGCTATGTTTTAGGCGATATCAAGTCGCAGAATATTTTGGTCAATGATCGCGCTTTGGTTGCGGTAATTGATACTGATTCTTTTCAAGTGCGCGACTCCAAGACAGGGAAAGTCTACCGTTGTACTGTGGGTTCTGATGGTTTTACACCTGTGGAGTTATTAGGGAAAGATTTTTCTACGACAGATCAGACTGAGATGTGCGATCGCTTTCGTCTAGCAGTGTTGATTCACTACTTACTCTTTGGCTACCATCCTTTTTCTGGCAAGTGGACGGGTGCGGGGGAATCTCCAGAGCCAACCGAACTCATCCGCAAAGGCTTGTGTACGGCGGTAAAAATAGTTTAATTCGCCCTAATCAAATTACAATTCCCCTCGATGTTGTGCATCCAGAAATTAAGCGACTTTTTCTTAAGTGCTTTAACGACGGACACGGATCGCCTCACTTACGTCCAACTGCTGAAGATTGGCACAATGCCTTACAAGTTGCCTTTTCTGAACTGAAAGTTTGTAATAAGGTAGACAATCATTACTACAGTCAGAGTTACAGCAAGTGCTATTGGTGCGAAAGGGCAGTAAAACTTAGCTGTGATATTTTTCCTGCTGTGCCTGTTACTCCTAAAAAATCAACATCTACAAGCTCCCTTTCAGTATTTAAAGCAACTGAAACTCTGAAACTCGTACAGCAAAAAGGTAAAGAAATTACAGTGTCAGGACAAATTTTAAGCACGCGATACCATAACACAAATCAGTTTTTCCTAAACTTTGGTCATCCTTCAAAGTTAATTGATGGGTATCGTTCATTTAGGATTGTTGTACCTTCTGATAGATTAACAAGTTTGTCCCAGCTTCAAGGATTAACTGTAGATAATTTAAAATCTTGGAAAACACAGTTTATCCAAATTAGCGGCAAGCTAGTTATTCATCAAATCAAATGGGGTGTTTATGTTCCTCAAATAGTTTTGAATGATTATAATCAAATCAAGTTTATTGCTAACTCAACTTCATCACGGAAAGCAAAATCTATCACAAAGAGTAAAAAACGCCAAAATAAACCTACTACAAAACGACCTTCCCCAAAACAAAGCTCCAAACAGCAACCCATTCCACAACCCATCCCATATACACCTCTACCTCCAATAAATTTTTGGGACGTGATAGGTGAGATAGGTAATTTTTTTTGGTAGTATTTTTATTTTCTGAAGATGCTTGCAATCAAATTTGGCTGAGTGTTAAACCTAGCGTATTGCAAAGAGCGCTTGTAAAGCTAAAAGTCCTAGCTAACAGCGAGAGAAGTCTGTAGTTTTAACTGCAATACTAAATGCGATCGCTTTTCATATTCCACCACAGCTACTAGCAAAGTTTGCTAACGTGCGATCATTATTTTTAAGGATAAAGAACAATGACAGAAGCACAACTATCCGCAACTCAAATCCCCGTAAATGACATAATTGATAGGCTTGCTGCTATCGGAAACCACAACTATTCCAGATTTCAAGAGCTAGAAAATACTTTTGTATCCCAGCATAGCGAGGAAGTTTGGCAAGAAGTTTTTAATTTTCGGCTCTTACCAGCGCTAGACAAAGCTGCTAGTCAGTGGTTGCTTGTACAGTGGACAAGTGATGGAATTAACAGCGTCAAAACTGTTGGTTAATCAAATATCCTAAAACATACAGATGAAATGCGATCGCACTATTATTTTTGAAACCATGCGATCGCGCTCTCCACAACTGCAACTTAAAAGCGATTACTTTTTATATTTCATCACAACTACTAGCAAAGTTTGCTAAGGTGCGATTACTTTTTAATTATATTAAACAGCAAATAAATTATTTTAGCTTAAGGATTACCAGCAAACCCCAATAACTTAGCCAATCCGCCAAGAATAGCTAAAATCAAACCTACTAAGATTCCTCTACTTATAAAGTCTTGATTTTTCACCCGTTCGTCTATGCCATTAATTCTTTCACTTAAAGTTTTAATCTCCCCTTTAATTTATGTTTGTCCTATTTTTAAATCAACTATATCTTTTTGTAATCCGTCTAACTTTTGGTCAATTTTACTTAAAATTTCCTTTAAGTCTTGTTCTATTGTTACTGACATTTGTTAAGATCCTGACTAAGTAATCGGTCATGTATAAAAACTAGACCGTTACACCTTTAATGTAAACGCGATCGCACTTTTGTTCTTGAAACCATGCGATCGCACTTAAACAACAGAGTATTAATGGTGAGTTACATAAGTTCTCAATACATCGTTAATTAGAGTCTGATAGCCTTTTTCTGTGGCGTGACTTCTAAACCATTCCAAAACTTCTGTATCAATTCTGATGCTAATCTGTTCAGTTTTCGGTTTACGCTGCACGAGTTTAGCTTTTTTGAAAAATTCTTCATCTAGAGGCGGAATATCAGAATAATCAATACTTTCATCAGACATTGATTTAAGTTCTTCTGCCCTTTCCTTGCTCATTAGAGGTATTTCATCAATCTGTTTGCGTACAATATTCATAGTAAAACTTTTCTTCTTGTTTATTGGCTCTACGGGCTGAAATTATCCTAATTCTTGCTTTTCGTTCAGTATAAACAACGGTCAAAATTATCATCTGACTATTTCTGCCAATTCCAATTAACCTTACTTCCCCATACTCAAATCGAGTATCAACAGTTTCATATATTGGATAGTAAAAGACTTCGGCAGCTTCTTCAAAACTAATCTGATGCTTTCTTTGGTTAGCTTTGTTTTTGTCTCCGTCCCATTCAAACTCCATAATGTGTATATACAAAATAGTATAGACATTATATAAAGCGATCGCACTTTTTCACTATTGCAACAATCAAGGCGATCGCACCTTACTCTACTAACTCTCTAACATAAGAGAGCCTTTGCCCTAACTGATTGAGCAAAGTTTTATCCGCCGTCCAAAATTGACAATTTGCTCCTATAGATTCTGCACAAGCTAAAAATGAGGCATCGTATAAAGTTGGTAATTGATACTGGTGGGCTATTTCCCATGCTCTTGCTCTAATTTCTACAGTGTCAATATATTCGATAGGTAATTGGCAAAAGTCATCGAAACACCCTTTTGATTCTTCATCGGTAAGTAAACCAGCACGGATCTTTTTGCGAAGTACAGAGCCAATTTCTGCCCAAGCAAAAGCTGGCGCAACCATCCTAACTGCATTTTCTACAGCCTCTAGGACAAGAGCTTCTGCTTGAATTTGTAGTTGTTCGGGAACAAGGTATTGAATTACAACACTTGTATCTAAACACAACGCTCTAGTCATCTCACTCACCTACTCTAAGTTGGCGAATCAAATCTACCGAACTTGGTTGAGTACCTGTCTTTTGTTTAATTTTTTCACGTCTATCAATAATTCGGCTATGTGCTGATAACCCCTTGCGGCGACTTACTTCTCTCGTTAACGCTGCGATCGCTAAATCGTTCAATGACTCATTTTGTGCCTTGTACAATTTCGCCTGAGTCAGTAATCCAGCAGGCAAACGGACTGTCAAAGATTCTCTTTCTTCCATTGTAATGATGTCATATTCTGATGTCATTTCATGGTATCGCGTTATGAATTAAACTAGCTAAAAAGTCATTGCCCTAGTTTAACTTGCGTTAGTGAAAAAGGAAATCAACGTTATGCAGATATAATGTTGGCAATTAAGCTGCGGTTTTCTATGGGCTTACACTCCACCAATGCCTACAACTGAAGAATTTGCTAAAACTAGCTGGGGTTGGCAGTTATCGCTATTGCAACAACAACTAGGCGAATGGATAGAATTGCAGCTTTCGCGCTTCAAATCTCCTTTACCAGACATTTTGCCGCCCGATTGGTCGCTTGATGCCCCTTGGCTAGTAGATTTAATTAAAGCGCTAATTTGGTTGCTGGCGATCGCAATTACCACTTGGCTATTATGGCAACTTTGGCGAATATTAGCACCATTAACTTACTTTGGGGGCGATCGCACAGCACCTAAGCTGATAGATAACGCAAATAATCCTCAACTAGCAGTAAAACAATGGCTAGAAAAAAGTCAAGATTATTTTGCTCAAGGTAATTATGCGGAAGCTTGCAAATGTTTATATCAAGCCACCTTACAGCAATTGCATGATCGCGGCAAAGTTACCCATCAATCTAGCCGTACTGATGGCGAATACTTGCAACTATTGGCAGAAATCCCGCCGTCTCTAGCTTATCAAACGTTACTGAAAACTCACGAGCAATTGTGTTTTGGTAATAAGGAAATTGTGCCGGAAAACTTCGAGCAGTGCAAACAAGCTTACGGGGAGATTTCTCAGCAATGAAACGCACAAATCGCTTATGGTGGTTGGGTGGAATTGTAATTGCAGCCATTGCATTGCTAACCCTAATTGCTGCTCCTAGTACCAGCTATATTAGCAATGGCTCAACTTATAACCGCGCTCCCGATGGCTACGGCGCTTGGTATGCTTATATGCAAAAACAAGGCGTAAAAATTGAGCGTTGGCAAAAACCTTTTGAGGAAATCAAAGCAAATTCTGTAACTCTACTGCGAGTTAATAGCCAGATAACACCGTCAGAGCTAGATTTCGAAGAAGAAAAATGGATAAAGCAAGGTAATACGTTAGTTATTTTAGGAGTAAAAGGAGCTATTACCAAGGCAGAATTTAGCACGTTGCAAAGTTCATCGGTGGGTGATATCAAAATTGAGACTAGCAAGCGATCGCCGAACAAAAAATCCTCATTAGAATTAGGAGACATTTTTGGTGCAGTTGTTTGGAGTGAAAAAGTTGGCAAGGGACAAGCTATTTTTGCGACAACTCCTTATTTAGCGGCGAATGCTTATCAAGATTACCCTAGCAATTTTCAATATTTGGCGCAGTTAGTTACCAAAAATTCGCAAATATTTGTAGACGAATACAGTCACGGCTACAGAGATAAAACTGATATAGAAAGTCAAGGCGATCGCAATTGGCTGGAATATTTGGCAAAAACACCGTTATCACCCCTGTTGCTACAAGTTGGAGTTTTATTATTAGTCTTAATTTGGGCGCAAAATCGGCGCTTTGGGGCGCCAGCAAGCTTAGAAACGCCTGTAATTGACAACAACTTAGCTTATATTCAAGCTTTAGCGGGAGTATTAGAAAAAGCCGAATCCAGCGAATTTATTGTAAATGTAGTGGGAAAAGAAGAACAATTGCAACTCCAAAAAGCACTCGGATTAGGCAAAATACCCCTAGAACATCAAGCTTTAGTAGATAATTGGGTGCAGCAAACAAAAAATTCTTCCACTCAACTGCAACAATTACTTCGCCATTCGTCGCAACCAAGCCGTTTGAGCGATAAAGAGTTGCTAGATTGGCTGGATAAATGGCAGAAAATCCGCGATCGCACTTCATCTTAAACCCTTCCTTTTATGAGCGAAAACCACGCTGTTTTAAATCGCCTTGGTGAATCTCTTAACCAAGTGGTTGTCGGACAACCTGCCGTAGTGCAGCAACTATTAATAGCGCTTCTAGCAGGCGGTCATGTAATTTTGGAGGGCGTACCCGGAACGGGGAAAACGTTACTTGTCAAGGTGATAGCAACCCTTGTACAGGCAGACTTTAAGCGCGTCCAACTCACCCCCGATATATTACCCGCCGACATTACCGGGACAAATATTTTAGACTTCAATAACCGCACCTTTATCTTAAAAAAAGGGCCAGTATTTACCCAAATACTCTTAGCTGATGAAATTAACCGCACTCCGCCCAAAACTCAAGCTGCACTATTGGAGGCGATGGAAGAACAACAGGTAACATTAGACGGTGAAACTCTACCTTTACCAGAATTATTTTGGGTAATTGCAACGCAAAACTCCTTGGAATTTGAAGGTACATATCCGCTACCAGAGGCGCAGTTAGATAGATTTTTATTCAAACTAATAGTAGATTACCCAGACCAAAATAGTGAAAAGCAAATGTTGCTCAATCGCCAAGCTGGTTTTGGGACAAAACGGCTAGATATCGCCCAAATGAAAAGCGTTGCAACCGTAGAGCAAATAATTCAAGCGCGGGAACAAGTAAAAGCAATTCAAGTATCGGAAAAAATAATAGATTATTTATTGGAATTAGTGAGAACCTCGCGCCAGCATCCAGATTTAGCTTTGGGTGGGTCTCCGCGATCGGCGGTAGCATGGTTGCAGTCAAGTAAAGCAAGTGCTTGGCTATCGGGAAGAGATTATGTAACCCCCGATGATATCAAAGTAGTTGCACCGCCATTATTGCGCCATCGGTTAATTTTGAAGCCTGAAGCATTGTTAGACGGGTTGATGATGGAAGCTGTAATAGGTTCAATCCTAGATCGAGTAGCTGTACCTAGATAAAGTGTCTGAAAAAAATGATTCCCTCAAAACGAACTTATTTATTGCTGCTACTGGGAAGCGCGATCGCACTTTCCACCTCTATTATCTGGAATGTCCAAACAAGTATAGCGATTACTCTGCTATTTGATGCCATTGTTTTAGGATTGATGTTCGTCGATAGTTTACGCGCAAAACCCCACCGCGTCCAAATTAAGCGCACCTTACCACCGCGATTATCTATTGGGCGTGATAACCCTGTAGTGTTAAGCATTACATCAAAAAATCGCCCGGTCGAAATTCAGATATGCGATCGCCCACCTACCGAATTTAAACTTACTCAACGGGTGTTATCTACTTCCTTACCTAGCAACACTATTACCGAATTAACCTATATAGTTTCTCCAATTAAACGCGGCGAATTTGACTATGGCGATATTCAAGTACGACAATTAGGTAATTGGGGACTTTCTTGGGACAGTTTTAAAATTTATTGCAGTCGAAAAGTAAAAGTTTACCCAGACTTATTAGGACTAAAAAGTTTATCCATTCGCCTAACATTACAATCTAGCGGTGCTTTGCGGAAAATGCGTACTTTAGGGATAGGTACAGAATTTGCCGAATTGCGCGATTATGGCAAGGGCGACGATTTGCGCTTAATTGACTGGAAAGCTACTGCAAGGCGCGATCGCCCTTTGGTGCGAGTTTTAGAGCCAGAACAAGAACAAACCCTAATTATCTTACTTGATCGCGGACGTTTAATGACAGCCCAAGTTGGAGGATTAAAGCGCTTTGACTGGGGAATGAATGCTACTTTATCTTTAGCTCTAGCAGGATTAAATCGAGGCGATCGCGTCGGTGTGGGTGTCTTTGATCGCCAAATGCACCTATGGATTCAACCCCAAAGAGGACAACACCAATTAAGCCATCTTATAGATCGCCTCACACCAATTCAACCTGTATTGCTGGAATCCGACTATATGGGAGCGGTGACAAACGTAGTCCAGCAGCAAACTAGACGCGCTCTAGTAGTATTGATTACCGACATAATAGACAGCACCGCATCGGCGGAATTATTAGCCGCTATAGGACGATTAGCGCCGCGTTATTTGCCTTTTTGCGTCACGTTGGGCGATCGCCAAGTAGAAGAAATTGCCCATACCCCAACTTTAGACATCACAACTACTTACACTCGCGCCGTAGCAATAGATTTACTCGCCCAACGACAACTAGCTTTTGCAAAACTCAGGCAAAAAGGGGTATTAGTCTTAGATGCGCCTTGCGATCGCCTTAGCGAACAAATTGTAGATCGATATTTGCAACTAAAAGCCCGCAATCAATTGTAATTTACTACCCCCTACCTTCAGGAAACGCCCCCGGTTTTACTTGAACAACTTGAGTTTTACCGTTGCGTTTTACTTCCATTGCCAAAGTAGTTCCGAGCGTCATAGATTCAACGTACTGCTGCACCTCTGAAGCCTTTTTAACCGGGGTATTATTGATTTTTTGAATTACATCCCCTTCTTTCAATCCGGCTTGTGCTGAAGGGGATTTTCTTAAAACTTCGACAATTAACACCCCAGAATTTTGCTTAACATTCAAATCAGTTTCTTGATTAACTTGGTCTTTCGTAGCGCTAGTTAGATCCACCATCTTAATGCCCAAAAATGGATGATCTACGCTGCCTTTAGTAAACAACTGATTGGCTACACGGGCGGCGGTTTGAATTGGAATTGCAAAACCCAATCCTTGAGCATCAGAACGAATTGCCGTATTTACCCCAATTACTTCCCCTTGGGCGTTTAATAATGGCCCCCCAGAGTTTCCGGGATTAATTGCTGCATCAGTTTGAATAAAAGTTACGCGCTTATCGGGAACTCCAACTTGAGCGCTAGATCGGTCTGTAGCGCTAATAATCCCAATAGTTACAGTGTTATCTAAACCTAAAGGATTGCCAATGGCGATCGCCCATTCTCCAGGAATTAAATTATTAGAGTTACCAATTCTAACTTGGGGCAAATTTTGCGCCTTAATTTTCACCGCCGCCACATCAGTAACGGTATCTACCCCAACAACTTTTCCTTCAAAACTCCGCCCATCTTTTAAAGTAACTTGTACGGTATCTGTATCGGCGACTACGTGAGCGTTGGTAACTAAATGACCATCAGCGCTTAAAATAAAACCCGAACCTGTACCGCGCTCTACTCGCTCGTCAGGAATTGGTTGCTCGTCGCCAAAAAAGCGGCGAAATAAAGGATTGTCCAAAGCTTCAGGAATTTGATTAGTTACTTTGCGCGTGGCGTTAATTCTCACTACCGCCGGGCCGACTTCTTCAACGGCCGTAGCGATAAAATTGCGATCGCGCTCTTGAATAATCCCCGCCGTAACGCTCCTGTCTACAGGTAGATTAGCTGGCGGTTGGATTACTGGTACAGTTTTTAATTGCTGAAATGGTTGTTTAGGCGATGGTAAATAACGACTGCAAAATACTCCCACACCACCGCCGATAATTAGTAAAGTAAGAGAAAAAGTCAACTTTTTTAAAGATAAACCCATATTATTTGCTGCTTTCTAACCGCTATGCAGATATTAATTTTTAAACTTGAAAGATTCGCTCTAGCTAGTTTTAACTTTAACTCGTGCTAGGCGATCGCCACGTTAACACAGGTGACAATGCGATCGCCTTTACAATTTAATTATTATGATTCTACGCTTACTGTTATCCTCAACACTTTTTGGGTTAATCCTAGCCACTAATTCCCCGCCGCTAATTGCCGCCCCCATACCGTTAGCAAAGTGTTCTACCCCTGACTTATCGCGTTACAACGGTATTCTAGTCGAAGTACCTAGGGGTCAAACTTGGAAGCAATTGGCAGCCCAATACAATGTCCGCGCCGATGTATTATTTGAACTCAACGGTTGCCAAAATGTACCTCAATCTGTATTCATCCCTGGGGTAAATGGATCGTCTCCGTCTATCTCTAAACAAACCATCAAAGGCTACCCTTTACCCCAAAAAGCAAATATAGCTTTGGGTTATGGCTGGCAAGTAGACCCATTTACAAGTAAAGTAATTTTTCATAGTGGGATAGATTTATTAGCACCCCTAGGAACTCCTGTACAAGCAGCAAATGATGGAACCGTTGCTTTTGCAGGCGATCAAGGAAGTTATGGCAATTTAGTTGTAATTAATCATCCTAGTGGCAAACAAACCCGCTACGCCCATTTACAGTCTTTAACTGTACGTGCAGGTCAAATAGTCAATCAAGGCGATGTAATTGGCAAAGTTGGTATTAGTGGCAAACCTAGCTCTAAGCAAGCCCATTTACACTTTGAGTTGCGTTATGCGTCGGGCATCGGTTGGACGGCAGAAGATCCAGCACTAATAAGTAAATAATCCTCAAATTTGTCAATCTTTCTAAAGTGTGAACTTTGCGAATAGTTTGTAGAAGATTGTTTACCCTTAACTTAACTAAGTATTCTATGATATAAAGCAATTTAATCACAGCCTAAATAAAGTCAACGCTTATAAATTTTGAGCTAATCTAACAAATATAGTGTGAGGTAGTTTAGATGAAAGTTTTACTGGTTTACGCCTACTCGTCCTTTAGAAGATATTGCCAGAGAATATATTGAGGCTTTTTGTGCGTTGTACGACCCCGAAAAGTATTTAGATAGAACTTACCGTTGTTTTCTGATGATGGGTGCGCCGACGTGGAAAGCGCCTTTTAAATTGCCAGAATTATTGGTTGTTAAAGCCCTAGCAATTGTAATTTGGCGACAAGGAATTAAACGCGATACCCGTTGGAAGTTTTGGCATCACTTATTTAGTAGGATTAGGCGAAATCCTGGCGTTGCGGAACATTACCTTGCTACTTGCGCTCATATTGAGCATTTTATGGAGTACCGCCAAATCGCACGCGATCAAATTGAAAGTCAGCTTGAGGAGTTTATAGAACTTGAAGCCCAAGAACAACAAAAACCTGTTACCCAAAATAAAGTCGCCGCGATGCCGCACTAAACCCTTTACAATAACGTCATTTACAAGATTCGGATGTTTGAGATAATATCGCAAATTACCAAATATCCTCTAATATCAAAATCAAAACATCCAACAGATTGCTCTTTGTTACTCAAACCCAGACCTTTCAAGTTTAAAAACAAAATCAGAGGTTAAAAATTCGTGAAAGTTTTACTTTTATACCCCCTATTTCCTAAAAGTTTTTGGTCTTTTGAAAAAACCTTAGAATTGCTAGGGCGTAAAGCAATGCTACCGCCTTTGGGATTGGTTACAGTAGCGGCAATTTTGCCCCAAGAATGGGAATATAAGTTAGTTGATCGCAACGTTAGCGAAATAACTGAAGATATATGGCAATGGGCAGATTTAGTTATTCTTTCGGCGATGATTGTCCAGAAAAAAGATTTGCTTGCTCAAGTTCAAGAAGCGAAAAAACGCGGTAAATTAGTAGCTGTAGGTGGCCCTTATCCCACAGCTTTACCTCTTGAAGCTCAAGGTGCGGGAGCAGACTTTTTGATTTTGGATGAAGGGGAAATTACCCTTCCCATGTTTGTTGAGGCGATCGCACGGGGTGAAAAAAGCGGCACTTTCCGGGCTGTCAATGGCGAAAAACCCGATGTTAGCAACACTCCAACTCCCCGCTTTGACTTGCTAAAGTTTGATGCTTATTCGGAAATGTCAGTACAATTTTCGCGCGGTTGTCCGTTTCAATGCGAATTTTGCGACATTATCGTACTCTACGGGCGTAAACCTCGGACTAAAACCCCAGCCCAAATTATCGCCGAGTTAGAATGCCTTTACAATCTTGGCTGGCGACGCAGTATTTTTATGGTAGATGACAACTTTATTGGCAATAAACGCAATGTAAAGTTGTTTCTTAAAGACCTAAAGCCTTGGATGGTTGAAAAACGTTATCCTTTCTCCTTTGCAACAGAAGCATCAATTGATTTGGCAAAAGATCAAGAATTGATGGATATGATGGTTGATTGTAACTTTGGTTCGGTGTTTTTGGGCATTGAAACCCCCGACGAAGAAAGCTTGACTTTGACGCAAAAGTTTCAAAATACCCGCGATTCATTAACTGATTCTGTTCATGCAATTACTCGTACTGGATTGCGCGTAATGGCTGGATTTATTATTGGTTTTGATGGCGAAAAATCGGGCGCAGGCGATCGCGTAGTCAAGTTTGTAGAAAAAACTTCCATTCCTACAGCTATATTTAGTATGCTGCAAGCATTGCCCGATACGGCGCTAACTATCCGCCTCGAAAAAGAAGGCAGATTGCGTTCAAAAGATGGCAACATCAATCAAACTACATTGATGAACTACGTCCCCACTCGTCCTTTAGAAGAAATTGCCAGCGAATACATTGCAGCTTTTTGGGAATTGTACGATCCAGAGAAGTTTTTAGATCGGACTTATCGCCACTTCCGCATTTTAGGCGAAGCAAAATATCCCGATAAAGGTAATTCTTCTAAAACAGGAGTCGATTTGAAGGTAATTCAGGCATTTTTGACAATTTGCTGGCGACAAGGTTTAGTTCGCAAAACTCGTTATGCTTTCTGGCGTAACTTGTTTAATATGTATCGTTACAATCGCGGTGGGATTAGCAGCTACTTGTCAACTTGCGCCCAAATCGAGCATTTTCTAGAATACCGAGAAATTGTCAAAGCTGAAATTGAAGCGCAATTAGCCGAATTTTTAGCAGAAGAAGCCAAAATCAAAGTTCAGACTCCTCAAGTAAATGTTACAGCTTTAGCTAGTTAAGGCTAGGAGTAGGGCGCATTTTATCTATGCGCCCTAATACCATGAATTACAGCAATTTAACAGCGCGTAGCCCGAAAAGTAAACCCACCGCCAGGGCAAAAAATCCGCCCAAAAGCAGCACGTAAGAAATAACTCCAAGCATTTGTGTTTCTCCATTAGCTATAAAGAATATTGAAACATTAGTTGAAGTAATTGCAGCGCCCAGTCGCCAATTGAAATATTTGCTATGCCTATTATTAGTGTAAATCTACCTTCTGAGTCTTACGACATTGCGATCGCACCAGGCAACTTAGAATTGCTGGGTGAAAAAATGGCTACCCTCAAATTGGGTAAAAAAGTTTTATTAGTATCCAACCCCTCAGTGTTTGGTCATTATGGGGAAAGAGCGGTTTCATCTCTCTTAAATGCAGGCTTCGATGTTACAACTTGTCTTCTCAAGGATGGCGAACAATACAAAAACTTAACCTCTGTTGGGCAAATCTACGACAAAGCCCTAGAAAACCGCCTAGAACGCGCGTCAACGATGGTTGCTTTAGGTGGGGGCGTAATTGGAGATATGACGGGCTTCGCGGCGGCTACATGGCTAAGAGGGATTAATTTTGTTCAAGTCCCTACTACGTTATTGTCAATGGTTGATGCTTCTATTGGTGGCAAAACAGGTGTGAATCATCCCCAAGGCAAAAATTTAATTGGCGCATTCCATCAGCCACGATTGGTACTAATTGATCCGCAAGTATTGGACACTTTACCTGTGCGGGAGTTTCAAGCCGGGATGGCAGAAGTAATTAAGTATGGAATAATTTGGGACTTGGATTTGTTTGAGCAAATGGAAGCGTGCGATCGCCTAGACGAAATGCCTGCTCTTTCTCCTAGCTTGGTGCAAACTATTTTAGCCCGTTCTTGTCAAGCTAAAGCTGATGTCGTCAGTAAAGATGAAAAAGAAGCCGGATTAAGGGCAATTCTCAATTATGGTCATACTATCGGTCATGCGGTAGAAAGCTTGACAGGCTATCGCTCGATTAATCATGGTGAAGCTGTAGCAATTGGCATGGTAGCGGCGGGAAAACTCGCCCTGGGAATGAATTTGTGGGATGCAGAGTCGCAAGCACGTCATGTTGCGCTAATTCAAAAAGCTGGACTTACAACTACTTTGCCGTCAGGAATAGATATTAATGCGATTATTGACTCTTTACAAACTGACAAAAAAGTTAAAGCAGGTAAAGTTAGATTTGTGCTACCTACTCAAATTGGTGCAGTCGAAATAACTGACCAAGTGCCAACAGATTTGATTGGTCAAGTTTTGCAGCAGATGCAATGAATTTAGCTTTTTATTTCTTTAAGAACATTCTCGACTCAATACAAGTTTTCGATTTGGTAGCCGATACACGCCTTGGGGTTCAATAATGGGGTCGCCTTTTTGCCAAGAACGATTAGGGTGAGTATTTGAAGTTGTGATATCACTTGGTAGAGTTGCCATGTCTACTGTGGGAAAGCTAGATATTTGAGCATCTCCAGGACGCTGCGGTAAGCCCCCAGTTCCTGTAATCGTGAAGCTGCCCATAGTCGGTTGATTGCGGCGGACAATGCAGCTATTGGCGAGGATGCTGTCGGTGTTAAGTTGATTTTCTGGTAATTCAATCAGGCTATTTTGGATAAAGGTGACATCGGGTATGGTGATGATGCCACTGACAGCGCCAGTGGCATTAATGTCAACTTGGTTATTGTTATCAAGCCCACTAAGATTAGTGCTACCAGGAGCAGGACGGTAGTTTTCACCGAAGAAGGCAGGAGTATTGAGGGTTATGTCTCCGCCCTTGCCATCACGCGCAAAAGCGAGGATATCGCTGTTATCAAAAGCAAGGATATAGTCAGCAGTCAGAGTAATGTTACCGCCGTCGTCTGCACCAGAAGCGACATTACCTCTGATGTCAGAGTCGCCAACTAGGCGGATATTTCCAGCCTTGATTGCGATCGCACCTCCACCAGAACGGCTAGTGCTAGTACTAATTGTGCCATCATCAGCTTGTAAAGTTTCGCGGGCTGTAATGTCTGTATTGCCAGATGTTCCTTCTCCTGAGCTACGGCTAGATATGACTGCCCCACCCTGCACTAGCAAGCGCCCTGTATCAATCGTTAAGTTTCCTGAATCCCCACTTCCTTGACTCCGAACAGACAATCCACTAGCAAACTGACTATTGGCGGAGGTACCAATCAACTCAACTGAGTCATGAGCAACTATCTGCAAGTGGCCGCCCTTGCCTTCACCTTCAGTAATGGCTGATACCTGCGCCCCATCGCGCACCAGCAAGCGCCCCGTTTTAATTGTCACATTCCCTGCATTCCCACTTCCCAAACTCGTAGCAAACAAGCCACTAACAAACTCACTCTTGGCGGATTCTCCAACCATCTCGACCGAGTCAGCAACTATCTGCAAGTTGCCGCCCTTGCCTTCACCTCCAGTAATGGCTGATACCTGCGCCCCATCTTGCAACAGCAAGCGCCCCGTTTCAATTGTCACATTTCCTGCATCCCCACGCCCTTCACTCTGTGCAGACAAGCCACTAACAAACTCACTCTTGGCGGATTCGCCAACCATCTCGACCGAGTCAGCAACTATTTGCAAGTTGCCGCCTTTGCCTTCACCTCCAGTACTGGCTGATATCTGTGACCCATCGCGCACCAGCAAGCGGCCCGTGTCAATCGTCAAATTCCCTGCATCCCCTCCATCCCCTCCACTTCCTTCACTCTGAGCCAACAAACCACTGCCAACCTGTCTATTGGGTGATTCTCCCACCACCTCGACTGACTCACTAGCAGATATCTGCAAGTTGCCGCCCTTGCCTGCACCGGACGTAGTGGCTGATACCTCTGCCCCACCCTGCACCAGCAAGCGACCTGTATTAATCGTTAAGTTTCCTCCAGTTCCCATTCCTGTAGGAGTCACATTAGCCCTCAAAAATGAATCCTCACCCAGAACAACCTCTGTTGTGCGGACTAGTAATTCGCCGCCATTTTCTGCTCCCAAGGTGTCAGCCCAAACATTGGAGTTTTGGCTCATCTCTAACCGCGCACCACGAATTTGAACATCACCGCCCCCCTCACCACTGGTATCCACAGACGCTCGGTTGGAGAGCGAAATATTGCCAAAATCAGCAATCGCGTCATACCCTAGGGCAAAGCCTTTTTCATTAGGGATCAAACTCACTTGACCCACTCCAGCGACACTACCGAGTTCAATTCTTCCCCCGGCTGCTGTCAGTTTTCCTCCCTGTATCAGCACATCCCCACCAATCAATCCGAGGGTGCGACTCGGTGGCACCTGTAGTCCTGGGGAATCACCTGCTGAATTAGGCTGACTAATGGAGCTTTGTGCTTGCGAACGATTAACAATCGATTGAGCGTTAATAGTATTAAACAATATTGCTGACGGACTAACCGTAAGTAAGTTACTCGCCTCTGGTTGCGTGGCGCTAAATAATCCCGTATCGCCCAACTTCACCGCATCCGCCGTTGTAGCGATAAATGAGCCTTGCACATCCAAACTTGCCCCAGAGCCGAACACAATGCCCCTAGGATTAATCAAAAACAAATTGGCATTGCCTAACACCCCGAGCCGTCCCAATATTTCCGAACTATTAGCCCCGGTAACGCGCGAGAAAATGTTTTCAATCCCTACTGAATTGGTGAAGTAAGCACCTCGCTCTGCACCGATATTAAATTGCTCAAAACTATGAAAGAGATTAGCACCGCGAGTTGCTCCACCATCAATGCGATCGCTCTCAATGCCCCGGATGACATCGGGTGTAGCTATAGAACTTTCAGCACCTAGCGTATTATCCGGCACGACTTGAGCCAAAACACCCCCGCTTATTGCGATACAGAATGTCCCAGCCATAGCAACGCAAGTCCCAATTTTCACCTGCCAGCACCCACTCAACCAGCTTTTCGCAATCATAAAGTAATCTCCTAAACTTTTTTAGCAATATATCACTGGCGTTTCTCGTCGATCAGCTTTCTTATGACGCGAGCCTAAAACCTTAGTTAATGACATATCCCCACCCTGCCTTACAAGGGCGAGGATGGGGCTGCTCTAACTTACATTGTTCAAAAATGTGAGTCTCGGGGTTTGGAAATGATGAAAGTATTATTCAAGTTCAACTAAGTTAATAAGCTGCCTTGCTGGTTAATACCTTCGGTATTGCTAGGGTCATCACTTCCTTCCCTATTTGGTGGGGCTGGTCTGGGTCTCCAAGCAATTGTCGTCGATGAAGCATCTAGATTAGCAATAGCAGTAGCGGCTGTTGCCAATCCTGCCCCAATTATTACAAAAAACATTGTAATAGCAATAGCCTTTCGTTTTATATTTGCTCCATCTTTGCTCTCACTAAAAAACTGATCGAAAGCCCATGCTTTTCTATTCAAACTGGTAAAGTTAAACATGATTTGTAGATTAATTTCAAGTTTTCATCTACTGCCTAACTTATTTAAAAATGTACTATTATGCAGTAGGAAAAAGTGGCTTGATTAATAAGTTATTTACATAAGAAAGTGCCTCAATTAATGATTCTTGTAACTAAAGTGCGATCGCACTTTATGAAAAGTGGGTTTTAATTAATAACTTATGCAACCAAAGTGTAAAAAAGTAGCAAAAAGTGGGGTTAAATTAATCTCAAAACTTTCGATAATAGGAAAGTTAAACAGGAAAAGCGTTCCCCGTCCTTGAGTTCAGCCCGAAGGGGGTTTGTTAGCAAACAAATATAAAGATCGGGCTACAGAAGTTGATACAATATCAACTAGATAAGTAAAAGCCAGTTTTTAAAGGTGGCATGAGCAAATCTATCTGGGTTTTAAGCCCAGGCACTCACTGCATTTTGCTCTGTCAAATAGAGCCTCTAAGCCTTGATGTCTTGTTCGCATAATTATCAATTAAAGCCATGAACTATCAGCCAGAACTTTCTTGGGAAGAGGTCAAAAAACTGGTTAATGAAATTAGCAGAAAAGTTGAGGGACACTATCTAAATGATATGCAAACGAAAGTATTGAAGGCAGCATACGATGGAATAAAATACTCTAGAGTTGAGAAAACTTCAGACGCTGATGCGGAACAAGTAAACGCTGAAAATGATAATTTTTATACAGAAGACCACTGCAAAAAAGTTGGTAAGGTCATATGGGATATGCTTACTAAGGAGTTAGGCGAAGAGGTAAAAAAGGCAAATTTTCGGCAACCTCTAAAGCGCCATAAAGAAAAGCAAGATAACGAAAAACAAGCTTCTCTACCGAAAACTAGACCAGCTTTGATGGAAGAAGCTAAAAACCCAGAACCCTTAGAGGTACAACGAGCGCCACTAGATCCTTACTTTTATATTGAGCGTCCCAACGTTGAATCTTTGGGTTACGATAAAATTAGAGAACCTGGAGCGCTAATTCGTATTACATCTGCCCAGGGAATGGGTAAAACCTTGCTGTTAGGGCAATGGCTTGAATATGCGAAACAGCAGGATTATGAATCAGTTAAATTAGATTTGAATCTTGCTGATAGGAATACTTTAACTAACTCAAACACCTTTTTGTACTGGTTCTGCGTTCAAGTTTCTAATGATTTAGCTGATGCTTTTACGAGTTTGGAACTTCAATCCAAAATAGAGGAATGCTGGCAAAATCCCGCCACAGCGAAGGAGAACTGTAATAGATACATTAAATATTTACTATCAAATAGTGAATGTCCTATAGTCATTGGTATAGATAATTGTGACTTGTTGATTGAATTTTATGATACTTACGAAGAATTTTTCTCGCTCCTACGGTTTTGGCATGATAGCAGCAAACAAAGCGACAGAGTTGGTAATATTTGGAGAAAACTGCGGGTAATTTTGGTTTGTTCCACTCAAGCTTATCCAAACTTACCTGATAATTATTCACCGTTCAATGTAGGAGTATCAGTTAAGTTACTAGACTTTAACCTTTCTGAGGTAACAACTTTTGCCAAGCATTATGAATTAGACCAACAGTTGGGAGAAGATGGATTGAGGCGGTTGATGGGTTTAGTAGGAGGACACCCAGAACTCATAAATCAGGCTTTAAGCAGTCTTAAGCATCAACAAACAACTTTAGAGAAACTTTTAACCCTTGCGCCAACAGAAGAAGGGATTTACAGCAACCATCTACGAAAGCTACTATCGATTTTACAAAAAAATCCTCAGTTAGAATCGGCGTATAAAAAAGTGCTAACGGCAAATGAATCCGTGAGACTAGATCCTGAAGTTGGGTTCAAACTCGACAGTATAGGGTTAGTGAAATATTCTAGTCATGATTGTAGTTCGCGTTACGATTTACATCGTCAGTACTTTTCTGAGCGTTTGGAGTAAGTTATGGTTGACCAGTACTATTACTCTGGATGTGTACCAGAAGACAACAGCACCTATGTAAAGCGAAAAGCCGATGAAGAATTATATGAAGCACTGAAAGCTGGTAAGTTTTGTTATGTGCTGAACTCAAGTCAAAGTGGAAAGAGCAGCTTGCGGATACGAACTGTACGCCGTTTACGAGACGATGGCATAGAATGTGCAGTTATTGACCTTAGTGGTGGAACTAGCAAAAACATCTCAGAAGAGGAATGGTATAAAGGGTTAGTTGAAAAACTTATTGATTATTTTGACCTAGATTTTAAATTTGCCGAGTGGTGGGAACGAAATCAGTCAGACTCAGGTGGAACACGATTTCGGAAGTTTATTGAAAAGATACTACTTGCCCAAATAGACGAAAATATTGTTATTTTTATTGATGAAATTGGTAGCGTTGTAAGTCTCAATTTTAATACTGATGATTTTTTTGTTTTCATTCGTTATTGTCATGAACGCCGTAATGACGAGCGCAAATATAAACGTCTTACCTTTTGTTTATTAGGAATTGCATCACCAAGCGATTTAATCAAAGATAAAAATATCACTGCGTTTAATATTGGCAAAGGTATCTTTTTAAAGCCATTCCAATCGAATGATAAAATTGAACCGTTAATAAAGGGTTTGCAGGGGATATATCCTGACCCAGAGGGGATATTTAAGCAAATTTTGGATTGGACAGGAGGACAACCGTTCCTGACACAAAAGCTGTGCGATTTGATGGTGAAAGAGTCTCAAGAAGAAAATCCACGTAATGTTGAACAGGTCGTGCGTCAGTGCATTATTGAAAACTGGGAAGCCCAAGACTATCCTCAACATTTACAAACGATTAGAGATAGGATTATTAAGAATAAAAACGCCCCTGCTCTGATAGGCTTGTGTCAGCGAATTTGTCAGGCGGAGAAATTTGAGATAATAGCAGATGATACTCCAGAGCAATATCACTTACAGCTTTCTGGATTAGTTGTCAAAGAAAAAAACAAATTAAGAGTTTACAACCCAATTTATAAAGAGATTTTTGACAATGATTGGATTGAAACTCAGTTGCAGACGTTTTGCCCTTACGCCGAAAATCTCAAAGCTTGGGTAGCTTCTGAATACAAAGATACCTCGCGATTGTTGAGGGGAGT
Organism: Chlorogloea sp. CCALA 695; assembly: GCF_003003885.1. Taxonomy (GTDB): domain Bacteria; phylum Cyanobacteriota; class Cyanobacteriia; order Cyanobacteriales; family Chroococcidiopsidaceae; genus Aliterella. The sequence goes on along the minus strand of NZ_PVWN01000011.1, from coordinate 26,888 downwards.
GACACTGCTAGATGGTCAAAAATGGTCGAAGGATAAAAGTTTAAGTGACCGACATACCATGTTTTTATTAGCTAGTCAACAGGAGGAACAAAAATTAGCTAGATTAGAAATAGAGGCTGCATTGGAACGCGAGAAGCAGGACAAAGAAGCAGCAGAACAAAGAAGTCAAGTATTAGCTGAGGCTAACTATACATTGGCTGTAGCGAATAAGAAAGCTAAAAGTCGAACTCGCGTTGGAAATATTATTTTAGTAGCATTACTCATTTCAGCAAGCTTGGCAGGAGTTAAACTTAATCGCGTCCAGAACCAGCTTACAAATATCTCACTACTATCTGAATTAATCCCACAAATCCAGAGAAAGGATGAGCAAGAAGCGGCTGAGGCCACGAAACAATTAGGTTTGTCTCAAGATGAGGAAATTAAAGAGAACTACAATCTTCAACAAAGTCTCTTGTTAAGCAATATCGCCTTAGCATATCAGAATCTAGAGCAGCGGGAAGACGCTATAAAAACGATCAAAAAGAATACAAAACTATTAGGAGATGGAAATAGCCAAATCTCTCCTTTAGAAAAGGAAGTGCGCCTTTATTCATTAATAATACAAGGTAAAATATATAAAGAACAAGAGAATAATCAAGCAGCACTAGAATTTTATAAAAAAGCGTTTGGGTTACTTCAATCAAATACCCAGCAATTTAACCCTCATAATTCAAAAAATAAAATAATTACTCCTGATACTATAAAATCCTTACATTACGAATTAATTGAGTTGCTTACACCCAATCAAAACAATGATTTGTTGAGTAAAGTTAAACAATCTCAACAAGAGTATTTTTATGCTGAATTAAAAAACCTACTGCAAAATAATAAATTGAAAGAGGCTGACAATCTAACAGCCGAGATCGTGTGGGAACTATCGAACACATCGCAAGAGCGCAGGTTTCCAGCCGAAGTCGCTCAAAATTTCCCTTGTCAAGACTTACGTGCTATGGATGAGCTTTGGACAAACAGCGATCGACGTTTTGGCTTTAGTGTTCAAAAACGCATTTGGCGCGAGGTAAATGGAGATATTATTGAGTTTATGAGCCGTGTTGGGTGGGCGAGATTGGAGACGGACGCAGATGGGAACAGGACTCTTGTTTTTCTCCCTACAACCGACTTTTCTGGCGACGCTCTTAAAGAAGGTCAACTCCCTTGGTTAGTGACTTGGGAAGGAAGTGATGGAACTCGCGATCGCACAGCGTATTTAAATAGAATTTCCGAATGTTTGTCAGAGAATAGATAAGAACATACAACCCCTCTGCCACAAGATTATTAGTTGATAAAAACTATAAACTAATTCTGTAAATTTGGTAACATATTTTGCACATTGTTAATATTAAATAATGCTTAAAATCGTTTTTTAACTTTAATCAAAGCTACTTCATTAGTTTATAGATTTGTAGTTAGAAATACAATTTGCTGAGGAAATTTTTGCTTTATTATTTACAAGCAAATTTTTTGGGATTTGTAAAATAGCAATACAAAAATACTTAATCACATTTTTGTAGGCTATCAATCGAATATAATCCGTACAAGTTTTAGTCAGGATTCAAAAGCTTAAGTCCTACAGGGATAGCGATCGCCTCTAGCAAGCAAACAAGCAGGAGTGTATTATGCCAGAAGTGCTTTTTAAAGTTGACTTAAATAAGCCGATGACAGAACAAGATGCGGTGGGACATAATCGCTGGCATCCTGATATTCCGGCAGTAGCTTCTGTTAATCCCGGTACAGTATTTCGGATTGAGTGCAAAGACTGGACTGATGGACAAATTCACAATAATGATAGTCCTGAAGATATCCGCACAGTTAATTTAACTATTCCTCACGTTTTAAGCGGGCCGATCCACGTTAATGGTGCAGAACCAGGCGATTTGCTAGTCGTAGATATTTTAGATGTGGGAACTTTGCCCAACTATGAGTGGGGTTTTACAGGGATTTTTGCCAAAGAAAACGGCGGCGGCTTTTTAACAGAGCATTATCCAACAGCGCAAAAAGCAATTTGGGATTTGCAAGGCATCTATGCGCGCAGTCGTCACATTCCCGATGTAAAATTTGCTGGGATTCCTCACCCCGGATTAATTGGCTGCGCTCCTTCCCATGAATTGCTGGCTACTTGGAATAAACGGGAAGCGGAATTAGTCGCTACTGACCCCGATCGCGTACCAGCTTTAGCTTTACTTCCTAATCCAACTGATGCAATTTTAGGTTCTCTTAAAGGCGCGGAATTTGACCGCATAGCAAAAGAAGCTTGTAGGACAATTCCTCCCCGCGAACATGGGGGAAACTGCGACATTAAAAACTTGTCTAAAGGCTCAAAGGTTTATTTCCCCGTCTACGTTGAAGGTGCAAAGCTTTCAATGGGAGACATTCACTTTTCCCAAGGTGACGGAGAAATTACTTTTTGCGGCGCGATTGAGATGGCTGGCTACCTCGATTTGCACGTCGAATTAATTAAAGGCGGTGTAGAAAAATATAGCGTAGTTAACCCCATATTTAAGCCTGGCCCCGTTCAACCTCATTACTCAGAATTTTTGGTATTTGAAGGCATATCGGTAGATGAATTTTCGGGCAAACAGTATTATTTAGATGCTCATGTTGCCTATCGTCGTGCTTGCTTGAATGCGATCGCCTATTTCAAAAAGTTTGGCTATACAGGCGAACAAGTTTATTTGCTTTTAGGTTCGGCTCCCGTAGAAGGACGCATTAGCGGCATTGTAGATATTCCCAACGCTTGCTGTACGATCGCTGTACCCACCGCAATTTTTGAGCGTAACGTACTACCTACTTAGGTAAAAGCTAAACTCCAAATATTTTCCCCCTTTTTTAAGGGGAGTCAAAAAGCGGTGTAGCTGAACCTGACCGCTTTATTGACGTGGGTTAGGGGGGATCTCCAAATTAGTTTATCAAACCCACTAATCGCCAAAAACTTACTACCAAGGAAATAGCAACTAATGCCTTTATACGATTTTCGATGCAATTGCGGTGTATTTGAGCAAATTCGCAGCCTTCAACAAGCGGGGGAGCCGATATTTTGCCCAACGTGCCAAACTGTCGCCAAACGGCTGGTATCTGCGGTGGGCATACTCAAAACCCCCACCCAACTAAGCAAGCGAGTAGAACAAAGCGGCGAACCTCGCGTAGTGCAACGTCCAAACGCGCCCAATCATTCAACTCCTAAACACAACCATCATCACGGACGACCCTGGGCGATCGGTCACTAAGAAACTTCCCAATTACCAATTACCAATTCCCTGTTAAGATATATCTCTGCTAGTGCATCCCGGTCTGTTGCTGGCGGAGTTGACTTGCTTGTTCGAGCCATCCAACTAAACCACAAATTTTTTGCTCTTAGACTGGTTCCATTTTGATTTGGATAGGGGCAACTCTTGGAGCCATCGTATTTATGACATTTTCTGATCTTGGTCTTTCCCAAGACTTGCTTCGTGCTGTCGCCGAGCAGGACTACAACGAGCCTACACCCATTCAACAGCAAGCAATTCCAGCTATTTTACAAGGAAAAGATGTTTTCGCCAGCGCCCAAACAGGGACGGGTAAAACGGCGGGTTTCACCTTACCTCTATTGCAACTCCTCAACAATTCCAGTTCCCGCAAAGAGTATCGTACACCTCGCGCTCTAATCCTTCTCCCCACCCGCGAACTAGCTCAACAAGTAGGAGATAGTGTGAGAACCTATGGCAAATACCTACCCCTGCGTTCAGCTATCGTCTATGGTGGGATTGGTCTTAAACCGCAAATTCAAACCCTGCGCCAAGGCGTTGATATTGTCGTCGCTACTCCTGGTCGCTTACTAGACCACTTAGAGCAAAAAAACCTCGATCTTTCCCACATAGAAATACTTGTGCTGGATGAATGCGATCGGATGTTAGATATGGGCTTTATCCACGATATCCGCAAAATTTTGGCGAAATTGCCCTCCGCTCGGCAAACGCTGATGTTTTCCGCCACCTTTTCTAAAACCATCCAGCAACTTGCAAATACTCTGCTCAAAACTCCGGTTTTAATTGAGGTTGCTTCCCGCAATACCGCCTCTGAGCAAGTACAACAAGTCGTGCATCTGGTCGAACGCGATCGCAAGCGAGAATTACTCTCTTACATGATTAGCTTCCACAACTGGAAACAAGTGCTAGTTTTTACCCGGACAAAACACGGTGCTAGTCGTCTAGCCGAGCAGCTTGCCAAAGATGGTTTAAAAACCGCCGCGATTCATGGCAACAAAAGTCAAGCGGCTCGTCTCAAAGCTTTAAACGATTTTAAGCAAGGCAAGGTGCGGGTATTAGTCGCTACCGATGTAGCCTCACGGGGGCTAGATATAGAGAGGCTTCCTCATGTAGTAAATTTTGAACTGCCCAATGTTCCCGAAGACTACGTGCATCGCATCGGGCGCACAGGTCGCGCCGGAATGGAAGGCTGCGCCGTTTCTTTAGTCTGCAAAGATGAATATCCATTTTTGACCAGTATCGAAAAATTGCTCAACTACACTATTGTTAAAGTCCCAGTCCCAGGCTACGAGCCGAACTTTACACCACCATCGGCGGCAGAGCCTTCGCAGGTTAAACGCTCTAAGCAACGTCGTAGTAATTGGTCAAAGTCTCCCTCGCCAGCCAAACCTGTAAAAAGCCGCGCTCAAAACTAACTGCATTCTAGAACGCAACCTAACTAGAATGCAAAACTAAGTAACTGCTAATTTGCAGCGATTCCTTCTTGTCTAGCTGCTCTTTGAACTGCCCCAGCCACCGCACTTACAACCCGCTCATCAAACACTGAGGGGACAATGTGTTGGCGGTTGAGGTCAGAGGGTTTGACTAAAGACGCGATCGCATAGGCTGCTTCTAAATACATTGTTGTCGTAATAGTGGAGGCACGACAGTCTAAAGCACCGCGAAATACCCCAGGAAAAGCCAATACATTATTAATTTGGTTGGGGTAATCGCTTCTCCCCGTCGCCATCACTGCTACGTAGTCAGTTACAAGTTCTGGCTGAATTTCTGGAATCGGGTTTGCCATCGCAAAGACAATCGGCTCGCTTGCCATTGAGCGCACCATTTCTGGCGTAACTACCCCCGGAGCGCTCACCCCAATAAATACATCTGAACCCATCATCGCCGCCGCTAAACCGCCCATTTTATTGATCGCAAACTCTAGCTTTTCGGGGGTCATATCCGGGCGCTGAGTAGATAAAATGCCTTTAGAGTCGCACATCCAAATAGTTTCGGCTCCAGCTTTACGCAACAAGCGCGCGATCGCAACTCCTGCCGCCCCCGCACCGTTAATAATGATTTTTATCTTAGCTAAAGGCTTGTTGACCAGCTTCAGGGCGTTAATTAATGCCGCTAAAGTTACAATTGCCGTGCCGTGTTGGTCATCGTGGAAAACAGGAATATTCAATTGTTCGCGCAGTAGCTTTTCAATTTCAAAGCAACGAGGGGCGGCAATATCTTCTAAGTTTACCCCGCCAAATACGGGGGCAATTTGCTTAACCGTTTCCACAATAGTTTTAGTATCTTGACTAGCTAGGCAAATGGGAAAAGCATCAATCCCGGCAAATTCTTTAAACAGCATCGCTTTACCTTCCATTACAGGCAGTGCTGCTTCTGGCCCCAAATTACCTAAACCTAATACCGCACTACCATCAGTAACGATCGCTACGGTATTTTGCTTAATAGTTAAATGGTAAGCCTGTTCGGGGTCAGTGGCTATTGCCATACAAATTCTGCCCACTCCTGGAGTGTAAGCCATTGCCAAATCTGCCAAGCTTTTAATGGGAATGCGACTTGTAATGCTAATTTTGCCGCCGCGATGCAAATTAAAAGTGCGATCATAGACATCTATTAATTTAATGTCGGGTAAAACTTTAATCGATTCAACAATTGTTTCGGCGTGTTCGGTACTAGCCGCATCCACGGTAATATCACGAATCGAAACATCGCGGGTTTGCTCGATCAAGTCGATTTGACCGAGATTTCCGCCCGCCAGTGCGATCGCACCAGTTACACTTGCCAGCATTCCCACCCGGTTAGGAATTTCTAAGCGTAGCGTCAAACTAAAGCTAGAGTTGGGGGTCAAATTTACCATGCTAAGTACCGCGATTATTATCTGTTATTGAAGCAATACATATTAGAAAATAATTGGTCATTGGATATTACCAATTACCAATTACCAATTACCAATTACCCATTCCTTATAAATTGGCACAAATTGCGATCGCAAACTGATAGTAATTTGACAGATAAGCCATTAAATAGCTCTACTGGTACGCATTGAGGTGACAAATTGCTCAAATAAATAATCAGCATCGTGGGGGCCAGGGCTGGCTTCGGGGTGGTATTGTACCGAAAACATTGGTAAGGTTTTATGCTTTAATCCGGCAACCGTGCGATCGTTGAGGTTGAGATGAGTAATTTCTACGTCCGCACCAGGTAAGGAATCGGGATCGAGGGCAAAACTATGATTTTGGCTAGTAATTTCTACTTGTCGCGCTAACCCCGCAGGCTGATTTAAGCCGCGATGACCAAATTTGAGTTTATAAGTTTGAGCGCCCAAAGATAAGCCCAAAATTTGATGCCCCATACAAATCCCAAATACAGGTTTTTGGCAACTTAGTAAGGCTTTGGTTGTTTCTATTCCTTCGATATTTGCGGCAGGATCACCAGGGCCATTAGAAAGAAATATTCCATCAGGATTGTATTTCATAATCTCGTCGGCGGGCATACTTGCTGGGACAACAATTACTCTGCAACCATAACTTGCTAATCGGCGTAAAATATTGCGCTTAACGCCAAAATCTAGGGCGACTACAGTTAGTTGTTTTTCGACTATTGGCTCACTAACGGGTTTAAATTCCCAGACGTTAGTTGTCGGCTCTAACCATTCGTAAACGTCTTTTGTCGTTACTTCTTTGACTAAATTTAAGCCTGCCATAGTAGGCGCTGTTTGGACTAATTCTAATAAATCTGTTTCGTCAAGCTCGGTCGAAATGCCGCCATTCATTGCCCCTAATACCCGAATTTTCCGAGTTAAAGCGCGAGTATCAATGCCATAGATTCCTGGTATATTGTGCTTTTTGAGGTAGTCAGTCAAACTACTGGTAGAGCGCCAGTTGCTAGGGCGATCGCAGATATTGCGCGCGATCGCTCCTCTTACTTGCGGACGGCTTGATTCTTCGTCTTCAATATTCACTCCAGTATTGCCAATTTCGGGATAGGTAAAAACTATCATCTGACCGCGATAACTAGGATCGGTCAATACTTCTTGATAGCCCGTCATTCCGGTATTAAAAACTACTTCTCCGGTCGTTGTTCCCGTAGCTCCAAAAGACCAACCGCGATAGGTTGTGCCATCAGCAAGGACTAAGATAGCGGGTTTAGCATTGGCAAACGGTGTAGGCATTTTCAATAATTAGGCTATTTTACGCACATTGCGATCATTATGCCATGAGTCGTTTTTAACGGTTGTTGATTTTGTCGGGATGCGATCGCATTACGCGCGCGATCCTCCTTAACATTTCGGTACTTACGCCCAAAAGATCCCCCAACACCCTTAAAAAGGAGCTTTTATTTTCCTCTTAGAAATAAATCGATTTACTGCTTGTACAAGCCTCCAACACCCTTAAAAAGGAGCTTTTATTTCCCCCCTTTTTCAAGGGGGGTTAGGGGGGATCAAGTTTTGAATCAGTCCTAAATTCATCAACCCATCTTTTATTTCTTATGGAAATCTTTGATAAAAAAGCTCTACAGTAAATTAATATACCTTAATATTTTTTCTAATAAACTTGTGCAAGAAGATTTTAGACTAATTGTTGATTTAGTATTAGTCCTTGCAGTGTCGGCGGTAGGTGGACTACTAGCGGCATTGTTTCGCCAACCAGTTTTACTTGGCTACTTAGTCGGTGGGGTGGTGATTGGGCCAGCAGGATTAGGATTAATTAAAGAACTAATCCAAGTCGAAACCTTAGCCCAATTCGGCGTTGCCTTTTTATTATTTGCTTTAGGAGTGGAATTTTCCCTTGCTGAACTAAAAAAAGTCCAGCTAATTAGTTTGGGTGGCGGGGGTTTGCAAATTGTGCTTACTATTATCGGTACTGCCATAGTGTCGGTAGGTGTGGGATGGGTAAGTTCTCCGGCCCAAGGAGTGTTTTTAGGGGCAATTTTATCACTTTCATCTACCGCCGTTGTTTTGAAGTGCTTGATGGAGCGCAACGAAACAGAAACGCCCCACGGTCAAGTTATGTTAGGGATGTTGGTAGTCCAAGACTTGGCGCTAGGACTAATGCTGGCGGTTTTACCTGCTTTGGAGCAACCCCCGGAAACTATTGGTATAGCTGTAGGTACGGCATTAATTAAAATTGGTTTATTTGCCGCCGGAGCAGTGGTAGCAGGAATTTGGCTAATTCCACCATTATTAAGGTTATTGGCAAGAACGGAGAGTAAGGAGTTATTTTTATTAGGTGTAGTGGCGCTGTGTTTGGGGATTGCCTTACTTACCGAGCATTTGGGATTATCAATTGAAATGGGCGCTTTTGTCGCTGGATTGATGATTTCTGAGGTGGAATACGCCGACCAAACTTTAACTTATGTCGAGCCACTGAGAGATATTTTTGCAACTTTATTTTTTGCGGCGATTGGGATGCTAATCGATCCGTTCTTTTTGTGGCAAAACTTAGAGTTGATTTTGGGGCTAGTATTGCTGGTATTTGTGGGCAAGTTTGCGATCGTTACGCCGCTTGTAAAAATATTTCACTATCCCTGGAAAACCGCTTTGATGGTAGGTTTGGGACTAGCGCAAATTGGAGAGTTTTCCTTTGTTTTAGCCAGCGAAGGGCTATCAATGGGTTTAGTTTCTCGCCGGGTGTACTTATTAATTTTGGGAACAACCGCCGTAACCCTCGTTTTAACGCCGTTTGTATTGCGTTTAGTACCCAAAATACTCGAATTACCTTGGTTGAGGTCTTTGATTGAATCTGGTGATGTGGCGATCGCCGAATCTGACGAATTACCCCAACAAAATCATATAGTAGTATGCGGTTACGGGCGCGTGGGGCGCAATTTGGTTAAATTAGTCCAAGCACACGGCTACCCAATTGTTGTAATTGAACAGTCTGAAAGCAGGATTCAGCAGTTACGCGAAGCGGGGGTTGCTTACGTCTACGGCAATGCGGCAAGTTTTCACGTACTAGAAACGGCGGGAGTAGAAAGAGCAAAATCTTTAGCAATTACTTTACCCGATCCCATGAGTACGCGGTTGTGTTTAAAACGGGCTTTAGAACTATCTCCCGACTTAGACTTGATAGTACAAGCAAATCACGATAAAGACATTGAAACTCTGTACCAATTGGGAGCGCAGGAAGTAGTACAGCCCGAATTTGAGGCAAGCTTAGAATTAGCTAATCATTTATTAACCAAAATGGGCTTGTCGGCGAGTACGATGCAATTAGAAATGCAGCAAATTCGCAATCATCATTATTTAGATTTGCGCCCAGAGCGATCGCCTGCCCAAGTAGCACGAGAATTAGATCAAGCTACTCAAGATATGAACAGGCGTTGGTATGCTTTGCCCGACGGCTCTCCGCTTACGGGGATGACTATAGAAGAAGCAGATATGCGCTACTTGACGGGAGTTAGCTTAATGGCCGTGCGGCGCTTAAGTGGTGAGGAACTTGATTATCCTGATGGCAAAACAATTTTAGCCCCAGGCGATCGCTTATTAATAGTTGGGCAAGGCGAGGAGTTAACCGCTTTTGATGAATTAGCTAAAGGTGCAGCAACTCTCCCAGCAGAAAACAATCCTTGTCATTGGCTATTTGTATCTAATAATAGTCCGGCAGTGGGGCAAAGTCTCGCCGATCTTGATATCCGCCGTCAGTATGCGGTGCAGATTCAAGCGATTCGCCGCGATGGTAAGTTTATTCGTTTTCCTGATGGTAGTATGCACTTGCAAGCCGGAGATCAGTTGCTATTGTGTGGTGGCTTCTCGTCATTGAATGAATTAGAGCAATTAGTTAATCCAGGCGCGACAAGTAAAGTTATTTCTAACGTACCCATTGAATCGGAAACTTTGAGATAGTATTTGCGATGGTTGGCGGGAAATGTAAAAAAACTGCTAGGTCTTAATAAAAGACTTAGCAGTGAGAAAAGTGCGATAGAGCCACAAGCTCGCAGAGCTTCGCATTTTTAGTTTAGAAGTGCGAAGCTCTGTAACTTATTAATTAAGCTTGTTTTTCTTGTCTGCGCTTTAGTAGCTTCTTGCCACCCAAAGCACCAAAAGCTAAAATACCCAACATCGAAGCTGGTTCGGGGACGGGTTCGCTGCTAACATTATCTACTAGCAAACCAGATTGAACTTTGCGATCGCCTGAATTTATTACTCCAAAACCCAAAGTATAGTTACCAGCCGTAGCGATAGTATAAGAAGTCGTTTGATAACCAGTTTCTTCGCGAAATTCTGACAAAGAATCAACAAAGGAGACAGTAGTATCTGCTAATTCTGTTAAGCCAGTAAGTGAAAAGAAGGCAAAGTCATTGTTACGAGCGTTTGGCGTACCTTCATTAGTTAAGAAGTTCCAATCAAAACTAACCACATCTCCAGCACTTGCTGTGAAGGTTTGTTTGATAGCTGCACCGCTATTGGCTACGCCGTTCCCTAAAGTGCTTAGGCTACCACGAGTTAAACCTAAAAATTTTTCTATAGAAACCGCAGGAGCCTTACTGTTAGTAACTAGACTAGCCTGATAATAACCATCTGTGGTGTCAACGCCATAGGCGTTGGTGTCAACTGCTGCTGTACCAATTTTTTCCCATCCAGTAAAATCACCACTTTCAAAGCTACCGTTAATAACTGCGGCTTGAGAAGGTGCAGCAACTAGAACTGTTGACAGACTAAGTAAACCTAATACACTGGCAGCTAAAGTTGAACTTTTTGCAAGGATAGACATGAAATTGAATGCTCCAAAAAAGGTAATTGTTGATGCTACGGAAGTTTTGACATAATATTTGTGTCGGGATACTCGCAGATAATTTAACCTTGGCGGAAATTACTGTAACCCAACTGCAATATTTGTATTTACGTAAGTCACTGAGTAGTTAAATTTACGTAAACTGGAAATCTGTTTCTTAATTAAAGATGACATAACTTCTATTTATAGTTGCGGTTTATACTTGTATTTCATCAAAAAAATATACTTGCAACTAAGTAAATCAGACTACTAAAATGTATCAACTGCTCTGCGTACAAGAGTTTTACCCTTACTTGAGGATAAAAAGCTCTAGGAAAGTATCGTAAACTTTCTATAAACTATTAAAATTAAGTAATCCTGTTTACCTAAGCTCACAATTGCTAGTAAATATACGGAAAAGCGAAGCCCGTAACCGGGCGCACTCCCGCCTAAAATATAGTGCAAAGCTCTGCGAGCTTGTGGCTCTATAGCAGCAGTTATAAAGCACAAAAGTAGCCTCAGAAGCTACTTTCGCCAGCTTAGAAGCAAAAAAACTTTGCTACCCTTAAAACTATGTACTCGTCGGTTCTTCTTCTTTGACGCGGCGAATCGGCAAGTTAGCAATTAAAGCCGTTGTTCGTTGGTTATTTTCTAAGCAAAACTCCAACCCATCTATCTCAAGTTCTACGTAGCGCGACACCACTTCCAAAATTTCCAGGCGCATTTTTTCTAGCATTTCTGGGTTGAGAGCGGCGCGATCATGGGAAATAACCACCTGTAGCCGTCGCTTGACTTCCGAGCGACTGCTGTTATCACTATTACGAGGCAGAGGAAAAAGCCGATCCAAAAATTCACCGATCATAGCAGTAGCAGGAGAAGGAACATCGCTTAAATAATTTTTGTCAACAACAATTTGCGGATTCGAGAAAATATATTATCTGGGGGCGGATTTAGAACTAGAAATTCAACGGTTTGTCCTTCCAAACGACGCGCTATGTTATCAAAAGCCTTTCCCGCCAAGGAGGGAGTTTCAGATAATACTAAAGGTTCGCCGCGATTAGTCGAAACAATTACCCGCTCATCTTCAGGAATTACCCCAATAAGGGGAATTGCCAAAATTTCCTGCACATCTTGCACCGACATCATATCGTTTAGCTGTACCATCGCTGGGCGCAGACGATTGACAATTAAATTAATGCGTTTGATTCCTTGAGCTTCAAGTAAGCCTACCACCCGGTCAGCATCCCGTACCGCAGAGATTTCGGGAGTAGTAACAATCAAAGCTTCCTTCGCTGGTGCGATCGCATTTTTAAATCCTAGTTCAATTCCTGCGGGACTATCAATAACTACATAATCGTAGGTTTTAATTAAAGCGCCGACAAGTTCTGTCATTTGTTCAGGACTGACGGCTTCTTTAGTCCGATTTTGGGCGGCGGGTAAAAGCGCCAAATTGGGGATACGCTTATCTTTAACCAAAGCTTGCTCTAGCCGACATTCTCCCGCAAAAACTTCAATTGCCGTGTAGACTATCCGGTTTTCCAACCCCAACAATAAATCCAAATTTCTTAGCCCAAAATCCGCATCTACCAAGGCGACTTGTTTACCCAATCGGGCTAAAGCCATACCTAAGTTTGCGGTGACGGTGGTTTTACCTACTCCGCCTTTACCAGAAGTTGTGACGATAATGCGACTCATGACTGTGATAGAAACTGGGACGACAACTTAGAAAAATCCGCAGCTTTGGTCAGACGGATACCATCAGGAGTAACATAAGCAACTTCAGGATAGTATTCTTCCGGCGAATTTGCTGGCGCTCTTGCTACATAACGAGCAATCCGTAACTGTGTTGGTTCCATTTGCAGCGCCATAATTAAACATTTGGCATTAGCATTAGCACCCGCGTGAGCAATCCCACGCAAGCGACCCCAAACTAGGATATCGCCATTAGCGACTACAATTCCACCGGGGTTAATGTCTCCTAACACGACTACTGTACCAGAGTGGCGAATCTCTACACCAGAACGAATAGTCATTTGTAAATATAATGGCTCTACTAAAGGTGAAGTAGCGGCGACGGGAGCCGTAGCTAAAGTTGTTGTTAGTATGGCTTGTTGTTCTACGCAATAACCCGCCGTTGCTGCCGCTACAGCCGTTTGACGGCGGCTAGTGCGAACTCGCTGCATTTGCAGTAATACTTCGCCTAAAGCATCAGCTATTTGTTGTAATTGTCTGCCATCTAATAATCTATCGGCGGCGAGTAACTCAACTTGAGTGTGGGGTTGCCAAAATCTATCGCCAGCATTTAAGCGTTGCTTCATCTGCTGCCAAATTTCTGACCAATTATCAGCAGAGGCGGGCATTTCTGCTTCAGTGGGCAAAATTAAGAGTAAACGATCCGCCTCGCTTTTAAAGCGTACTTGGAGATTAACCTTTACTTCTTCCGTCGCGGCAGTAAAGGCAGAAATAGCTTCAGGCAAGGCAGAATCAGAGGTCATGCAATTTTAAGGATATCGGGCAAAGACGACTTCTTCTATCTAAAAGCAAATCGACTTAATGAATACCATACTAAATTATTCCTAATTAAAATCCTCAACTCCAAACAACCAACTTATGCCTGCGCTATCCATTGGCGCTAAAAATATACTAAGCGTCTCGAAAAATGTATCTAAAGTAACAACAAATGTAAAAATTTTTATGGTAATCCTAACACTTAAGTTCAATCAAGCGCTGTAGTAAACCAAAGGTAAAGCTATAAAAATTGCTGCTATTTCTGGGTCATTGGATACAGTGAATTTGGTGCTGAGGAGTTAGTTTAATCTGAGATTCAACCTCAAAAACAAATATTCTCATTCAACAAGACTACCTAAAAAGATGTAGTTAGCGATCGCCTAAAAAACTTAACTGTTGCAGCTATTTTGTCAAGCCTAGTAAAGGCGGATATAAGGAGAGTTTAATTTAATGACATCGCGCGAACCCCTAATTATCATTGGTGGCATTAATCGCCGCAAATTTATCAAGTATGGCTCCTTAGCCCTTGGTACGGGTGTCCTGGCAGCCTGTAGTGGTCAAGAGTCTTCAACCCAAAGTCCTAGCAATGATGCTAGTCCCGTAGCTTCTGGGGGTGATGGGATCAAAATTGGCGTGATGTATTCGACCACCGGAACGATCGCTATTGTCGAAAAATCTTTACAAGATGCTACTTTTTTAGCGATCGATCAAATTAATGAAGGTACAGGCCCTTGGAAAGGCGGTAAAGGTATTAAAGGTAAGCAGTTGCAGCGAGTGGTAGTCAATCCCGATTCTAACTGGGACTTATACAACCAAATGTCTAAACGCTTGATTGATGAAGATAAAGTTGCCTGCGTGCTTGGTTGTTATACTTCAGCAAGTCGTAAATCTGTACTACCAGTTTTTGAAGAAAAAAACGCTATCCTTTATTATCCGGTTTACTACGAAGGAAACGAATGTAGTTCTAATGTTTTCTACACTGGCGCTGCACCAAACCAACAAATTACCGATTCTATTCCTTATTGCGCTAAAAACTTTGGCAAAAAAGGATTTTTCATTGGTTCAGATTATATTTATCCTAAAGAAAGCAACCGTATTGCCAAAGCTGAGTTAGTCAAAGCTGGCGGCGAAGTTGTGGGCGACGAGTACGCAGCTTTGGGAACCACTGAATTTATTACTATTATCAACAAAATCAAGCAAGCCTCGCCCGATTTTGTGCTTAGTAATTTAGTTGGTGATAGTATTCCAGCTTTTTATAGACAGTATAAGGATGCTGGGATTACGTCCGCGCAAACGCCAATTATGGCTTACCCTACCACCGAAGAAGAAATCTTAGCGATGGGGCCAGAATACGCCGAAGGTCACTACAGCAGCTTTAACTACTTTCAAAGTGTAGATACGCCAGAAAATAAAGCATTTGTAGAGCAGTTTAAGGCAAAGTTTGGTCAAGATCGCGTCACTAATGGAGTTATGGAAGCGGCTTACTTGCAAACTTTCTTTATGGCGCAAGCAATGGAGAAGTTGCTAACTGAAGGTAAAGAAATTACGCCGGACACTTTGCGCGAAGCAACTCGCGGTCAAGTTTTTAACGCACCCCAAGGTACAGTAAAGAGCGATCCCGATAACTACCATACTTACTTGTATTCCAGAATTGGTAAGTGGAAGGCTGACGGTCAAGCAGAGATTGTATTTGCAACCCCGGCGGCGGTGAAACCGATTCCTTGGAGTCAGGCGCTTTATAAAGGTCGTACTTGCGTTCATGGCGTTCCTGACGCTCGCAAAAACTCAATTAAAGAAACGGGCGCAGACTTAAAAGTTGAATACTTAAAAATTTAAGGTTACCTTAACTCGAAATTTCTAATCTATTTAAAGATTAGAGATTTTGGCGTTGCCCAATTTAAGGTAGAGACGTTGCATTGCAACGTCTCTACACCAATCCTACATCTTCAGCAATGCTGAGATTATTAATAATTTAATGAGGCAGTAATTTTTAATGTATCTACCCATAATTAATTTATTAGCGCAAGCTCCATCAACTAAAAGCTTAGATTTAATTACATTTACTAATCAACTCCTTAATGGCGTTGGCATTGTTGGTGTTTTATTATTAACGGGTTTGGGATTAGCAATTACTTTTGGCGTGATGCGAATAATAAACCTAGCTCATGGTGAATTTATCATGTTAGGCGCATACACTACTTTTGTAATGCAATCGACTTTCAAAATGGATTTAGTTCTAACTATTCCTTTTGCTTTTTTATCGACAGCAATTATTGGCGCAATTATTGAACTAACTATAATTAGGCGGCTTTACGGTCGTCCTTTAGAAACTTTACTTGCTACTTGGGGCTTAAGTATTGTGATTCAAGGTGTAGTTAAATTGATTTTTTCCGCTCAGTTGAAGTATGTAAAAGCTCCCCGTTATATATCAGGAAACTTAAACGTATTTACAAGTGCTGATGGTGGGTCGAGTATTACAATTTCCTATTATCGCTTGTTTATTGTGGCGATCGCACTAGGACTACTCGCACTTACAGCTTATCTGCTTTACGGTACGGCTTTGGGGCGGCAAATTCGCGCCGTTACTCAAAATCGTGATATGGCAAAATGTTTAGGCATTAATACAAGTTTCGTAGATATGGTGACATTTGCCTACGGCTGCGGTTTGGCGGGAGTTGCAGGAGCGGTACTTTCTTCGCTCAAAAGTGTTGCGCCACCGATGGGACAAGATTATTTAGTCGATGCTTGGATGGTAGTTGTAACCGGGGGTGTAGATAAGTTAGTTGGGGTTTTGGCGGGGGCGTTTTTAATTGGCGAATCAAACGCTGCGATCGCATTTTTGCTCAACGATCCGGCGGCGCGGGTAATAGTATTAGCGGCGGTAATTATCTTAATTCGCTATCGTCCTGAAGGCTTATTTACGATTCAAAAACGAGCCTAATTTATAAAAACCTAGAGTAATAAAAATGACTGATGTATTAGGTGGCGTTAAACGGTCTAGTATTCCCGTCAAGTTACTAACAACAACGGGAATTATTCTTTTATTGTTGATAATTTTGCCCTTTATACTCGGAGAATTTCAAACGGCATTAATGGCAAAGCTATTATTGTTTGGAATGTTAGGTATTTCCTTAGATTTAGTCTGGGGATTTACAGGAATTTTGAGTTTTGCTCATGGCGTTTTCTTTACCCTGGGTGGGTACGCGATGGCATATTATTTAAAACTCAATTTGTCGTCAACAGCGAATACCTACGGAGGAGAATTGCCCGATTTTATGGTGTGGAATGGGTTAAAAGAATTGCCCTGGTTTATTGCACCATTAAAGTTTTTTCCGATTGCGGCAATTGCTACAATTGCTGTACCCGCAGCCTTTGCTTATATTATCGGCTGGTTTATTTTTCGCTCTAAAGTTAGTGGAGTTTATATTACTATTATTACTTTAGCGATCGCATCAGCCCTAACTACATTTTTTGTCAGTCAACAAGCTTTTACTGGCGGTACTAATGGAATTACCGATATTTCTCGCTTAAGTTTTTTTGGGACAGATATTCCCTTAATAGGTCTGTATTACATCATTCTTGGTTTTGTTACTTTGGTACTGATTGGTAGTTGGGTACTAACCCAATCTAACTTTGGCTTAATTTTGCGTTCGATTAAAGAAAACGAGCAAAGAATTTCTTATTTAGGCTACGATGTCGCCAGCTTCAAGATTTTTGTATGGACTTTATCGGCGGGTATAGCGGGTTTAGCTGGTGGGTTATTTGTCCCGCTAAATAGGTTTATTTCCCCGGTATATTTAGCTGTAGCTTTTGGTACGCAAGTAGTAATTTGGGTAGCAATTGGCGGGAGAGGAACTTTAATTGGGCCAATAATTGCCGCTATTCTACTTGGTCAAGTTCAAAACTACGCTGAAAGAATAACCCAAGATTGGCAACTAATTGTCGGAATTTTGTTGTTAGTTGTCGTATTGTTTGTACCTGATGGCTTAATGAGTTTAATTCCGCAAAAATTTAACTTAACAAATACCCGAAGTAACAAATAAAAGTAAAGGTACTAGCTATGACGCACAAATTCTAAAGTTCTTAAATGTAATAAATGAGACAATAGGCAAATTCACTTCATGGTAACTTAAGCAATAAAGTAAAAAATATGAATGCAATCTTAGCTGTTAAAGACTTGAAAGTCGTCTTTTCAGGGTTTCAAGCTCTTAAAGGAATTAACTTAGAAGTCGGCGAACGAGAAATTGTCACAATTATTGGCCCTAATGGTGCGGGGAAAAGTACACTTTTAGATGCAATTGTGGGCAAGTCTCCTGTAGCTTCTGGTCATGTATACTATCGTGGTAAAGAAATTACTAACAAAAATCGTTACGAAATTGCCCGGATGGGAATTGGACGCAAGTTTCAAAATCCAAATGTTTACAACGATCTCACAGTATTTGACAATATCCTACTTGCACTTAAAGGAACTCACTCAGTTTTAGCTTCAATTAAATCGAAATTAACGAAACTAAAAAAAGCAAGAATTGAGGCGGTTTTAGAACAAATCGGCTTACTAGATAAAGCTTATACCAAAGTTTCATCGCTTTCTCACGGACAAAAACAGTGGGTAGAAATTGGCATGGTAATTGCTCAAGATCCCACAGTAGTATTATTAGATGAACCAACGGCGGGGATGACTTCGGAGGAAACCCATTTAACAGGGGAAATTATTAAATCTATTGCAGAAGATCATTCAGTAATAGTAATAGAGCATGATATGGAATTTGTTAAACAAATTGCTCAAAAACTTGTAGTTTTACATCAAGGTGAAAAACTAATTGAAGGATCGGTTAAAGAAGTTCAAAATAATGCACAAGTTATCGAGGTTTATTTAGGTCGTGAACGAATCGATGTCGCTGCTTAAGCTTACAGATGTATCGGCGGGTTATGGGCAAACTCCGGTTTTGGTTAACGTTGATATGACGGTAGAAAAAGGAGATATAGCTTGTATATTAGGTCGTAATGGCATGGGTAAAACCACGCTGTTGCGGAGTATTATCGGCTTAAATAAAGTTATTAAAGGCAATATAGTTTTTGATGCGGACGACATAACTAATATTCCCACTTATAAGCGATCTCGTTACGGAATTGCTTTTATTCCCCAAGGACGCGAAATCATCCCTTACCTATCGGTTTTAGATAATTTGAAATTGGGATTAGCTGCTAGTAAAAAAAAGCTTAAAAAAATACCTGATGAAATATTTGAGTTTTTCCCGATGTTAACGCAGCATCTCAAGCGTCAGGGGGGACTACTAAGCGGCGGACAACAACAGCAATTAGCGATCGCGCGGGGGCTAATGTGCGACCCGCAAATCATGCTATTAGACGAGCCAACAGAAGGGATCCAGCCGTCAATTGTCCAAGAAATAGATGCAACCCTCAAACGGATAAATCGGGAGAAAGGGATAACGCTACTTGTCGTAGAACAAAAAATTGATTTTGCCAAACAGTTAGCGCAAAAGTTTTTTATTATGGAAAAAGGTGTGATCGCAGCTTCAGGCAATACTAGCGATCTGACGGATTCTTTAGTACGGCGATACTTGACAGTTTAAGTTAACTTGCAAAAAAATGTAGGAGCGCCACAGATCGCACTCCTACACTTCACATAGTTAGCAATTATTTATTTAAGTAGTATCGACATTTTAAGAAAGAGGTATATTACCGCTCGTAGCTAGTCAAACAACCTCTAAACTGCGATTACTCACCGATAATTGTGCGCTTAATCGTTTTACCTACACCCTCGACAGCTTGAGAAATACCATCAACAATATTCGTTGCACCATCGCTTGTTTTTTGCATTGCTGGAGAACTAGGAGTTCCATGTAGTCTAGGATCGGGTTGTGGTGGTGTTGGTACTGGCCCTAGGGGTTGAGGATTAGCTACATACTCAAACTCGCCTTTTCCATCCATCGACGTACCTTTAGCCCAACGACCTTCAGAGCTTTCTTCACCTTCTGAGTTGTTCCAGAACTGATAAGCCGCCTCTTTCTTGCCATATTCGTAGGCAATCTTGGGAACTACCATTTCCTCAAATCCTTCGCTTTGCAAATCTTCAATCGCCGCTAACCACTGGTTTTGGTGCATGGTGTCACGGGCAATCATATAACTAAGGTGATCTTTTACGCCTGCGTCGTCGGTCATTTCATACAACCGTACCGCCTGTAATAGACCTTGAGATTCTGCATGGAGATTAGAGCGGAAATCAGCCAATAAGTTGCCACTAGCAACTATAAAGCGACCATTCCAAGGAAAACCTACACTATCGGCTGGCATTGCACCCAAGCCAGAAACAATCCCGTGTTGGGGATTCATCGCCGCCATAATTACATCTCGTGGATTAGAGCCGCCCATTACTGCACCCACTACAGGATCTTTAGCGCCTTCTTCTTGGGCTTTGATTGGTGCTTTATCTAAAAGATGAGCAATCATTGTTGCTAACATTTCCACATGACCAATTTCTTCTGTACCAATATCAAGCAACATATCTCGGTACTTTGCAGGCCCCCGGCAATTCCAGCCTTGAAACAGGTACTGCATCATTACGGTCATTTCTCCAAAAGAACCGCCAATGAGTTCTTGCATCTTCGCGGCATAAGCTGGATCTGGACGCTCTGGAGGAGTAAAATATTGCAGTTGCTTTTTGTGATAAAACATTAATTGGTTACCTGATTTTTAGCACCTAAAGCAAATTTAAGTAATGCTAGTATTTGCTAGGTTTTTACTCTTTTATGTAACTACGCAAATATGGTTCCAACATCAGTCAGTAGTAAGACAATGAAATATCCATTAGGTATAGGTATTTGTTCTCAAATAGTGTTTATATCACCTAAATAATTCTGTAGCGATCGCCTTTTTGGTTGTTCCGTATATTTCTAACCTGAACGCAGGATAGACAAGGCGATCTAATACGGCTAAACGTTGTTATAGAAAGTCGATTGCGCTAATTTAAAGCAATTACTCGGTTTCAATTAGAACCGTAACCGCAGCAATAGCAATTAGCATTTCATCGTTTTTATCATGCAAAGATGCGATCGCGCGACCTTGAACCACCATACCTCCAGACTCTACAGTTAAAGACTTGCGACCAAAGGGAAGTACAGCCAAAACCTCAGCTTCTCGGACTTGCTCTGGGTAAGGTACGGCTACTTTGACTTCGACAATCATTTGATCTGGATCGCTTAAACCTACTACTTCCCAAACACCAGGCAAAGCATTATGAGCGATCGCATTTCTTACAGCCCTTGCTGCCGCTACGGTTGGTTCTTGCCCATGCTGGTCAATTCCCATACCCATTTCGATAATTAAGCGTTTACGAGCCATAGTAATTTCCAAAAACTTCTCTACATAAAATATGCAGCAAAACCTATGACTTTAGTTTTATTGTGTGAATAACCGTGCCAAACTTGGCAAAGCTTCGCCATAAGTTGAATGAATGTGGACAGACTGCTCTAATAATTGCCATGTTGCGCCTGCTTCTATTAAGTCTAGAAACACATGAACGATCTTTGCAGCTTCATAACCGATTAAAGTTACCCTAGCCATTGCGGGTTTTTGGCGGTACTGTCAAATTGACTTGTGGTTTTAAATAATTCGTATTGACCTTTTGCTGCGGCGGTGCGCGTTTTATTTAGTAATGCTTGTACTTGCTCTTGACTCATAGGCTTAAAGGTGCGGACTGCCTCCAGCGCTTGCTCCAAGAGTTGCATATTTTCAAAGCCAGTAATAACCGTTGAAGTGGGCAAATTCATTGCGTAATGCAGACATTCAATCGGTTTAACTGTATTGCTCTTAAGAATGTAGGGATCGCCCATGGATTTCATTCCTAACACCCCAATTTGATTTTTGACCAAAATAGGGAGAACTTGCTTCTCAAAGCTTCTAAAATGAGCATCCATAACATTCAGGGGCATTTGTACGGTGTCAAAACGAAAGTTGTTTTGGGCAGCAACTTCTAGCATTCTGAGATGAACTAACGGGTCTTTATGCCCTGTAAAGCCAATGTAGCGAATCTTACCTGCCTTTTGCGCCTCGACCACTGCCTCCATAGCACCACCAGGAGCAAATATGCGATCGGGATCTTCCATGCGGATGATCTCATGATGTTGTAGTAAATCAATATGATCGCTTTGTAACCGTTTAAGCGATTCATTAATCTGCTTTGTAGCCTCGGCTTTAGTCCGACCATCAATTTTGGTCATTACAAAGGCTTTATCTCTGTAAGTGCCTTGCAACGCCTTACCCATGCGGATTTCGCTCCCGCCGTTGTGGTAATCCCAGGAGTTGTCCATAAAGTTAATGCCGCGATCGATGGCACTATGTATTAGTCGGATTCCATCTTGCTCATTCGGTGGTCGTCCGATGTGATGCCCCCCCAAACCAATAACAGAAACTTGTTCGCCCGTGCGCCCTAAAGTTCTGTATAACATTTCGCCTTTTTTGATTTGAGCTTGTGCTGGCTTACCTTGAGCTAATGCTGGTTGAGCAATTTCTTTAGCGGCGGCTAATGCTGCTACAACTAAACCCGATGTAGAAGCAGCTTTTAATAATTCTCGCCTGGTGAACTCCATAAATATCTCCTAACAAAGTAATACTTAAAACACTGACAACACGCCCCTATAGTAAGCTAATCATAATTTAGCCCTGTGAAATGTCAGTTACTCCACAGGTCTACGAGTTAAAAACTGAGCTGATTATCCTGGTACTTTGTCTTTTTGTTCACTCATCCAAAAACGATGCTCGGAAATAGCTTCTACAAAGGATTTAGCAAAATCTTTGGGAGCAGAACTGGTTTTTGCCGTTATAACTCCTTTATCGTTCTGCATGGAGCTATCAGAGATGTTTACACCTTTGATATTAGAGTTCTGTACTAACTCCACTCCTTCAGACATTGCTGCAATAGGCTTGCAGTGTCTAAATGCTTCATTGATAAAGTGAATAGCATCTCCTTGATTCAGCAAAGCTTCGATACTAGCAGCACCGCCGGGAACATAAATCGCATCAAACAGCACTGACGCACTGGTTAAGAAGGTTTTATCAACCATAATTTCCTCACCTTGGGCGCTCTTAATCATACCTTTAAATTTTGATACAATCTCTGCTTCAACTCCCGCGCCCGACAAGATGGTTTTCACGGCTGTTATTTGTTCGCCATTGATTCCATCAGTTGCTAGAATTGCTACTTTGCGACCTTTAGCCGTTTTGGTAGTATTTTCTTGACTAAGCGCTGCTGAACTTTTGCCGTGATTTTCACTCACCGATTGCGTAGGTTCGGAGATACCGATACCCATAGCGACTTTTTTGGCTAATTCATGGTCTACATGATTAAACAAATTCACCATCCGTTCGCGTACGCCTTTATCTTCCACTTTGCCAAGCTCAAAATGAGCCGATTGTACAGCGTGTTCTTTTTCTGGCATTGATAAACTATTCTAGAACAAAGTTGCTTGCGTAAAATGGTCTTTAAAGCTAGGACTGCGTTCGCGGACTTTTTGACCTTCTACACGCTCTTGGTAGTGGACAAACCCTCTGTTGGCGATGGTGCAGGCTGTCCCTCGCTTAGGGAATTGGGATAGTAGTTAACCTTGCTAGTGGGAATCTGCATCTGCATTCTGCCATCCCGTTGATTGTTGTGGAACGGACACAGAGATTTATTGATGGGCAATTCGGTAAAATTAGGACTTCCCAAACGGTGCAGTTGCGTATCGTGGTAAGACATTAAGTGACCTTGCAATAAAGGATCGTTACTAAAGTCAATACCAGGAACTACATTACTTGGTTGAAAGGCTACTTGCTCGGTTTCGGCGAAGAAGTTATCGGGGTTGCGGTTCAAAACCATTTTCCCAATTGGACGCACGGGTACGAGTTCTTTGGGAATTAGCTTTGTCGGGTCGAGAATATCAAAATCAAATTTGTGTTCGTCTTCTTCGGCAATAATTTGTACTCTTAATTCGTATTCAGGGAAATTACCTTTTTCAATGGATGACCACAAATCGCGGCGGTTGAAATCTGGGTCTTTACCGCCAATTTTTTGAGCTTCATCAAACGCCATTGAATGTACGCCTAGTAATGGTTTCCAGTGGAATTTGACAAAGCTGGCTGTGCCTTGTTCGTTGACAAAGCGGAAAGTATGAATCCCAAAACCTTGCATAACGCGGAAGTTGCGGGGTAAAGTGCGATCGCTCAGTATCCACATAATCATGTGCATTGATTCGGGAGTCAGCGATATAAAGTCCCAAAAATTATCATGAGCCGCCGCCGCTTGAGGCATTTCGTTATGAGGCTCTGGTTTAATGGCGTGGACTAAATCGGGAAACTTAATCGCATCTTGAATAAAGAATACGGGGATGTTGTTCCCCACCATATCGTATTTGCCATCTTCGGTGTAAAACTTGACTGCAAAGCCGCGCACGTCGCGCACGGTATCCGCCGAACCACGAAAGCCGACAACGGCTGAGAAGCGCACAAATACCGGAGTTTGTACCGATGGATTGCTCAAAAACTTGGCTTTGCTATATTCCGCCATTGATTCGTAAGGCTGGAAGTAGCCATGAGCGCCAGAACCGCGCGCGTGAACTACTCGTTCGGGGATGCGTTCGCAGTCAAAGTGGGTAAGTTTTTCTCTAAAATGAAAATCCTCGATTAATGTTGGCCCGCGCGAACCAGCTTTGAGGGAATTATCAGTATCGCTGACCTTTACACCTTGATTGGTGGTCAAGGTTTCCCCGCCGTCAACCCGCTACTGTTCTAGGTCTTGGTTTTTGGCGCTGTCGTTACTGTGCTGCTCGGTCATAAAATCGCTTGATTGGTGGTGTAAGTAGGTGTACCGTTGGAGTAGCTATCGCTACTATAAAATCCAACTTCCCAAAGGTCAGTAACAGAATCGTTTGCATGACTTTTCTAGTCTAGGTCTCCCGACATGGGGGGTATCTACCTCTTTAGATAGAGTCGAAGCCGCGTTAGGAAAAATAGATTCTTAAAGGCGGAACTTCTAATAATTGAGGTTAGCTAAGAAAAAATTATCAGTAAGCTTCTTTAGAGTATTTACAATTTTAACTTTCGCCATGTTTGAGATAGGTGATTTTTAGGTTGATACCACCACATCACTAAGCCAGTAATAAATAGAATTAGTGGTGCAAGTCCCACAAAAACATAAAGTATACGAGTTGGTAAACCACCAAACGTCCCAAAATGTAAAGGATTAAAAGCATCTACTACCTCATCGCCTAAAGAAAGCGATCGCGAATTTCTAAGCTGCAACACCTCCCCGGTATATCGATCTAAATAAACTCGACTGCGCCAGACTTCTTTTTCTTCAGGAAATTGTTTGCCAATCATGAATACCGATTCAGGACTACTAGGAAAACTGATATAAGTTGTTTTAGCACCGGGTAAAGCTTCCTCCGCACGTTTTAGCATTTGCGCGAAGTCTACAGTTGATTTTCCCTCCCTTAGTGTAGATTTTGGTTCTGTGGGGGTAGGCGTAAATGTAGCTGCATAAATTATCGGTTGAGTGTAAGTGTAAAAGTTCCAGCAAAAGCCCGTAAAACCAGTGATTGCTAGAAAAATAGCCGCAATAATTCCTACTACTTTATGGATATCAAAGTTGAGTCTTTTGATCGAAGCATTAGTTTTAATTTTGAACCCAGCAATCAACTTGCGCCAACCAGGCCAAAGGATAATACCCGTAATACTCAGTACAAACAAGAAAAAAGCGGCAATTCCTACAATAATTGTGCCAGTTTCCCCGGTTAATAAAGCATTATGCAGATTATAAACAATGTCCATAATGGCATACTGGGGAATGCGATCGCCTAATATCTTGCCTGTATAAGGATTAACAATTACTTCCGTTGTCGGTCGATTTTCCGAGCCTAATTCAACTCTAATTGGTGCGTTTGCTTGAGTTGGTAGGTCGAAAAAACTCAATGTAAACTTAGGTTCAGGATAAGCTGCCTTGACGGTATCAATAACTGACAAAATTGATACTTGTTGCTGCTGAGGGACTATTTGCCCAAACTGAGATTGCAACAGAAAATGATTAATTTCATGCCTAAATACTAGCAAGCTACCCGTCAAACCAACAATTACTATAATTAGTCCAGCAACTAATCCAAGATAGCGGTGTAGTTCCAAAGCAGTGCGGCGAACCATATTAAAACTCAATAGAAAATGAACCAATAACGGTTATTGGCGCACCGGGTATAACCGTATTTCTGCCAATTTCGCTAGTAGCAAAATAGCCAACATCAAATAAGTTTTGTATATTGATTCCGGTTCGCCAATTATCTCGGCGGTAAAAAATCGCTGCATCCGTACGAACATAACTTGGCAACTGGAAGCTATTATCCAAATCTCCTAATCTAGAGTCTACATAGTAAAAACCTAAACCAAACCCTAATCCTTGCAAATCCCCATTTTGTAGCTCGTAGGTCGTCCACAAACTAGCTTGATTGCGCGGTACATTGGGAACTTTATTGCCCACTGTAAAATCAGTGCTTTCCGTAATTTCAGCGCTAGTATTGCTATAAGCTGCAATGACATTTAATCCTGGGAAAATTTCCCCCGCAACATCTAATTCAATTCCCCGACTGCGCTGTTCGCCGATTGCAATACTAAAGGCTTCTTCAATTGGATCGGTAGTTGAAATATTAGTTTTAGTAATTTGATAAGCTGCCAAGGTAGCAGTGAACCTTTCATTCAACTGCGTTCTAACTCCTACTTCGTATTGCGTTCCGCGTGTCGGTTCTAATAATGAGCCGTCAGCACGAATACCACTATTGGGAGCGAACGAACGGCTGTAGCTGGCATAAAGTGAAACTGGCTCAATAGGTTGGTAGACAATACCGATACGCGGACTAAAAGCATCATTTGATTGGCTAGTTTCGCTCTCGTTCAATTTGTCGTCTACTTCTTGAGTAACGCTATCAAATCGACCGCTAATTAAAAATTTGAGATTGTCGGTTATGGCAATTTGATCTTGGAGGAAAATCCCTAATAAATTGACGGTGGTTTTGTCATCTCGCAAAAAGATTAGCTCGGAACGATCTGGACGCGGACGCTGGTTGTAGATGGGGTCGTAGATGTTAATGCTAGGTGTGAAACGCTCTTCTATTGAAGTATCAAAAGCATCTGAAGGCGTTTTAAAAAAACCTTCTAGGGTACTTCTTTGCAAATCGAATCCAACTAATAATTGATGCTCGACGGAGCCTGTATTAAATTTGTTAGTTAGCTCAGTCTGCATTGCATAGATTTTAAAGGCATTAGCATTATCAAAGTAATCACGTGATAGCTCTCCAGTTTCTTCGTTTAATTCTAGGGCGTTAGTATTTTTAACTGTTTCGTTGTTTTG
>NZ_PVWN01000133.1 GCF_003003885.1 Chlorogloea sp. CCALA 695 | reverse complement strand
TTGCTCTGCTTACCTCTTAGCCTTTTATCTCTTGATTCTTTTACTTATTATATCCGGAAAATGACAGAAAAGGGTTACTCAGTAATAAATCGTATAAATCTCGATAAAAACTTCCCCAATTAGCAACGCAAGGAGTAAAAAATGACAACGAACGAGAACAGAAATTACACAGGAAAGGTTGCATTTGTAACCGGAGCAGCGAACGGCATCGGTCGAGCTACGGCGCTGGCGTTTGCTCGTGAGGGCGCTAGTGTGGCGATCGCCGACGTTTTAGAACAGGGCAATCAAGAAACGGCGCGCCTGATTGAAGATATCGGCGGACGAGCGATCGCCGTCAAGTGCGACGTGACACGACCCGAAGACGTGAAGGCGGCTCTAGACAAGACCATCGAAGCGTTCGGGCGGCTGGACTTTGCCTTTAACAACGCTGGTGTAAAACAGAAGAATACAGCAACAGCCCAAATTGAAGAGCAAGAGTGGGATCGAATCGTCAACATCGACCTGCGCGGCGTTTTTCTGTGCATGAAGTATGAAATCCCCCTGCTACTCAAGCAAGGCGGTGGCGCAATCGTGAACACATCATCCGGTGCTGGGGTCATAGGCATTAAGGGCGGAGCGGCATACACCGCCGCAAAACACGGCGTGATCGGACTCACCAAGTCGGCGGCTCTCGATTACGCCGCGCAGAACATCCGCGTCAACGC
Source organism: Chlorogloea sp. CCALA 695 (assembly GCF_003003885.1). GTDB lineage: Bacteria > Cyanobacteriota > Cyanobacteriia > Cyanobacteriales > Chroococcidiopsidaceae > Aliterella. The sequence continues at coordinate 2,592 of NZ_PVWN01000133.1, read as the reverse complement.
CGTTGCCCCTGGTTACATTGACACACCGATGATGAATCGCTTCACTGGCGGCACTGCCCAAGGACGCGAACAGGTAATCGCCCAGGAGCCAATTGGCAGGATGGGTCAGCCCGAAGAGATCGCTAATGCCGTCGTCTGGTTGTGTTCGGACGCGGCTGCTTTCGTCGTCGGACACGTCCTAGTCATCGATGGCGGTCAAACGGTGCAGTGATGGTTGGAGCAGAAGAACATGACTTGGCAGAACTGGAGAGAGTAGGAGCAAATGGTGTACTGAGACAATAATTTTTAATCCAGACCTTTCGGGCAGACTTTTACATAGGACATGGCGAAAGCAAGTTAAATTGTTTTTTCAATCTTTGCAGTATTACAGAAAAGTCTTTGCTGATGCCATATCGAACCATCGACGTGCTTTTAGCCGCTAATTGGCAAGTCCGCTCTTGCAAAACTCAGTAGTTACTCAACAAAAAGAGGAATAAGATGATTAAAGATAAAGTTGTAATTATTACTGGCGCATCATCAGGGATTGGTGAAGCAAGTGCAAAATTGCTTGCAAGCAAAGGCGCTAAAGTCGTATTGGGCGCGCGACGCGAACACAAATTGAGACAACAGGTTGATGAAATTCAAAGCGCTGGCGGACAAGCAGTCTATCAAGTGATGGATGTGGTTAACCCATCTGATAACGCCCAGATCGTCAAGCTTGCTAAGGAAACGTTTGGAGGCATCGATGTTATTTTCTTGAACGCTGGCATAATGCCAAACTCTCCACTTTCTGCATTGAAAACTGATGAATGGAACCAAACATTTGATGTCAATATCAAGGGTGTACTAAATGGTATCGCTGCTGTGTTGCCAACGTTTATTAGCCAAAAGTCAGGGCATGCGATCGCAACTTCATCGGTTGCTGGATTAAAAGCTTATCCAGGTGGTGCAGTGTATGGTGGGACGAAATGGTTCGGGCGCGATTTCATGGAAGTTCTACGCATGGAGTCGGCTCTTGATGGGACTAACATTCCTACTGCGACAATTTATCCTGCTGCAATTAACACTGAGCTATTAGATCAGATTACCAGTCAAGATGTGGCTGAAAAAACGACTCAGTTGTATGAGCAATATGGCATCTCGCCAGATCGAGTAGCCAATGTTGTAGCGTTTGCGATTGACCAGCCAGAAGACACAAACGTGAACGAATTTACGATTGGACCAACCACGCAGCCTTAGTAAAAATAGTTATTAGAATGTCCTTAAATATTTTTTGCGTCGCCCCAGTCAGTTAGTCGCTGCTGGGGCTTTTTGTTGCGTTCAGCTAGGCTTTAATCAATCCACCAGGGCATCCCCTATCAGCCATCCCTACCGGGCTACCTGGTTTCTTCTCTCGTCTGGCGGGTGCAGGCAGTGCCTCGCTTCCAGTTCCACTTGTTGTCTAGCCAACGGCAACCTTATTTCTCTGTTTGAGTTTGTGAATCAGTCAATGAAAGTGCAACGCTTTATTTTTTGTTCTCAGTGAGGCGGTTTGCTTTCTCGATCCATAACTTGCCTGATATATCATGATGTCAGCATATCGATATCATGATATAATGATATCATTGAAACAGTTAATCTATGGAGGTAGTGATATGTTGATATTAATAATGAGTAGACCAGAACGGGCTGAACCAGGTGCTTACGGTGAGACAAAGAAACCGAAACAATTCATGATTACTGATTGGGCATCTGAGCAATTAGACAAAATTGCTGAGGAATTAAAAACTAGCCGTTCTGAAGTTATAGAACGTCTAATTCGCTGTGGCGGTCTGGAAGCTGCAAGAAAGTATGAAACGCAAACAGGTCAGTGCAAAGAAAACTGCTCTTAACTTTAAGTACAAATAAATTATAAAAAATCACTTTTGCGAGGTTGATAAATGATTGTTGAGCAATATCCTAACTTCCTTTTTCTAAGTAGCCTCTCAATAAAATTCTTAAAGTTAAGTAATAAATGGAATTGTCAAAGTGATTTACAAACTCTGATACTCAACTTAAAACACAAACATTAAATCAATCACGGTGAACTGACAATGGATACAAAATCGTTATTAATTCAAGAAATTGAGCAAACATCAGAACCCATACTATAGCAATCCTAAATGGCTCATGAAAATGCACCATACATGAATACCTTTTGAAAATCAAAAATTTGATGGTGAGTGATTAACTCAAACAATCGCTTCACGGCAAAGAAAGATTTACACAGATGATAGGACTCTCGGATGAACCTCTTTGCGTGTAACCAAACATCTAAGGGCAGGATTTTGTGCAGGAGCATTTGGGGCAAAGCGAATGCAAGTGATCTGCCAATCCAACTCATTTAACTGTTGATTGACCGATGCTAAATATGTTCTGACCTCGCCAGAGCGGTGATAAGTGGCTCCATCCCAAATCAGCGCAATACGGTGGGGACATTGTGAGCGCAGATACTGGAGAAAAGCAATAGTAGACTGGGAATCTCCCTTGTCATAAGCTTTAACTAAAAACCTTTGAGTATAGAGGTTAAGTGCGCCATAGTAAGTCTGTTTTTGTCGTTCATTGATAACTGGAATTTCAATGCGCTCGTTAGTC
>NZ_PVWN01000073.1 GCF_003003885.1 Chlorogloea sp. CCALA 695 | reverse complement strand
TGGCAGGTCACGTCAGTCCTGTAACTACCGCACGGTATGACAGGCGGGGAGAAGCGGCTAAACGTAAGGCGGCGAATCTGCTGCATACGCCCTACGTGCGATAAGTCACGGAACCAAATAATGGTAATAAGAAGCCCTCTAGCATACTTCCGCTATGTATAGTACATAATCTTGTCATGTTCATACACGATCAATCATCTAAAACTTAGCTTTAAACATTTGAAAGTTTAAAATTAAAACGCATACCTATTGACATACTCCCTGGGCTATCGCAACACAGGGATTCTAATTCTTGGTTCACGGAAGTCCACTTACTATATCAGATTACTCATCAATAGTAGAGGCAGTCTTCTCCCCAAGCTTTCCTTCTCTCGAAGCAGATTCCCAATGCCCTTGGGTACTGTTTTGCCACTCTTGCCCTAAAACTTTCATGCCTTTAGTTAGGATATTAATCGCCGCGTTTGGATCGCGGCAAACCTCCACCCCACAAGATGAGCATGAATGAGTCCTCGTGCTGAGTGACTTTTTTACTCGATGACCACAGTTTGAACAATCCTGAGATGTGTAGTTTGGCGAAACTGCCACCACTGCTTTGTCCCAAATTTTGCCATAATACTCTAGCCATTGAGTGAACTGATACCAACTAGCGTCCGTTATAGACTTAGCTAAATGGTGGTTTTTGACCATGTTCTTGATTTTTAAATCCTCGTAGACAATCACATCGCATTTGTGAACCACGCACCGAGCTTGTTTTATTGCCCAGTCTTTACGCTGCCTTTGAATTTTTAAATGAACTCTACCCAGTCGTTTCCGTGCCTTGTGGTAGTTATTTGATTGAGGCTTCTTACCCAATTCAAACTTCTTGCTTAATCGTTTTTGCGCTTTTTTAAGTCTACGTTCAGACTTCCTTAAAAATTGGGGATAGATGACGGCATTGTCATTTTGGTCTTTGGTGAAGTATTTTAACCCTAAGTCCAAGCCAACAACATTACCCGTGTATTCCCCGTACTCCTTACGGTCGGCATCAAAACAGAACTGAGCATAATACCCGTCTGCCTTGCAAACTACCCGAACGCGGTTTATCTTAAGCCTGTATAAATCCTCTCTCGTTTGGTTGTTGCAGTATATAGATAACGAGCCAATGCCAAAGCCATCAGTGAAAGCAATAGTTTTGCAGTCTTCTGACAGCTTCCAGCCTGAGACTTTATACTCTACCGAACGACAATGCTTTTTAAACTTGGGATACCCTTTCTTCTTTTCTCCTTTCTTACAACGAGTATAAAAACTAGATATAGATGCCCAAGCTCTTTCGGCACTGGCTTGTCTTGCTGCGGAGTTTAGCTTAAGAGCGAAAGCAAACTCTTTAGCTAAGTCTTTGCACAGTTTGTATAAGTCTGCTTTGCCAACCTTTCGATTGTCCATCCAATACCGAACCGCCTTATTTCTAATGAATTGAGCAGTACGAATTGCGTCATCAAAAAGCTGGTATTGTTCCTTAGTCCCGTTTATTAGCTTGGCTTCTCTAACTATCATGCTACTATTTTATCACACAACCAAGCTGATAAAACAATATAATATTAATATAAAGCCGGGCTGAAGCCACGGGGCTTTCAACCCATTTTTCTGGTAAAAATCATCGACGGAGCAGAATAGTTCCTCTAAACTAAGCGTAAAGCATCCAGGTGGATTGATTAGTTAGTTCCTTCAAACGACCTGTTTTGCCGCCTTCTTTGGCTTTTACCTTATCCCGAACTGACGTTAAATAACTTGATTTTTTCTTGGAGGAAATTAATAGCGATGCTATATCACCTAAATTTTCATATAGAATATCCTGCTGATATGTCCCAGCAAGACTTATTTACTATCTGGGCTGAGGAAGCTGATGCTGCCCTGGGAGCGAAGAAAAAGGGAATTGTTGTTGATTTATGGAAGTGCGTCGGAATGCGGCGAGTAATTGCGATCGTAGATGTACCTTCACCTGATACTTTAGACCAAATTTTGTTGGATTTGCCGATTATGAAAAAGCATGGGCAGCACGTTCAAGTTCAGGTGACTGGATTGAGAAGGTATGAGGATTTTGCGGCTGATGTGAAAGCTCGCCTGGATAGTTAGTCGTTTGAAAAGAATGGCATCCAACCGCACTGCTTTCGGTATGACTTTGGTATGAGCATTATGTGCCAAGGGGTAGATATACTGTACGGTAAGGAGCTAAAGGGTATCAAAAGCGATAAAGTCTACTGCCGCTAAACCTAAGAAGCGTTGAAGTAAGCCTTAGCCGCAGCTTACTTGCAAAGGATTGGGGAGGATGAGGATTAGTATCGGCAAGAAAATCTCTAGTCCTGTGACTATCGCGCGGTATGACAAGCAGGGAGAAGCAGGTAAACGCAAGGCGGCAAATTTGCTGCATACACCGTATATTCGATCACAGAAAAATTAAACTAGCTCACATTATTATTTTTGCAACCTAACCCACAACGAGGAGCTGAAGTACCATCGGACACACAAGAGGATGATTTCGGGCTGATAGTGCCGCCACTTGAACGGAGTTTTATGATTCATCAGAGACAGGCAGGATGTTTTTATCTAATAGAATTATTTACCTTACCCTTTTTTGCAACATAGCCCTTAATTGTACCTTGCCCAATCAAGAACTGCTGTAACCATCTTCTGTCACTTTCAGGAGGGTAAAATTTAGAACCTGCTTTAGATAAGGATTTTAGCAAAATGACTTCTAATTAAGTCTAATATTAGAAAATAAAGCCTAAAAGTCATACATTACAAGCTATTTCAAGTTTCAATTCGTTTTTTCCTTACTCAGAGTAACAGACGAGGGGTAATAGCTACCTCTTTGCTTTCTCTCCTCTCCCTGCGTAAGTCCTGATAGCGTTGAATAATTGTCATACTAAATTAATAATTGGGTATACGACACTACAAACAAGAGGAAGCGATCGCTACCCTATATGAGTCCCGCGTATAAAGTTATATTAAGGTTGTGTCCAAATCTGAAGTGCGGTTTCCTGAATGCGAATGCTATTAATAGCCAATACTATTTTTGAAATAGGAATTGGTTCTTTGTTTATTTTGTTTCCAACTCTGTTTTTAACAGATAGCGAACTGTCTATTTCTTTACTACGGGTAATTGGATGCGGTGCTTTGGCTTTAGGGACTTTGAGTTATTTAATGCTGGATTTGACTCATAAAAAAGAACTAAAACCGGGATTAATCACTTTATCTACTTTTCATAGTCTGGTAGCGATTACCCAAATTTACAGCTTTATTGGTGGCATGACTAATGCACTTGTAATCATCATACATTCCGGTTTTGCAGTATCATTTACCAGTGTCTCATGGCAGCGAATTAGATCTAAGTAAAAGCGCTTGCCTCTGGTGTAGCTTGAATCGGTAAAATGCTAGAGTATATAGCGATTACTACGCTTGAAAAGTGTAAATAAAATATGGCTGACCAAAAAGATAAAGCTCAAGAAAAAAACCGCCTTGAACAGCTTCAAGAAGAACAAGGCAACACAGATTCTAAACACTCTGGTGGTGCTGGCGCTTCTGGCGGTAATTCGGGTGCAGGTAAATCTGGTTCATCAAAAGTTTCTGCCTCTGGTACACCTGATGATATCGAAAAAGTTGATGAGCAGTAAAGCTGACTCTGACGGCGAGTCAAGATTTAACTGCGTCGGATTTCATCAGTAACGAGAGCAAAATAATGGTGGATTAAATACCTTATTATTCAGTCCACCGCAACGCGATCGCACGTTCTTATAACTTGAACGAAGTGGTGTTAGAGTCTTGGCTTAAACACCACTCATTTAGTGCGTAATACTTGCGCTCATCATTCACGTTTGTGGAATTGTGAGTTTACTATCACTCCGGTTTTACCAAGAGATCCAAAAATTAGAAAACTTATTCAGTTATAGCAATCGGCAAGTCTTTTAGGACGTAAGCTAGAGAGAAAGTTCACTATCTAAATCTGATAGCACTCATGGCAAAACCCTATAGTTACGACCTCCGTCAAAAAGTCATTAATGCTATCGAATTGGATGGTCGTAGAAAGTGTGAGGTAAGTGAAATCTTTAAGCCTCAGCCGTAACACCATTGACCTGTGGCTGAAGCGCAAGGCTCAAACAGGGGACTTAAAGCCTAAGCCCAATAAACCGCCTGGGAATAATCACAAAATCATAGACTGGGAAAAGTTTCGCGATTTTGCGAAGATTCATGGGGATAAAACCCAGGAGCAGATGGCGGAGCTTTGGGAGGGAGATATAAGTTCACGAACGATCTCCCGTGCTTTGCAAAAGATTGGGTTCACGCGAAAAAAAAGACTTATGGATATATTGAACGGAATGAAGCTAAGCGTCAAGCATTTTTGGAGCAATTAACGACGATAGACAAGGTTTCTTTCGGGAGGAATCCTTCCCCCCGAAAAAACCGCCCCAATGATATCGTCTATGCCGATGAAGCGGATATGGACAACCGAGACGATTACGGCTATGGATGGAATGAGCAAGGGGAACGCTTTCACGCACTTAAGTCCGGCAAACGCACTGAACGAGTCAACATGGTCGCCGCCTATTGTAACCATAAGTTAATGGCTCCTTTTACTATTGTTGGAGCTTGTAATCGGATAGTTTTTGAAACCTGAGCGCGAAACTTGTTTGCTCAAGGCTCTCCAACCAGGACAGTAGTTGGTGATTGATAATGCCACCTTTCACAAAGGAGGGCGCATTGAAGCATTGTTGGAGCAGGTGGGGTGTAGAGTGCTGTACTTGCCTCCTTATTCTCCAGATATTAACAAGATTGAGAAATGCTGGTCGTGGCTCAAAAGTCGCATCCGTCACTGCAAGAGCAAGTTTGATTGCTTACGAGACGCAATGGAACATATTTTAAGGCTTGCCTCCTAACAGCTATGGCGACTGCTATATTTAGCGTTTTTACGCTTGGGGATGATGGGCGTGGTGTGCTGACGACGTAAAGTACAACGAATCCTCTGCGCGACAAGCGCCCTTATCGCCTACTAAGTAACGAGGACGTTACTTGGGTTTTCCTCGCTTAATGCGCTTAACCTTTAGTGCAGTATTAAGGCAGGGAGAATCCTTTGACATCACTGCATTGTCCTGGCGTTAAGACAAACTGCATTGGTTTACCCATGCCTTCGGCTTGGATATGGATTTTGGTGCGGCATCTTTTTGGATGAATTATTCATCCAAAAAATGCCTTGCTGAAACCGCCTTTTGAGCGTCCGAGTGCTTCTTGCTGCTGAAGAAACTGGACACTAAGCGATTGTTGTCTTGCAAGTCGTTTCCCCTTTTTGCTCTTGCGGCGTGTTGATGAGCGCGGACAATGGTGCTATCGATAAAATGTACTTCCCAATCGATTTGATTGGTGGCATCGGCGCTCTGCTGCAAGCGATTTAAAATCCTCCTGCCAGATGCCTTGGGAGCGCCAAAGATAGAAGCGGCACGGGTATTGTACCCCGTGACCCATAACGAGTAGGCAAATCATTCCACGGCGCACCCGTGCGGTGAATCTACAAAATGCCGTTGATAATCGCAAGGGTGGTCAGCGGCAGGTCTCCCAGGACGCGCTTTTTTTGGCAGCAAGGGATAAAGTTTTTGCCCTATTTGCATCATTTAGGTCACCACGATGTAGTGGCATGGAAAGTTACTCCAATTGGTTTTCAGATATTAGACTACTCATATTCTCATCTCTTCTCCACTGCATCTAGTGTCTCTTTTTTGTTTGCAGATACGCCCTAGAGTTTGTTAATAATTTCTTAGAAAAATCGTTAGATTTTGAGGACAAAAAAACTTTAGTTGTGACCTAATCAAAAATTTCCAAAATCGGAGAATAACTTTCTTATTGTCTAGAATGTTGACAGCAGATTAAGCACTTATACTGCTTAGTTCTTCAGTGCAACTCCTGTTACAAATTAAGAAGAAAATCAAAATGAACAGAAACCAAAGAAATCACAAAGGTCAAGTTGAAATTAATGACCTGATCGATGTTGCCGTAAATAATGCTGTCTTCAGACGGAAAGGGATTATAGATTCAGAAGATGCTTTATCTGATGAGCAAGCGGGAAATATTGCAGGTGGTTCTATTGTAGAGAAGATTATTTACTTCGGTGGCTACTTACTTGGACAAATTAATTAATTGTCAATCTTCAAATATAAAAGATACTCTTTGGAGGAGGCTCAATTCATGGAAAACATTGTTGTTAATAAGACTACGCTTTGTCCGAGTGCTAGACCAGAATGGAAGGAGAGTGTTGTCTTCGGTTTAATTAGTGGAACGGTAACAGAACCCCGTGTAGCTTATTTAAAGCAGCCACTACCCGTTACAGATGAACTGATGGCAAAGGCTAGCCCAGTTACACCCACTGAAATTTTTCGTACAGCTGCACCTTGCGCGACTAAAGGTTGTCACCATTTTGATGGTAAAGACTGTCGTCTGGCACAACGAATTGTAGAGCAGTTGCCTACGGTAGTAGAGGAACTGCCACCCTGTTCCATCCGCCGAGATTGTCGATGGTGGCAGCAGGAAGGCAAAGCAGCTTGTATGCGTTGTCCGCAAGCGATCACTGATAACTATAACCCGTCTGAACTAATGCGTAACGTGGCGACACCAAGTGCCAGTTAAGTAACGTTACCTGATGTCTTTAAGTTATAAAAGGAGAGGATTATGTCTGCAAATATCAATCAAAGAAAGTGCAACAGTCAAATTGAAATTACTGACTTGATTGCAGAAGCCGTGCAAAATGCATCTGCACGACGAAACCAAGTTTTAGATGCAAAAGAGCCTCTATTGGCATTTTCTGAGGAAGAAGCAAATGGTATCATGGGTGGTCAGGTAGGAAAGGCTGATTATACAACTTGTGGAATAATTTCGTGCGATCCACCTTTTCTCAGTTAATTGCTGACTTAAAAGCAAAGCGAGAGGGGAGACGGGTTCAGTCTGGGAATATTTGATATTTACGGTCCTTGAGAGCGACTGTTACGGTGAGGGAGAGGGGATGCTTGGTTTTTTTGGCTTGGCCGTCTGCTTTGGGCATTAAAGCAAATGGTACGAACAAAGTTACCCCTCACTGCCTACTTCAAGCTATAGCCGAGGCAACATTCGAGAGCATTCATTCCAAATAATCATTGAAAAAGTAGAGGAATTACGGTTTAATTTAGGCTCTGGTACGAGTAAAGGAGCCAAACACCTATAGGTGTTCTGGAAAACTTACAAATTTGCTGAACTCTCTTTATAGTAGTTCAAATTAAAAATATCTTGTTACCTTCATAGCTTATGACATTTCTATTAAACTCTCATAATGTTTTCGATTACTTAGTTACACAGGGTTTGTGTAATCAGTCAGAGCCACCTCTCAGTAAGGTAGAGCCAGTTGCTGCCAAGAACTTTAACTTATTACTGACTTTTGCTAATGGTCGCAAACTTTTAGTTAAGCAAGAACGGCACACTCAGGAGGGGAAAGCAGTTGGTGAGTTTTTAAGTGAGTGGCGAATTCAAGAATTCTCACAGCAATTTTCAGAACTGAATTACCTGCGTCCATCTTTACCAGAGGTGCTGCATTTTGATCGGGAGAATTCCATTATTATCAAGAGCTACCTGGATGACTATCGGGATTTAATGGATTTCTACACGAAGGAAAATAGTTTCAACAGTGAAATTGCTGCGGCAATTGGCACAACGATCGCAACTATCCATTGTGAGACTTTCAACCGCCAAAACTATCAAGATTTTTTCTCAAAAAATAGAGAAAACTCAGCTAACGACCAAGTGACGAGTTTGATACGAGGGTTAGAAAGGATTTCGCCAGAAATTTTTGGTTTAGTACCTGATGATGGGTTGAAATTTTTTGCCCTTTATCAGAGATATGATAGTTTGGGGCAGGCGATCGCGCAATTGGGTAATACTTTTACTCCTTGTTGTCTCACCCACAATGACCTGAAATTGAATAATATCCTTCTGCCAAACGATTGGGAGCAAGCAAGTAACCCTGTTGTTCGGCTGATTGATTGGGAACGTTCTGCTTGGGGAGATCCAGCTTTTGATTTAGGAACAGTCATTGGTAGCTATGTGCAAATCTGGCTAGGTAGCTTGGTTATTAGTAATTCTTTGAGTATTGATGAATCACTGCGGTTGGCAATAACTCCCTTAGACAAAATTCAGCCTTCTATTTTTGCGTTAATCCAAGCGTATTTTTGCAAATTCCCCGAAATTTTAGAACACCGTCCTGATTTCTTACAGCAGGTGGTGCAATTTGCGGGTTTTGCTTTGATTCAACAGATTCAGGCAATGATTCAGTATCAAAAATCTTTTGGGAATACGGGTATTGCCATGCTTCAAGTTGCAAAGACGTTGTTGTGCCGTCCGGAACAATCAATGCCAACGATTTTTGGTGCGGCTGAATTAAAACAGACTCGGATTGAAATCCCTGGCTAATAACTTAAGTTCGTCAAAACGGACTGAAAACTTATATTCGTAGCAGTTAGCCTTGAAATTAATTTTGGGGCGAACAAAGAAAACTTAAACATAGGGTAAATCCAAAATCCTTGCATCAAATGACACAATTACTCAATTCTTCACCAACTCAACAGTCAACTGGCGTAACTAAGCAATTACTAGATGTTCTAGAAGACATTGTTCACATTGAAATTCATTCTGATTTCTCCATTCGCCATCCAGATTACAAACCCTTGAAACTGCCAGCAGAGGCGGTTGACCGTTTTCAGCAACTGCCTGAACAGATGCAGGAAAAATATCTGAGTTTGCAACTGCGGAGTTTTCTTTACGGTATGTATTACAACGGTTCGATGCGGAGTGTCTTAGCACCAGAGGGGGAGGAAAATGGTTTAAACCTGGATTTGGAGAACAATACGTTATTAGGGGTAGATATGGCGTTTTATCAGCAACTACATGAAAGTAATTGTGGAGAAGGCTATTTTGACCCTGGCTGGTCTGTTCTAAAAGAAGAAACTGATGGTACTTTAGCGGTGACTAAGGGCAGTTTGAGGCTGCATATTAAACGGGATAAGCATCTTCAACCTGCTGAAAAATCCGTTGCTGTAGGTAAATTAGTGGCTATCCGGATGCCAAAGAATCTAGTGCAAAATGGCTTTTACATGGCAGTGGGCAATGCAGGAGTACAAAGTCAGCAGCATTTAGAACAACCGCAACAAATAGTACGTATCTATTTGAACTTAACCCCCTCTGGTACAGTAGAAGTCATGCGGAATTTAACCCAGCAGTTAAATGCTATTTCTATTGAGTTTAGTTTCAAAGTTCTCTATAATCCAGACGACTACAAGCGTTACGACTCAGGGGTTTTATATTTTGATAAGAGGGATTATCAGGCAGTTAGAGAAGTTTTACAGGCTGTTTATCAGCAGAAAGAATCGCATTTTAAGTCAGAGGTTCCCCTATTCACTAAGCAGCTAGCACCAGGGTTGGGGTTAGCAGAAGAACCAGACCAAAAGTTTGGTGTTCAGGAGAGCTTTGGGATGAACCGCTGTCAGATTGTGGCGAATGGCTTACTGGAAGCTTGGCATCAAGGAGATGACTCGCTACAAGGGAGAATGCAAGCTATCCTTGGGCAATTTTCTCATTTGGGGATTGACTTACAGCGCCCTTATCTCAATGCCAATTCAGAGGATATTTATTAGAGTATTTCAAGAAAAAAAGTGGTCAAATTGTCATTCTGACCGTAGGGAAGCATCTCAATACTTGTCGTAGTCGATAGTTGTCAAACGAGATCATTTATTTTTTGGAACATTCTTAGTAGTTCCATTGGTTGAGGGAAATAAACTGATTAGCTAGGCTATAGTCCGATGCTTCGATGTTGGCGATGGACTTGACGATACTCAGGTAGCTCATACTTTTTGATGGGTCAGGGTGCTGGTAGACTGCTAAAATGCCGGGATGATTTTGGTTTGCTTTTTGGAGAGTTTGGAAGTCATCACAGTTGCGGGTCAGTAATACACGCTCTTCAAGTCTCGTATACTCAAGTACAACTGAGTCAGGCTTGCTCATTAAAGCTGCAACGCTTAACTGTAATAAGATCATGACCTGCACTCCGTAACAAATTAACTAAACGTTTTGCCTAGGAGTCTTCATCAATGAGTAGTTTTAGGCTCAAGGGAGACTCCTTGTTCTTGGAGGCGGTAACGTTCCTCTTCGGCTTCAAGCTTAAGGAGTTCTTGGTGACTTTCGCAATAGCGAATAGCCTCCTCAACGGCAGCAAGGGGGAGATTCCAATTCTCTGCTGCCTCTTCTAGTGACATTTGGTTAACAACCATATCCTGCCAAACAGTCGAGGCAAGTAATTTTCGCCCTTTAATGTAAAGTTGCCGCCGCCAAGGGTGAGGTCGTTCTACCAGATACTGCCAGTCGCCTATTTGGGGAGATTCAAGTTCTGGGATAAGTAGGCGGACTTGCCCTTCTCTTGTGTGGAGAAATAGTTGAGTACCTGGACGCATCTGGCGTTTGAGAGTGAACATTAGATCGATGGAACGCAGGATTGTTTCTTTGGTATTAGGAGCAGCGATCGCATCACGTAGCCAGTTAAGCTTTGCTTCTTGTTCTGGAGTAATGTTGAAGTTCTGTCGCTTGGTTTCTACCGTTTCTGGATTAGATGATATCGGCATGGTCATGTTACCTCATAAGTAGAAATCAAATTGGTAAGTAAAATATGAGTATATCACACTCATTAAAGTGACATCATTAATGCGATGTCTACGACGGGCTTCTCTACGAGACGCTACGCGAACGCCTACGCATTTTTAGCAATGGAACCATTTAATTCTGTTGATCAGCATAGAGTTTGGATACTGACCTTGGAGTTAGGTTTAGTCCTATGGCTTGGAGAGTATCGTGGCAAAAATAAACAATGGTTGCGGTGGTATGATGCGGCTTTATAAGTGGATTCCCACCGCAAAACAATTAGAGCGACAGCAGAAACAATTGGCTCAAAAAGCGAGCAGAACGGTTAATAGAGCGCCTACGATGCCGACTCTTAGGGATTGACGAGAGAGCAGATTTAAACACTTTGTAGCGGCTGTGGAAAGCGATCGCGCAGTTTATCAGATTGTAGCGCATAGCATAATGTCTGCTCCTACCGCCAGAATAAATAACTCTAAATTTTTACAGTTCAGGCCAAGAAGATTCTTGGGCTGATTTTTTATATGTTTTTCTAATTTGTATTAATGAATGAGGTAATAACTAAAGAAAAAGGACATAAGTATTTTATATATATCATCAAAAATTAGGTAATTCGTCCAAATGAATATAATATTTTTACTTTTTTAAAAATAGCGCAGTAAATTTGATAACTAACCAACATATAACTGCATTAGTTTTGTCTATTTACTAGGGATTAAAACCTTGAAATACTAGATTAAATAATGGATTATGTTAATGGGAGGAGGCAATTAAAAGTCTAATTCCAACTGAAACAATTTTACTTAGGAGTACAATTCCAATGGCTACAATTGCAATTTATAATCTGCGTGCGCCTGGTGCTGAACTATTTATGGATTCTGAAAGCTATCTCCAAGAGCTAACAGATACCGAGATTGATACAACTAAAGGTGGATTATTCTGGGTTGGGGTTGCGGTAGGCATTTTGATTAGCGCACGCTACTGCTAGACTAGTATATTTATCTTTTTCCATCTAAGTATCTATGTAAAATTAATTATATATTTCTGAATTCTGTATCCTGTATTCAGTAAAGCAAACAGCAAAAAAATATATATAATTAGTTTTGCTTAACTACTTTAAGCAAATAACCAGGCTCTCTATGCCTGGTTATTTGCTTAAAAGCTTTGAATAATTTCAATAGGCTCAATTTGTTGTTTTAGCCATTGAGAGAATAAATCTGCCAGGATGTTGGTGCGTAGTTTCTCATCTAATGTCGGCTGAATTAATTCCTCCACTAAAATCAGGTGTACTCCCTTGGATGTCACAATTGGCTTGAGAAGTTGTGGCGGTTTAGCAGCAAAAACAGCAGCAGAAATTTCCGGCTTCAAATCCTTACGGCGCACTATCCCCCGATATCCCCCATGGCGACGTAATTCCGTATCTTGAACATATTTGTGAGCAACATCATAAAAACTCACCTCACCTTCTTTAATGGCATAGAAAAGTTCAATTGCTAAATCTTCATCATCCAGAACGACTTCATACATAGCCACACCGACATAATCTAGCTGATACTCAAAAAACCAAGGTTCAACTTTATCTGCAAATAAATGTTTTGCCAACTTTCCAGAAATGAGACTGGTATAAGCAATTTCTTCAAAATCATCTAAAGAAAGACCATGTTTTTGCAGCCATTTCCAGGTATCTTCAGCAGTGTGAAGGTTGTTTATTAATCGAAGGGTGTCTGCCGTTTTCTGAAGTGCTTTATCTTTTATTTTGATACCAGCTTCTTCAGCAGCTACTGAAATAATTTTGCGGGTAACAATCTGCTCAATTATCTCAGGAATTTTGTAAGATAGCTTGACTTGTTGAAAGATATCATCGTTGGTGACGGTGATAGTTTGAGACATGATGTTTCTCCTAAATTAAATAAACGAGATTAAACGTGAAATGTTGATCTCTGCTTAACCCTCTCCTAAGAGGAGAGAAAAGAGGAAGAATGTTTTTCGTTGTGAGGGGGGATTTTCTCCCTCTTCACTAGTAAGAAACTTTGTTAGATGGTTCGGTTGAGAAATGGGTAAATACCCTGAAATACCTACAATTTCAAACCACCCTGCTGCAACTGCTTAAATGGATCGAGCAGAAAATCAATAATCCGACGCTGGCGCACAATTACCTCCGCCGTTGCCGTATCCCCTGGACGCAAGGCAATACACTTATTTTTACTAGAAATACAATGTTGATTCAGGGCAATTTCCAAGTTATAAGCTGCCACTTTGCCATTAGGTGTATCCACTTCCGTGGTAGTAGGAGAAATATTCACTAACTTGCCTCCTACTACTCCATAATCCTGAAAAGGATAAGCATCAAACTTTAGTTTCACTAACAATCCTTTCCGCAAAGAACCACTCTCAGTCGTCGCCATCAGCGCCCTAACAATTAGCGGCGAACTTTGGGGTGCAATCTCCGCCACTAAAGTTCCCGGTTGCACCACAGACCCAGCCCGTTGAATCGGCAATTGAAAGACTATACCGTTCACAGGTGCTTTTAAAATTCGTTGTCCTAATTGAATCCTCAAGGATGAAATCTGACTTTTACTCTGAGCAATTTCTGCCTTCAGCGTACTAATTTCCGTCTCCATAATCTTCTGCTGTTCCTCGCTTTTTAAGATAGCCAGCTTACTGGAACGAGTTAAAGTCTGATAGCTCCGTTCCTGTTCCTTTAGTTGCAACTGGGCCTGTTCAATATCCGTTTTGGCTTTGCGAATAGTCCGCTCATAACTACTTTGTTGTTCTGCCAAACGTAGTTTAGATTGCTCAATATCTGACTTACTTTGCTCAGACAATTTTTGCTTTTCTTTAGCTATATCTCGCTTTTCTACTAAATTAATCTCCGCAACAACTCCCTCCTGCCTTAACTTGCTATAGCGTTCAACCTCTCGTTGGGAACTTGCCAAACTACTCGCCACTAACTTGCTAGCAGTTTGACTATGCTCAACAGTTTGCCGTGCCTGATTGACTTGAGCTAGTTTTTCTGACTTCTGTAAGTCATAGGAATTATTAAGAGCGTTAAAGTTCTGCCTAGCCTGATCAATTTGAGACTGCTTCTCTAGCTCTTGAGATTGATTTTGTTGCTGTTGAGTCGTTAAAGCGACAACTAACTGATTCTGAGATGAATTTAACTGAGACAGCCGATTTAATTGACCTTCTAACTTATCTTGCACCTGCCGCAAGTCGGCATTAACCAATTGAGATTCTAGTACCAACAAAGTCTGCCCAGCTTTTACCAAATCACCCTCTTTTACCAAAATTTGGGCGACAGTTCCTGGTACAGCAGTATCTAGCTTAACTGTCTGACCTTTAGGCTCAAGTTGACCTCTAGCAGTACCCGTTTCATCTACCTTAGACAGCATTGCCCAAGGTAAAACTATAGACACAAATACTACTAGAAAATACAGCAATCCCCTTGTCCAAACCTGGGGCAAGCTATCAAGTGATTCTTGAGTTACGTCTGACCAATCATCTGAAGTAATGGCTGGTGTTTGGGAGGTTAAAACTAGTTGTTGTGCATCCGAAGGTACTTGGCTTGTAACCCTTCCATTCAATGTATTCGGCATGATTTTTCCTAAATTCAATTTTAGATTTTGACCACAGATAATTTGCCTCATGCTGGGAGCAAAGCAAAAGTTCTCCCTGTTTCCTTTTCCTCCTCGTTTACGCAACTGTGTCGAATTGCTGTTGATTGAGATAGAAATAATGCCCTCGTTTAGCCATTAATTCTTGGTGAGGGCCACTTTCAATCAATACCCCCCGATCCAGCACCAAAATTAAATCTGCATTCCGCACAGTGGAAAGACGATGGGCAATTATCAAGGTGGTTCGCCCTTTAAGAATTGTGTTTAAATTTCGCTGAATGATCCTTTCCGACTCTGTATCCAGATGGCTTGTCGCCTCATCTAAAACCAACAGCTTAGGATCGCCTAGTAAGGCGCGGGCGATCGCAATCCGTTGTCTCTGTCCACCAGATAACAACCCTCCACCTTCACCAATCTGCGTTTCATAACCCATCGGTAACTTTTTAATAAACTCATCAGCACCCGCTAACCGAGCCGCCTCGATCACCTCTTCTAACGTTGCGCCTGGATAAGCTAGACTGATGTTTTCCCGAATCGTACTGCCAAACAAAAATGTGTCTTGGTCAACAACCCCAACTTGCTGACGTAAGGAACGCAAGGAAATACTCGTAATATCCTGTCCATCAATCAATATTTTGCCATCCGTAGGGGGATACAACCCCAAAACCAACTTAGAAATGGTGGTCTTCCCAGACCCACTACGTCCCACCAGCGCTACCATTTGCCCGTCGTGTACTTCAAAACTGAGATTTTCTAAAACATTAGTATCGCTTTCTGGGTGATAGCGAAATGTTACGTTGTCAAAGCGAATGTTTCCCCTAACTTCTGGTAAGTTTTGCCGTGCTTGATACTGTAAATCCTCTTCAGGTTCCGCATCCAGCACATCATTAATCCGTTCTACAGCAATTACTACTTCCTGCACTTGATTCCACAACACCGTTAAGCGTTGGAAGGGCGTAATAATTTGACCCAGCAGCATATTAAATGCCACCAATTGCCCTATAGTTAACTGGTTTTGAATCACTTGGTACGCCCCAAACCACAGCAAGGCAGTAGTTACCACTGCTTGAATTGTGTTACTGAAAATTTGTAGGCGATTGCTGATGACCTGCCCAGAGAAGTTCGTTTTTATCTCTTTATTCAATAACTCTTCCCAATGCCAACGAACTGTTTGTTCCACAGCGGTGGATTTAACAGTCCGCACACCAGTCAGGGCTTCAATCAAATAACTACTTTCGTTGGCAACAGCATTAAATATTTCCCTGGAAATCTTCTGTAAAAAAGGCGTAGCAATCAAAGCCAGTAATGCAAAAGGCGGTACAATCACTAACGCGAGCAACGCCATTTTCCAGCTGTACCAGAACATCAATCCCACATAGATAAAGACTGTAAGTAAATCTAGCAGGATAGATAAAGCCTCACCAGAAAGGAAACGCTGAATTTTGCGGTTTTCCTGCATACGAGAGATAATATCTCCCACATAACGGGACTCAAAGAAACTTAAGGGGAGTCGTAGAGTATGGCGGATAAACCCGACAATCAGGGATAAGTCTACCCTGCTTGCCATGTGATCTAACAGATATTGCCGCAACCCCATCATCGCTACACGGAAAAGACTAAAAATTAGCAACCCAATCCCTACGGCTGTTAAGGTTAGTTCTGAACGTTGCACGACCACTCGGTCTAAAATTAACTGGGTAAATAATGGGGTGACGAGTCCAAATAATTGAATAAACACCGAAGCCATAAACACTTCCAGCATTACAACAGAGTGAGGCTTCATCAACTCAAAAAATTGCCAAAAGGGAGTCGAAGTCTCTTTGGCATCTTTGAGAAAGACTGTGGGTTGCAACAGTAGTGTATAGCCCGTCCAGTTAGCTTTAAATTCCGTGTGGCTGAGGCTGCGTTGACCAATCGCAGGATCGGCTACAATCACTTGTTTGCCATTGATTTCATAGACAACAATGTAGTGCTTTCCTTCCCAGTGGGCAATCGCTGGCAATTGTTGCTTCGCTAACTGGTCAAGACTCGCTTTTACAGGTCGCGTGGCAAACCCAATACTTTCCGCCGCCGCCGATAACCCCCGTAACGACGAGCCATTGCGGTCAACATTAGCGATATCCCGCAGGCGATTGATACTAAACCGTTTTCCCCAATAGCGAGATATCATTACTAAACAAGCTGCACCGCAGTCCGAGGCACTCTGTTGGGCAAAAAACGGATAGCGCCGCAATACGTGGTGCCACAAATGTCCCACTCGCTGGGTAGGGTTGGGAAAGTAAGCCTTACTAATCTTCTTCTGAGGCTGCGCTTCTACCGCTACTTTTGACAGAATATCATTTTCATAGCTTTTACTCGATTCAGCTGACCATACTAGGAGGTCATTCGAGTTTACCTGCTGTGAATTACGCGCCTGTGCTTCATTCCACAAATGCTCCCGAATTTGGGGATATTTAGCCATCAGTGGCAGTAATTCTTCACCTGGAATAAAGTACAATTGCAAAGAAACGGAAGCCCTAGCTGTATATGACTGAAACTTAGCCTCCTTAAACAAGGTAAATTCCCCAAATGATGCTCCTGCCTCCAGAGTAACGATTATTTCACCTGCTTCGTCTAGCAACCTTACCTTGCCAGCCACCACAATATAGATACCAGTAATTCCATCAGTTCCTTGCCAGAACTTTCCAACTTTTGGCGTTAGAGATTTAGCTTGTTTAAGACAACGTTGAAATTCTTCCTCAGAAATAGAATAGCCCAAAGCATTACTTAGCTGTTGCAGAGATAACTGCTCAAATAGATTTTGCATCATAATTGTCTGATAGTCTCAAAAATTCAAAATTAACAGGCAAAAATTCTTGATTATCTGATGTAGTTCCCTGTTTTAGTTCATTAATCAAAATTTTGGAACCTTGGGCTTGAATCGCTGTTTCCTCGACATGATTCGGCTTTGGTATAGTGGACAGCCCCATTTGCTTGAGCAGGCGCTTGAGATGGCGATCGCTCACTGAAATCCCCAATTCCTTTGCCAAATGTTTACTTAACCAGTTTGCTGTCCACCGCCGAAAAGAATAGCCGTAATCGCGAGGACTACCGTTAACTAATTCTCTTAAACGCGCTAAATACTGGTCGTTTGCTGCTTTTGGGCGACCAACTGCACATTCTTGCCATTGATGCGCCATCCCAGCACGAGCTATGTGCATCCAATGCCGTACTGTCGCTGCACAACACCCTAATAATTGACAAATTTCGGTTTGAGATTTCCCTTCTGACGCTAGCAACATGATTTGAACTCGCTGGCGGTATGACTTAGGCAAATCCTCTTGCAGACTTTTTTCCAGCCACTTGTGCTGAAAAGGTGTCAAATACTGACTTTGTTTTTCCACAGCAGTGCCTTTCACACGAATTTCTACTACTGATACATTTGCTCAAATTCACTTTCCGCAAAAAAGTGAATAATTGAAGACATTTTTGAGCTAAAAATATGTAATTTACAAAAATTATTTTTTGTATTTGATGCTAACCAAAAGCACCTCAGTATTTATACTGATTTTTAAATTTTAGAAAATAAGAAATAAGTGTTTTTACACTTTAAAAAAGTATACAAAATAGTCTAAGTAGCAGAAAAACAAAGCTTGCCTCTAAGAAACTGATTTTGCTTAATAATTTTAGTTAAGTGAAGTGTATCAATTAAAGCCATTTTTTAAAGCTTAAATAATCGCCTAATATCGTAGTTAAACTATTTCATAATCTATTTTTCATAAATTTTTTGAATAGCAATCGCAGTCGCAAAATTATTGTTTTTGTATTAATTAGTTTAAGTATAGACTGACAAATAGCCCCGTATCTTGATGATTGGGTAGGTACAAGGGGTTAAGTTAAGCGGAGGTTAGCACGCTCTCTCTACTGATGAACCAACTCGGATAAGCGATCGCGCTATTATTACTTTGCTCAGTCATGGGTTAAGAGCTTCGGAAATATCAGTGCTTAACGTCAACAACTGAAAAGGCAAAAGACTTACTGTTCATCGCTCCAAGAGCAGAACGTCAGCGAAATGCCTTTGAGCAAGGAAGCGCGGCAACACCTGGAAGCATATTTAGAATGGCGGCAGCAAAAGGGTAATGTATTTACACCAACTCTTGATAGCCCCATGTTTCTGTGCCAAGATCCGAAGCATTAAGGAAAACGGCTGGGTTACAAGGGGCTTTATGGAATGGTGAAAAAGTTGGGAGCGATCGCTTCTGTAGACGTTGGGAAAGGGCATTGCTGAAGGCAGGTATGAGTCACTGAGGGACTGGAACATCCCAGAATTTAAGGTAGTGCAGTAACAATCGAACTGAGTGTCTCAGCATTTCCTCTGACGAGCGAATAGCACAAAGTTTTCCGATGCAGTCGAGCCTGATAGCGCCGTAATCGGGTGTTTTCTCCCTCAACGCGTGTCATGTAAGTTTTGGAGATAATCTGGTCACCCTCTGGAATAAAGCTAGGATAAACCGACCATCCATCAGTAACGTAAAAGTAGCAATGCCATGCGCCCACAATTACCCACAGGGGTCGAAATGTTTCTGCACTATGGTCACCTAAAACCTAGCCCAAGATACCTTGACTAAAATGGTCTACTGCCGTCCACAGCCAAATTTTGTTTTTTTCTACAGTAGCAAAGTTAGCTAGAGTAACTGTGCTTCCAATGAAGCAAGGTAATCAACTGGAGAACGTCGAAAGCGTAGTTGTTTGACTCGATTGATACGATGTTGTTCTAACTGGGAACGTAATAAACACCAATCTGCTATTGATAAAGGCGCTAATTGCTGGGTACACCAGGTGGTAAGTTGAGTAGCAACACAAGCAATTTCCTTGAACACTGCCACGTAATAGGGGTTTGAGTAGCAAGTGGATACTGTTGGTCAACTTAACAAAACCAAGAAAAAGAGGACTATAGAAACAACAGCAAGAGATATTCTAGAAATTAATTATTCGAGTAACCAAGTTAGGTAAAGGAGTCAGGGTATGTCCCTACATCCAAGACCCATCAAGCCAGTCCCAAAACAAACAGCGCAAGTGGCAAAGGCAGCATTTCCAAAAGGGAATTTATATCTAACCATTAGGGATGAACTAGGAAGGTGCGATTCGTTGAATGCTGAATCACGGTAATCAGTCCGTACATAAGCATTCTAGCCAAGACTCCCAAGTCTAGCT
>NZ_PVWN01000072.1 GCF_003003885.1 Chlorogloea sp. CCALA 695 | reverse complement strand
ACAGCTTTGTTGGACACTTAGCCGGAGAGTTGTTCCTATGAGTCTCTCACTCAAACCATGCGACATCGAGTCGCACTGACCATATCGTCTGCATAGCGGATTGATGGTTCTACCAAATTTCCGTGAGATTGGTATTTATGGACTTTTTCGATTCCGTTGAGAGCGATATTCGCTAATAGCGGACTGACCACTCCACCTTGAGGCGTTGCCTGTTCTGGAAATTCAGGGTTTATTCCAGTTTTTAAACATCGGAGTATCCCTGTTTTAATGCCTTTGGGGGCAATAAGGTTATCCATTATGGTAGTGTGGTTTATCCTGTCGAAGCATTTTTCAATGTCAAGTTCTATGACTCGTTTTTTTATTCCGTTTGCTCTAGAGTTTAGGCTTATTTGCAGAATTTTCTGCGCGTCGTGCGCCGAGCGTCCTGTTCTAAACCCGTAACTTTTGGCGTGAAATAATGCTTCATGTGCTGGTTCTAAGGCGTATTTTGCGAGGCATTGCCAAGCTCTGTCCGCAATAGTTGGGATTTTAAGCATTCTGGTACTGCCGTCCTTTTTAGGAATGGGGATACTGCGTAATTTCTGGTGTTTCCAGTCATTACTCGATGCCTGCAACAGTTTTTCTAGTTCAAAGCGCTCATTAATAGTGAGTGACTTTTTACCGTCTATACCTGCTGTTTTCTTTCCAGCATTTAGCTGAGTTACTTGACGAATTGCCAATAATCTAGCCGCTTTGGACTTCAGAATAAGTTTTTGAAGGGACGTTGCTTTACGCTTGTCGCCTGCTTGAACTGCTTTGTATATTCGTCTTTGTAGGCGGAATAAATTACGCCGGAATTGTTTCCAGGGTAATATTTTCCAGGATTCACTAGCGTTGTCGCTGTGTCTAATCATGCGCTGACTCCAAAGAATATAGTCTGAATACCTTGCGGCAATTACGCCACATCCTACCCGAATCAAAAGGATTTCCGCTTCTCGTCTAGCCTACTTAGGGATTCGACCTTCCCCAGACCTTTGATTCGTTTTTATTCGTTCCCTCAGTTGATTGATTGTTCTGTTAGGTGTAGCCACTTTGACCATCAGAAACCCTAGGTTCTTTGCTGTTATTAACCTGAAAATTCAGCAGGTTTTAGCTCTGATAAGGTCAGGGATGGGTCTGAGTTATGCCCTGCCTCGGGGTAGGTCACTTTTTTAGGCTCGGTTTCACCGTGAGAACGCCCCGTTAGCGCCAGTGTCAACCCATAACAGTTGTCTGGTTGCGCCCTGTTCCCAGCTTTGCTCTGCAAAAATCGAGTTTACTCGGCATGGGCAGATAGGGAGTCACGCCTGAACCTGGCGGGTAGGACTTTCACCTACATCTGACTGAGAGTTCAACCGCTTCTAAGGAGAATTGGTTGGTGAGGTTATGTACGGGCTGAGTACCGTGATTCACTCACAACGAATCGCACCAGGTTTCGCCGTCATGGGCGAAGTGATGTTCTTTTACTTTGCCTTTTTTGGCTATTAGCGCACTTGCACAGTAAAGACATATTAAGTTCGATTTACCGCTATCTACTTCCTCAATTGAAACTAATTTGTTATCAACATCAACGCCGTAGTTTAACCAAATGCGATTATTGCCCAAGCGAACCCACGATAAGATTATACAGGTAGTATATCAACTGAGAAAGTGACCGTACAGCATCACTAAAAGCGACAAATTGTAATTCAGTTATCATTGAAAACTAAAGTTAAGTTGATAATTAATAAAAGTAGTTTTATCATCATTTTCAGCTATTAAACCGATTCTCAAAAGATGCAATTATTACTTTATACCTGCTGTTTAAACAATCAACTATTAATTATAATAACTCAACTAATATTTTATCATGCCCTATAAATATTTATATTTAAGATTCTAACAATTACATTTTCATTCAATTGTTTATTTTCAAACACTTGTCAACTAAACTTAGCAAAGCTTTCTGCCCAAGGTGTAAAAGCAATCGTTTCGAGTACATCATCGCGGACAAAGTGATAAACAGCACTCAATCTTTCTGAATCTTGCGTTACTATTGCCTCCACCAGCGTTTGATATACATCTAGTTCAGTTTCTTTGTTTAGACTAATTTCACCCGTGAAAAAGCTGTTGTATATTTGCAAACGGTCAGAATCTCCAAGGTTTAAATCAACCGATAGCGCCGTTATAGTAACAAAATTTGAAAGGCTTGCAACCATCAGTTTTTCAAGAATTGGCAAATGCTTTTTTTGCAACAAACAAGTGACAGCTTCCTTATAAATTTCTACTTGCATTTTCGCATCTATTTGTTGCCGCCACAGGATGAGAATAGCCTTTAAATCCTCTTGAAGAACCAGTTTGTCATCGCTAATCTTGTTCATTAAATCGCTGAAAAAGAAATCAGCTTCAGAGATAATACTACCAGAATAGCTAGAAATATGCCCAATTAAGAAGTCTTTGTAGGCGTTTTTTACGACTGTTGCATTTGACTCTGACTTGCAAACGCTCCTGAAACCACTATCAAGAGATTGCTGTTTGTTCTCAAAATCCTTCAACTTATAACAAGTCAGTAAAATATTCCATAAGTGACGGTTAAATAGTTGCAACCTTTGATTTTTACTTTTTGTTTCTCGCCTTTGAATTTCTGTGCTTGTAATTTGTCGGCTTCGTAATTCGCACAAAGCGATCGCGTCCTTATTTTTGTCGGGTCGGTGGCAGAAGTGCGAAGCTACTTCGGTAACTTTTGATGTTTTTTGGTAATGGCGCTCGTGTCCCTGAACTAGAAAAACTGACTCGTGACAATGGGGACAAGTTAAGCCTAAATTGCGGAATGCTTCGTAATCGCACTCGGAAGCATTTACTAATAAGCCCCCATACTTTATTGACGCTGCATATTGCATTTTTAATTAATTTATTTCCTATCAAATAAGAAAACTTTTTGTCTCTATTTTAATAAACTAAACCCAGATAAAAAATATAAACTTAGCATATATTTTAATCTTTCTAATTCCTATAAAATTATTACTAGATGATATTTAGCATTTTTCGTGTCAATACTTATGAAGACTTCGCGCTAATATTATCCAAAGCACTGACTTCGCATCGTCTCCCCAATGGCTTACCAAATTTCCGCCACCAAACTTCAAACCTACCATCGTTGCCCCCAAGCCTACTATTTTCGCTACGAGTTAGGTTTGAAAACTCCCGGATTCTTTGGTAACGCCAAGCTTGGCACAGCCCTACATCAAGCACTTGCCCAAGCCTACCGCGATTGGCACTACCTTGACCCAGTACCGCCCCTTGATTGGGTTTCTTCTTGCTGGCGGCGATGTTCCAACAATCTCAGTCCAAACCAAGCTGAGGAAGGACAAGAGATTTTAGAAAATTATTACTATCAGTTCATCGCGGGTGAAACTGTAATGGCTCGACCCTTGGCAGTAGAAGGTTTAATTAAAGGACGCTTATTAGTTAACAACTTAGAATTTAAAGTTTCTGGGCGCTACGACCGCCTCGATTTTCTGGGAGACGGGTTAGAACTAATCGACTACAAATCAACTAAAGAAGTCAAATTGCCAAAGCCCGATGAAATTGATTTGCAGATTGGTCTGTATTATATCGCCCTGGAGCAAAGATACCAGTCCTGCTTACAGCAGTTAAGCTTACTTTACTTGCGGACAGGTGAAAAGATAGTTTTTGAGGCTAGTAGCGAACACAAACAGCAGGTGGAAACTGTAATTGGTGAATTAGCTTGGCGATTACGCACCGATGAAGAATGGGAACCAAAAACTGGGGAACAGTGCGAAGCCTGTAGCTTTAATCGCTACTGCGCGGCGGTGCAAGACCAGCCTGAACCTCTGCCACAAACAGCTAATGCTCCCCGGCAAATGCAACTATCACTAAATTTGTAGCGCAAAGTCTAAGTTGGCTACTTAGCTAGAAATCTGACACTACTCAAGTGCGATCACCTACTCAAAAAGCGGGGTTAACGGTGATAAGCTTAGGTTACGGAAACGCACATTATCGTAACCATCCTATCTATGAATATCCAGGACTGAGCCAATGCTTGCTACTACTACCGAGATGCCATCAGGTTTCCAGCCCCTCGCCAAGGAGCTAGATGTAGTCCAAGAACTCCTATGCGATAAGCGCAGCCTCAACACTCGCACTGCCTACGAAAAAGATTTGCGAGATTTCTTTAGGTATGTAGCAGGGGTTGTACCTAATCCAGCGATCGTGCAGAGTTTTTTGCTGCTTTCCCGCTTTGAGGCGATCGCTCTTGTACTAAGGTATAAAGCTAGTCTGGTAGACAAGGGATTAAAAGAAGCGACTGTTAATAGAAGATTGGCGGCAATCAGAGCGCTAGTCAATCATGCCCGGAAGTTGGGGTTATTAGAGTGGAGTTTGGCAGATATCAAAAGCGAGAAGGTGAAGCCCTACCGCGATACTACCGGGATTGCGCCAGCTTCTTTTAAAGGGATGTTAATTGCAAACACTACAGACACTCTCAAGGGGAAAAGAGATTACGCCTTGTTGCGCCTACTTTGGGACAATGCTCTCCGGCGCGGTGAAGTAGCACTCACTGACCTGAAAGATTTGGATTTGGAAGGCAGAAAGCTCTGGATTATCGGTAAAGGGAGAGGTAGCCAGAAGGAATCAGTCTCGCTATCAAACTCCACAGTCAAAGCACTTCAAGAATGGTTGCTGGCAAGAAAAGAATTAAATATCAACCAGCCGCTATTTATTGCTCTAGACCGGGCTAGTTACGGGCATCGGCTTACGGGAACGGCTATCTACAAAATTGTCCAGGCGGCAGGAGCTAAGGCTGGCATTAGCAAGAACATCAGCCCCCACCGGATTAGACACTCTGGGATTACGGCGGCGCTAGAAGCAACAAGTGGCGATGTCCGGCGGGTACAGAAACTCTCGCGCCACGCTAACTTGAACACATTGATGATCTATGATGACAACAGACTAAATCATCAGGCAGAAATTACAGATTTATTGGCAGATTTAGTTTAATCTGCAATTTAATACATCAAGCGACGCAACTGAAGAAGTAGCGGAAGCCAACCCCGCCGCAAGTATTGCTACCTTAACTTCCAACTGTCCAGGATTGGAAATGTTGCTATTTGAATGAGTGTGCCTTGAGCATAAAAACTGGTTCGCAACGAGATAAACTCGTATGCGAACTCATCTTGCTCAGTTTTTTTCAACACAACCAAGATTCGTGCAAGAGTTTTATTTTAATAAGTAATTCCTCACCCTTTAATCTCTAGCATTGATAACATTAGCATTAATATATTTTGCTGCTTATTTAATAGCTCTATTTTTAAAATAAAATTAATATAATTTATTATTTTGCCTAGAATTTGCACCCAGAAGTTTTTGATATTTTTGAACTTTTACATTTATAAAATAAATGTATAGGTTGATTCATGTTTTCTATCAATGATGTATATCTTTTTACAGATATAGGTCTAAAAACTCTATTAAATAAACTCATGAAATTAAATTAGAAATAGGGTTTTATTATGAATAAACAGCAGATTCCTCGTAGAGGGTTAGTGTATTGCTTGTTGTTGATCTCCCTAGGATTTGCAGGTGCTTGTAGTAAAACTTCAGCTAATAATTCAGGTAATACTGCTAATAAAAAAGTAATTCGGATTGCGATCGCAACTCAAGATCAAACAATTAATACGGCAACTGGTGGCTCAGTGATTCGCGAAGAGAAGTTACTAGAAAAATATCTTCCTAAAACTGGAAAGTATGCAAATGTTGAGTACAACATTGAGTGGTCAAGCTATACATCTGGTCCACCAATTACTAATAAAATGCTGGCAAATCAAATTGATATCGGCATGATGGGCGATTTTCCAGCGACTATTAACATGACTACGTTTCAAAAAAAGGGCAATGGAGTTAAAACGCTCTATATTGCTACTTTAGGCTACAGTCCAACGGGAGCAGGAAACGCTGTATTAGTTCCCAAAGATAGCCCAGTAAAAACTTTAGCAGATTTGAAAGGAAAAGAAGTTTCTGTACCCTTTGGCTCGGCGGCTCATGGAATGCTACTTAAGGCGCTCAAAAACGAAGGAGTCAATGCAGAAAAAGATTTAACTTTAGTGAGCCAAGCACCAGAAGTAGGGGGAAGCAATTTAAAAACGAATCAAATTGCGGCTCATGCTAATTTTGTTCCCTTTGGTGAATTGTTTGCCTATCGCGGTTTTGCCAGAAAAATATTTGATGGCGCTCAAACAGGAACTCCAACTTTTCACGGTGTTTTAGTACGCTCGGATTTTGCTAAAGAAAACCCTGAAATAGTTACGGCTTATCTCAAAGCTTTACTGACAGCAAATAAAATGTTTCAAGAGCAACCAGAAGCAGTCGCCACTAAGGTAGAAAAATGGTCTAGCGTAGAACGAGAAGTAGTGTATATGTTCTTGGGACCTTCTGGATTGCAACAATTGAATCCGGCGATCGCTCAAGTTAATTTTGATGCGCTCAAAAATAGCGTTGTCACTTTAAAGCAGTTAGGTAAGTTGGATGACAGCGTTAATCCAGAAGACGTGACTAAATGGGCAGATGATAGCTATTTACGCCAAGCTATGCAAGAAATGGGACTTGACTATGACAAGGTAGCTAAAGCGAAGGCGTTAGTTGTTAGCGGTAAAGATGCTCAAACTAATGAAGAAATCGCCAAACCAAAAATGGCGGCTCAAATCTGGCTCGAAGGCGAGGATAAAGTCATGAGTTTTGCCTCGATTACTAACATGATGGCAATGTTGCAAAAGCTTAAAGCAGAAGGGAAAGAAACTGCGGGCGTAATCTTCGTACACGATCGCGATCGCGGTTGGAAGCTATTTGCGGAAAATTCTTTCTTTGTCCAAAACGGTAAGGAAATTTCTGCCTTTTTAACGGAGCAAGAGGCTCAGACATTTGCTAATAAATCGGGGGCTAAAGTTGCAAATTTTCAAGGGCTTCAGCAATCTATAGCTCAAAAAACCCCTATGTTATTAGGAGCAAATTGATATGGCTGGCTCATCAACGAAGACTTCGCGTTCCCTATTAGGCAACTTGATCGCCGCGATCGCCCGGTACAAAAAAGGCGATCGCACGAGTAAGCGATCGCTAATTAACCCAAAAACATTTAGACGCTGTTTGTCTCTAGTATTGTTTTTCGGGATTTGGCAACTACTATGTCAAACGAAATTCAACTTCTTCATCAATTTTGAAAACGTACCCTCTCCGGTAGAAGTTGTCGGCGCTACGGTAGATTTTGTTAAGAGCAATCCCACTAAGCATATTCAAGCCAGTGCATTTAGAGTTTTAACTGGCTTTGCAACGGCGGCGGTGCTGGGCATTAGCTTGGGGATTTTAATTGGTTGGTTCCAAAAAATTGAAGACTTGATCTTTCTCCCTCTAGAAATATTAAGACCAATTCCTGCGGTTGCTTGGATACCCTTGGCGATTTTGATGTTTCCTAATGCGGAAACTGGGATGATTTATTTAACTTTTGTTGGTGCTTTCTTCCCGATTCTCATCAGCACAATTCGCGGTGTAGAAAGCACAGATATGTTGCTGCTACGAGTTGGTCAGTCTTTGGGCGCAAAACAGTGGCATATTTTTAAAGATATCGTTGTTCCCGGAGCGATGCCCAGTATTGCTAGTGGTTTAGTAATTGGCATGGGTAACTCTTGGTTTTGCTTAGTTACGGCAGAAATTTTGGCAGGTAGGTATGGCGTTGGTTACATCACTTGGGAATCCTATGTCACGTCTAACTACCCGCCAATTGTGATGGGGATGTTACTGATTGGTTTGATGGGTGCGTTTAGTGCTTATGCCGTGGATCGCCTGACTTGTTTGCTCATGCCTTGGCGAATTACGAAAAAGAAAAGTGTGTAAGGTTGCTTGGAGGTCTAAATATTGTGGCAGTAGTGGTAGAAAAGAACCTAGTACAGAGGGTTAGAGGCTTTGTAGAAGTAGAAAACTTATCGGTTTCCTTCAAACGCAAAGGGCATTGCGTTCAGGTGTTGGACTCGGTGAATTTTAAGATAACTCCTGGTGAATTTGTTTGTCTATTAGGTCCGTCCGGTTGTGGTAAGTCAACTATTTTGAATGCGATCGCCGGATTTATTCAACCTACTAGCGGTTTTGTTTTTGTCAATAAGCGTCATGTCGATGCGCCTAGCGCTGATCGCGGTTTTGTTTTTCAGCAATACTCTTTATTACCTTGGAAGACAACTTTTGAAAATGTCGAGTTTGGGTTAAAAATTAAGGGAACACCCAAGGCAGAACGAACGGAATTAGTAGATTACTATCTCAATCTGGTTGGTTTGTCTAAGCATCGTCATTCCTACCCGCACCAACTTTCCGGCGGAATGCAACAACGGGCAAGTATTATTAGAGCTTTGGTCAATTCTCCCTCAGTTTTACTCATGGATGAACCGTTTGCTGCCTTAGATGCCCAAACTAGGCACATGATGCAGGAACTTTTGCTATCGATTTGGAGCGATCTAAAAACAACAGTTATTTTTGTCACTCACGATATTGAGGAAGCCTTATTTTTGAGCGATCGCATTTTTGTCATGGGGGTAAATCCAGGCAGAATCAAACAGCAAATAGATGTTACTCTAGCGCGTCCCCGTCATGTAGATAGTATGCTTTCACTAGACTCTATCGCTCTCAACCGTCAGGTATTTGAGTTGATTCGCGAGGAAACTCTTAAAAGCATGGAAGCTGACTAAAGTTAACTCTGCACTTTTTGCAGAAATTCCGGTTGAATCCAGCGATCAAGGTTAATTGTTTTTAAGCTTTCGTTACCGGGAATTAGACTAAGTTGGGCAATATGTCCCTCAATCCAGTCGGGACGGATTGTAACTTCCGAAAAAAAGCGCTCTGGCTGATTTTTGTGGTAATTAGTGCTGAGTATGCGGGAAATTATTTCGCTATCTAGATTTGACCACTGGCTAATTAGGGAAAGTGCCGACGGAGTAGTTGCATACCAATACTGGGCTGCACTCAAAGCTCTGAGGTAGGCGATCGCAATTTCTGGATGCTGCTCTGCTAAGGAGGCACTCACAACTACACCATAAAAAGCAGGTAGGATACTTGGATTGTTGCCTTGCAAGTAACGAAACTTCCCTTGGTTATAAGCAATATCGTGAAAAGGAGCAAAGTGGGCGTATCCATCTACTACAGTTGGAGAGCCAAAGGGATGAGCAATGTCTGAATTTTCTAGCGCCGCCAGCTTAACTTCTGTCAAAATGTTAGCGAAGTTAAGACTCCGCATTACCATCCCGTGCGCCGAAGAACTAAACGGGACAGCAATAGTTCTCCCGCGCAAGTCTTCGATGCTTTGGATTTTGGACTCATTTGGCACAATTACCGCATTGCAGGAGCCATCGGGATTTGTGGAAACAAAGCTAACTAAGCGAGTTTGTTTTGTAGCGCCTTGCTGTACGGCGCTGAGTAATAAAGGGTAGTCGCCCAAAATACCTATATCTAGCTCCCCAGAATGCAACCCTTGAACGATGGGCGCTCCGGTAGAGTAGTCACGCCAGCGAGTTTGATATTGAGTAGAACTGTAGCGTCCTGTTTTTGGTAAAAAGTGTTCTAGCAATCCCAAGTGTTGAATTATCAACCCGGCTGTTACCGTTGTGATGGTGCTGTTTTGAATCCCAATTGACAAATTAAGCGTTTCAGGGCGTTGGGGAGTAGGACGAAGAACTAGACTAGGCGATCGCCAACGTGTAGGTTTCGGTTGATCAAGTTGAACTTCTGCTTGCTGATTTTCCAGCAAAGCGACAAACTTTTGCACCGGATTTGAACTACGCCGCGCTGTTTGTCGCTCTTTTTGGGCGATCGCGCTTTGGTTTAAGCGTCGAGGTAGCAGCACAAAAATATTGCTTGATAGAGCAAATTCTTGAAGTGGAATTGCGGTTAATCTTCCCGATTGGCATTCTGTTGTAAATTCTAAATTAGAGGCAAAACCTAGATAATTTCCTTGGGTGATAAACGTTCGCATCAAAGCAGAAGTCTCTACTATCTCTACTAAAGGAAAGTCATTAAGAGTTAACCCCAATTCGTGCAAGCGAGATTCAAAAACTAAGCGACTAGGAGAACCCGCAGGTAGCATTACCCAAGGCTCTTTTTTTAGTTCTTGCAAGCTCCACCAATTTTTTTTAACTAATACATGATTTGAAGCAACTAGCAAGCGATAGTCAATAGTAGCGATCGCGCTTGCGGAAACTTCCTCAAATTCCGAGCAATCAATATCTGAAATTCCTACATCAATCTCGCTGCTTGTTAAAGCCCGATACAGAAACTCTGCCGATTCAAATACTATATATTGCGTTGTAATTCCCGGATACTGTTGGCGGTATTTAAAGATAATTTCTGGCAACCATTCACTAGCAATAGCTGCGGTACAACCTATCTTTAAATGACCAAATTTACCTTTCTTAATTTCCTCAATCTTTGCTAGTAATTGATTTTCCGTTTCAACTAATCTGTGACCTTCTTCATACAAAAAAACTCCTACTTCTGTTAGTTGAATTTTGCGACCTAATCGATAAAAAAGTGGTGTTTTTAATTCTGACTCTAAATTTTTTATTTTAACGCTAACCGCAGGTTGAGTAAGGCTCAAAGCATCGGCGGCTTCTGTAAAACTAAGATTTCTCGCAACTTCCAAAAACGCTTTAACTTGATTAATTTCCACAATGGTTAACTCCAGAAGTTTTTTTTAAACATTTATAGAAATATTTTATGATTCTATAAATAACTAGCATAGAAGACAGTATTAACTGCTACAAAACAGCCTTGAAGTTAATTAAATAGTTTATTAATATAAAAAAGACAGAAACAAGTTCTAATTGATTTAGTTTGCATTTATAAAAGTTTTTCGTAGCGACAAAGAGGGGTGAAGAAGTGAATACTCAATGGATGAAGACGGATGTTTTAATTGTTGGTGGTGGAACCGCCGGGACAATGGCAGCAATTAAAGCAAAACAAGCAAATCCTCAAGGCGATGTACTGATTTTAGAAAAAGCAAATATTCGCCGCAGTGGAGCGATCGCAATGGGAATGGACGGTGTAAATACTGCCGTTATTCCTGGTAATTCTACCCCAGAACAATACGTCCGCGAAATCACTATTTCTAACGACGGCATCCTCAATCAAAAAGCAGTTTATCAAACTGGAAAATTAGGTTTTGAGGTCATTCAAGAGCTTGAAAGTTGGGGCGTAAAGTTTCAAAAAGATGCTCAAGGCGACTACGACTTAAAGCAGGTGCATCGAGTTGGTAAATACGTCTTACCCATGCCCGAAGGTAAAGACCTCAAGCAAATTTTAACTAGACAAGTAAAGCGACATAAAGCCAGAGTTACCAATCGAGTAATGGCTACCCGCGTTTTAGTCAAAGATGGACGAGCGATCGGTGCAGTAGGTTTTGACGTGCGAAATGGCGATTTTGTCGTTATTCAGGCAAAGGCCGTTGTTCTGTGTACGGGAGCTTCTGGGAGGCTAGGTTTACCCGCTTCTGGCTACCTCTACGGAACTTACGAAAACCCCACCAATGCTGGAGATGGCTACTCAATGGCTTATCATGCTGGGGCAGAACTCACCAATATTGAGTGCTTCCAAATCAATCCGCTAATTAAAGATTACAACGGGCCAGCCTGCGCCTACGTTGCTAGTCCCTTCGGTGCGTATACCGCCAATGCGGAAGGCAATCGCTTTATCAGTTGCGACTACTGGAGTGGTCAAATGATGCTGGAAGTGTGGAAGGAACTAAACTCTGGTAAAGGCCCCGTCCAACTCAAGATGACTCATTTAGACGAAGATACAATCGCCGAAATTGAAACCATTCTCTGGGCAAACGAGCGACCCAGTAGAGGGCGATTCCATGAAGGTAGAGGTGAAAACTACCGCACTCATGGAGTGGAAATGAATATTTCAGAAATTGGCTTGTGTAGCGGTCATAGCGCGTCAGGAGTCTGGGTAAATGAAAAGGCAGAAACTACGATTCCCGGACTATATGCCGCCGGAGATATGGCAAGCGTTCCTCACAATTATATGATTGGCGCATTTGTATTTGGTCGGTTGGCGGGTACAAATGCCGTAGATTATATTGCTGACTTAGAACATATCGAACCCGATGCAGAGTTTTTAGAGGCAGAAAAGACCCGTATATATGCGCCGATGACTCGACCAAATGGTGTTCCCCACACCCAAGTAGAGTATAAGTTGCGTCGCTTGGTCAACGATTATCTTCAACCACCAAAAGTAGATAACAAAATGAAGATTGGGTTGCGTAACTTTGAGCGCTATCAAGAAACCTTGGACTTAATGGGTGCAAGAGATCCTCATGAATTGATGCGCTGCATGGAAGTTCACTTTATCCGTGACTGTGCAGAAATGGCTGCAAGAGCCTCGTTATATCGAAAAGAAAGCCGTTGGGGACTATATCATTACCGCGTGGAATATCCAGAGAAAAACAACGAAGAATGGTTTTGTCACGTCAATTTAAAAAAGGATTCATCAGGAGAAATGTTTTTATTTAAACGCCCTGTAGAGCCTTACATCGTAGACGTTGATATCGAAACAGAAGTCTATGACGTAGCAGTACGTTAGCAATGTTTCTACATTGCTAACGTCTAATTAACAATCGCCGAAAAGGATGAATTTTATGGCACTAACAACGCAAAGAGTAGATGTTCCAGTAATCGTAGACGAATCAAAGTGTCTAGAAAAGTGTACCGCCTGTATAGAAGTATGTCCCTTGGATGTACTGGCAAAAAACCCTGAGACGGGCAAAGCTTATATGAAATACGACGAGTGCTGGTTTTGCTTACCGTGTGAAAAGGAATGTCCTACCAACGCGATTACCGTGCAAATTCCATTTTTATTACGATAAGGAGTTATCAATGAGCAATGATATTGATTCTGAGTTAAACCAATGGCTAGAAATGCTCCAGTCGCCGCAACTAAGCGATCGCCTAGTTGCGGTCAAAAGTCTTCAACATCTAGGTGATGAGGATGCCCTAGAGCCGCTAATTGCAGCTTTAGGCGACGAAAGCCTTGCAGTACAGAAACTAGCAGTAACCGCGCTTTGGGAACTTGCCAACCCTAAAGCAGTGCCAGCTTTACTAGAGTGTCTTACCTCCCCAGACTTGGAGATTCGTGCCGAAGCACTCTCAGCTTTGGGCGAACTTATTTCCCCCGATCGCCTACTGCTACTGCTAGACGCGCTGCATCGAGACGATCTAAATATGCAACTTAATGTGCTTATTTTGCTAAGAAAGATTCACGATGTCCAATCTTTACCTTACGTCCTGCCCTTTTTTGAATCGGAAAATGTCCAACTAAGAGAAGCCGCCGTAACTACACTACGGTATCTCAATCAAGTAGAAAGATGCGATCGCGCCATTCCTTTACTATCTGACCCCGACGACAGCGTGCGACGAGCCACAGCTTTAACTTTGGGACACTTAGCAGATCCCGAAGTAGTCCCCCGCCTCTGTCAAGCGCTAACTTCCGATTTAGATTGGCAAGTGCGTCGTAATGCTGCAAAGTCTTTAGAACTTCACGCCGATCCTACAGCAGTTGGGGCTTTAGAAACAGCGATCGCCGATGAGCATTGGCAGGTGCGAAAATTTGCGTTGCAAGCATGGCAAAAAAAACCCGATGACCACACAATGCCAATTTTAATTAAGGCGCTAACCGACGAATACTCTGATGTCCGAAGAGAAGCCGCGAAATCTCTTGCAGCTTTAAAAAATCCCGCCGCTCTAAACGCCCTTCAGCAGTCTTTGGACGACCCGGACAAAGACGTATGTATCTACACGCAAAGAGCCATTGAGACGATCCAAGCAGCCACAAAAGAGATATCTAATGCCTAGCCATCAGTCCCCTTTTCGGCAATCTCCCGTAGAAGATCGAGAGCCTCTACCCTCCGATCCAATTAGCGAAGTTCGCCTGCAAGAAGTTGTCCGTTGCCTTAAACAGGTAATTGAACCAACTTTGAAAAATGACATTATTAGCTTGGGAATGGTGCGAAATCTGCGGGTTGTAGAAGGTTATATTTATCTCCGCCTCTATATAGGCAGACACCAGCACGATCTACAAGCAGAAATTCAACAGATACTTGCGCCCCTAACTTGGTGTAAAAAAACTTATATCCAAGTTTGTACAATTCCTGGCGTAAAAACTACCTTAGCAATTTCTAGCGGTAAAGGTGGGGTAGGCAAGTCTACAACTTCTGTAAATTTAGCGATCGCACTTAGCTTGCAAGGAGCAAAAGTTGGTTTGCTGGATGCGGATGTTTACGGGCCCAATGTTCCCCAAATGTTGGGACTAGGACAGAGTGAGGTAAAAGTAATTGAAACTCCCAACGGTCAAAGGTTTCTGCCTCTAGAAGCTTATGGCATTAAAGTTATGTCAGTGGGATTGTTGGCAGAGCCAGATCATCCTCTAGCTTGGCGAGGGCCTGTTTTACACAAGATCGTCACTCAGTTTATTCACGAAGTGGAATGGGGAGAACTTGATTATTTGCTGATCGATCTGCCTCCGGGGACAGGAGACGCTCAAATCACTATCGTCCAAGAAAGTCCAATCTGTGGAGTTTTGCTGGTTACAACTCCTCAACAGGTGGCGGTTTCTGATGTTCGGCGCAGTATCCATATGTTTCGCCGGGTAGGTATTCCGGTGTTGGGGATTATTGAAAATATGAGCTATTTAATTTGCGGTAAGTGTGGAGAGCATACGCCAATTTTTGGTAGTGGCGGCGGAAAACAGTTATCTTCAGAACTCCACGCGCCAATGCTTGGACAAATCCCCATCGATCCGCTTCTTTGTACGGGTGGTGATACCGGAGCGCCTCTAACCCTAGCAAACCCAGATTCTATCGTGGGTCAAGTGTTTGTACAAATGGCTAGGGCGATCGCAACAACTTTTGGCGACTGATTAATTTTTCTATTTTTCAAATAATGAGGTTGCTGTGCGGCATAGTTTGAAGCTGAAAGTGCAAGCACGATTTACTAAAAAATCTGCGGCAATTAGACTACAGCGCTGGTTATTGCAAATACTTCCAGGGGTAAGCTTAACTGCTGGATTAGCTTTTTTGGCGATTTTGATGCGATCACATCTAGGACTAAATTTCTTTAGCTCTTTAACTTGGGCAATTCTGCTCGGAATGTTGGTTCGCAATACTGTTGGTGTTGCTCAAGTTTACCAACCAGGAATTACTTTTTCTCTCAAGCGCATTCTCAAGTTAGGCATTATTTTACTAGGAATGCAACTAAGCCTAACTCAGGCGATTTCTATTGGCTCTACCGGACTATTTGTTGCAGTCACCTCTGTAGTTAGCACCTTCTTTTTTACTTGTTGGATCGGACGAAGACTAAAAGTTAGCAAAAAATTGACCCAATTAATTGCCGGAGGCACGTCAATTTGCGGTGCGGCGGCGGTAGTAGCAGTTGGGACAGCAATTGATAGCTCCGAGGAAGATACAGCTTATGCGGTTGCCTTAGTCACGGTATTTGGCGCGGCTTCGATGCTAATTTATCCGTTATTACCTGCTTTACTTGACCTGACACCGCAAGCTTATGGTTTGTGGTGTGGTGCTTCTATTCATGAAGTTGTCCAAGCAATCGCTGCTGCTTTTGAAACCAACCCGCTTAGTGGTGAAGTAGCAACGATTGCTAAACTTTCGCGGGTGATGCTATTAGCGCCGATTACACTACTATTAGGTTTGTCATCCGTAGATCGGGCGACAGAAAAGCCGCGTAAACTGCCGATTCCTTGGTTTGTGCTAGGTTTTATTGGTTTAATCTTGGTCAATAGCCTCAACTTCATTCCTGAGACTTTGAGAATAGCGATCGTTGATGTTAATCAGTTTTTTCTAACTACTGCTTTAGCTGCAATGGGTTTAGGAACTAATATTCAGTGTATGAAACGGCTAGGAATCAAACCTATTTATTTAGGAACAATATCTTGGCTATTTATTTCTTTAATCAGTCTTGGCTTAATAAAGTTTTTTTATTAAACTTTTGAGAAATTTCCATCTTGCTCATTTTTTGCAACATAACATTTATACTTATGCGCGGCTAAATTTTTGCCATATCAAAAGCTTAAATATTTAAATATCCAAGTTTTCAAGTACGCGATTTTAACCAATCCTCCAACAACTCCTGAACCAACTCGCTAAACTCGCGCTTTTGACCTTCCCGCAGCAGCGAAATCTTTATCTCTTGGTAAGTGTCCTTCTTTATATATGCCGTCACCTGCTCGTAGTCGGGATGCGATCGCTTGCCTTTAGGTCTTCCTCGTTTTAGTTCTTCTGCATCTAGATTAATATCTTCAGCCTCAACCTCAGCTAAATTTTGGTGAGTTGAAGCGGTTAAACTATTCTCACTTTCCAATGCTTTCAAAGCAGAACGAAGTGAATTTGTTTGTTGGTGTATTGCTGTATGAATTACGCGATTTAACATTTGAGAGCTTTCTAAATAAGCATTGGCTGTAGGAAGAAGGTTTGAGGATGTTCGCTCTTGAACTGAATTTTGGTGAGTAGCAAGCCAATACTCAACCCAATCAGAAACTAACAATGCGAATTCAGCACTAATCCACATTGCCAAAGGAACAGCAAGTTTATAATGAATCCAAGTTCCACCCCCATTTTCTGGTGAACCTCGTCTTACTACTACAACCGTAGGGTACATAACTGAAACTCTTGTCCAAGCTGAATTCCCCTTTTTTGGGGATTTGGGTTGTACGCCCAATCTTTTTGCTAAAGCTGCTACTAACTCAAATGTGTTGTCAGTAGCTAACCATTTAGAAAGGTCTTTATCATAGGCTACACACATTGCCGTTGCATTGATGTAGCCATCTTCACGGCGTTGCCCAATCTGCAAGCCGTTAGCTGAGCGAAGTATTATGTTCATGTGCGTTTAACGGAACGTACTACCCCTGGGGTTACGGCTGGTGTCAACAGCCACCCACGAGGGGTTTATACCATTTTAAAGCTTTTAATCAACCAAAGTTCTAAAATATTTAAGTTTTTGCGTATTCAAAGTTTCAGCTACGCAACTTTAACCAATCCTCCAATAACTCTTGAATCAACTCGCTAAACTCACGCTTTTGACCTTCCCGTAGCAGTGAAATCTTAATTTCTTGGTAGGTGTCCTTCTTTATATATGCTGTCACCTGTTCGTAGTCGGGATGCGATCGCTTCCCTTTAGGTCTTCCTCGTTTAGGGGGCTGCTCTGATTCCGCCATTAGCTGGGGTTGGTTTACTTCTGCTTCCTGTTTCTCTGGATCTTTACCCTTAGCCGCATCTAAAAGACCTTTGAATTTACTACTCACTTCATCACCTCCTGACCGATGTGTTGATAATCGCGCCAAGCAATCCCGGCGCGTGGATCGGAAACTAAGTTAACTGGAACACCAGCAAGGGCGGCTTTTTGAAAAGCTACCCCTTCGCGGATACCTCCAATAAATAGAGGCAATCCAGCATCGCTCAACATCTCTCTTGCTTCCGCTCCATCCCGCCGGGGTTTGGAAGGAATGCGAGTAATTAGAATGCGGTATTTCTCCGAGCCTAATGATTTAAGGGCATCAACAGTTTGCATCAAAGCATCAAGGGAGAGGGCATCAGGAGTAGTGGGTAATACCAACAGATCGCACCCTTCAGCTAGTGCTTCTAAGTCTTCCTGCTCTGGTCGTGCTTGAGTATCGATGACAATGTGTTGATATTTTGGGGCGTGTTTCGCGGCTTGTCGCTCATCAATTACTTTAAACGGTAGATTCCCGCGTTTCGCCCAGCCCGTTGCCGAGCGATTTGGATCGCCGTCAATTAGGAGCGTTTCGCCTTTGGGCTGTAAGTAGGCGGCTAAGTGAACTGCGGTTGTAGTTTTGCCAACGCCACCTTTGAACGATGCAACAGTGATAATCATATTGGTGGTCTGAACCCTTGAGTATTTGAAATGCCAAAAAACTGAATCGCTAGATATTTGAACTTTTAATTACGCAAATGTCTAAAACTGGGAGTTCGTTTTTAGTATAGTTGAGTTACCAAAACTTTAAACCTTTAAATTGCTGATTTTTTAACTACGCAACTTTTTAAAAGTATGATTTTTTAAGTTACTGAACTTTTGAGTACGCGAAAAGTTAAAATATTGATAATCTGCCCATAGTCTACAGCCACTAGGAATCAATAGCTACTTGCAGGTCTAAAAGTTTAAAACGCCAAGATGTTGAAAACTCGACTATTTGAATACGCAAAAAGTTAAATAGCTAAAAGAAAAAATAGTATGTCAAATGACCAGACTTCAATAGCTGAAGGCTATGATGACTTCCTCCACGATTTAAAAGAACGCATCCGCAACGCCCAAGTACGGGCGGTACTCGCTGTTAACCGCGAGTTGGTATTACTTTACTGGCAGATTGGTCGGGACATCCTGACGAGACAACAGCAGCAAGGCTGGGGCGCTAAGGTAATTGAGCGCTTATCTGCTGACTTGCGATCCTCGTTTCCCGAAATGAAGGGTTTTTCACCACGCAATCTTAAGTACATGAGGGCATTTGCCGAAGCGTATTCAGAGGAATCATTTGTGCAACAACCTGTTGCACAAATTCCTTGGGGTCATAACCTCCGACTATTAGACCTTGTTAAAGAACCAACAGAACGCCTGTGGTATGCACAGCAAACAATCCAGTACGGCTGGAGTCGCAACATTTTAGTTCACCAAATTGAGAGCGGATTGTACCGCCGCCAAGGAAAAGCGACTACTAACTTTGACCGTACTCTCCCTCAGCCCCAATCAGAACTGGCGCAGCAGTTGTTGAAAGACCCTTATAATTTTGACTTTCTAAGTTTAGGAAAGGATGCACTTGAACGCGATTTAGAACGGGCTTTGATAGACCACATCCGCGATTTCTTGTTGGAGCTAGGAGTTGGGTTTGCCTTTGTTGGTAGCCAGTACCATCTTGAAGTAGGAGGACAGGACTTTTACATCGATTTGTTGTTTTATCATCTGCGCTTGAGATGCTATGTGGTCGTCGATCTGAAAATGTCAGATTTTCAGCCAGAGTTTTCAGGCAAAATGAACTTTTACCTTTCAGCAACCGACGACTTGCTACGTCACCCGGACGACCAGCCCAGTATTGGGATAATTCTGTGCAAAAGCAAAAATATGGCGATCGCGGAGTATGCTTTGCGTGATCTCAATAAACCGATTGGCGTTTCTGCGTATCAACTTCAAAGTGCATTGCCAGAACAACTGAAAAGCAGTTTGCCAACAATCGAAGAATTGGAAGATGTGTTAGAGACGGTTTCTGTGGAAGCCACTGATGAAGAATGAATTGGACAAATAATTACCAATAGAGAAGCTGACTGCACGTCTTTGTTTTAGACTTTTAGAGTGCCAAAATATTGAAATGGTGCGTTTTTGAACTTTTAAGTACGCAAAAACTTATGAATAGCTGGTTAGCGTTTCATTTCATACATCAGTGCGGCTAAGGGCTGCAAATTTGGCGATTGAATGTAAGCTATCTTGATAACATTCTGCTACGGCGTTTGAGTAGCAAGTGTGACAAAAACCACGCTAAGGACTTTTAGCCAAGTTAAGTCAACGATATTAGTGGGGTTTCAGCCTTCAAGATCATATTGAAATTTTGGCTCGCCCATATGATTAGTAAATATGTACTTAGTAAAAACCCTACTGTGACAGAGTTTCAGGTTTAGCGTTGTTATCTTCTCCGTTACTCCTCAAACCCCGGTAAGCGTTATTTAGTGCCTACTTTGGAGCGTTACGCCCGTGCTGGTTTTGGATTTATTATTGCCTTTGATGCTGATTGTGCCGATAACAAAAATGTAATTGAGGCACAGCGCAAGCTAGCTCACCAGCTTAAACTATTCAAAGTACCTGTGATGAGTGCCACAGGACTTTGGACGGTCGCAGAGGGTAAAGGCATGGATGACTATATTCTTAATCACGGTGCAGATCGCTTTAAGCGTCAGGTAATGGGCAAGGTTGTCGATCTCGCTGCTTGGGAAAAGCAGATGCAACCGTTAGAAACACAGAGGACTGGCAAGCTACCACCGTCGGATATAATTGGGCGCGAAATCATTGAAGATTACCGTGATCGCTTGTTGTGGAATGACGAGCATAAAACCTGGATGCAATATAGCTTGGAACGTGAAGGCGTTTGGACTCCTATTAGCGATTTCTACCTAGAATCAGTCATAGACGCAATTTTGGAGTCTAAGAACATCATCGGATATGGTAGTGCTTCTTATGTCACAAACGTTGTTGCTAAGATGCGGCGGCGGCTGCTTGAGCGTGTCTGGGACGAACGCTCGGTTAATGAGATTTTGCCTTTTACCGATGGCGTATTGGAACTAGCAACGGGGCAGTTTCACAAACACGCCCCAGGGCATCGCCTAACTTGGTGCTTACCACGTCCTTATATTTCTGCTGCTACTGGCTGGGGAACAATCAATAAATGGTTGGATGAGGCAACAGAAAACCCAGCCCACAAAGAAATACTGCTCTGCTTTGCCGCCGCCGTATTGCGCGGTCGGTCTGACTTACACAAGTTTCTGCACTTGATTGGGGTCGGTGGTATAGCCCTACAAATTCACGTTAAGACGTAAAATAAGAAAAGAAGAAATACAAACAACATTTATGCCCGCCCCTTAC
>NZ_PVWN01000071.1 GCF_003003885.1 Chlorogloea sp. CCALA 695 | reverse complement strand
AGATGTGTATAAGAGACAGTATACAAAGACACTCCCACTAAAAACTTATCAGTTCAAGAAAGTGCTTTAGCCAAATAACTATGTACTTAACCGTTAGGATAAATAGCCCTAATGGTTACTACAAATATTTTAGAAAACTGTAGATATATGAGTGCAAATAGTTCCTCCGTCAGCACCTATCCCAGTGCGCCAGCCTTACACGCTTGGATCGCAATTTTGGGGCTAATTATCTTTTCTGCGGTTGCTGTTTTGGCAGGAGCAGGTAATGTTTTGCGCTTGCTGTTTCCCCTAGGGTCGTTAGGGGTGGGCTTATTTTTGTTTGGGAAGTATCCCACTATGTATATTAGCTTTACATGGTGGCTATGGTTCGTTACCCCTTGGCTCCGCCGCGTTATCGATTATCGCAGTGGTTGGGATGGTAGTGGAATAATTTTAACTGCGCCATTTTTGGTAACGCTAATTACTTTAATTACCTTTGTTCAATGGCTCCCTCGGTCTTATCGTATGGGAGGATTACCATTAGCGATCGCAATTTTTGGTATAATTTACGGGTTTTTAATCGGCATAGTTAAAAATCCCGTAGCGGTATCTTTAAGGGCGCTTTTAGACTGGTTAACTCCAGTAGTCTTTGCTTTTCATTTGTTTGTAAACTGGCGAAACTATCCTAAATATCGGCAGAATTTACAAACTACTTTTATGTGGGGACTGCTAATTACAGGCATTTATGGCATTGTGCAATATTTAGTAGCACCAGAATGGGACAGGTTTTGGATTATTCAAACTAGGTTGCTGACTAATGGTACGCCGGAACCATTGGGCATTCGAGTATTTAGTACAATGAATTCGCCGGGCCCTTTTGCTAATGTGCTAACAGCAGGGTTGCTGATACTACTTACTAATGACAATTTTCTGCGCGTTCCGGCTTCGGTAGTTGGTTATCTATCTTTTTTATTATCGTTAGTCCGCTCGGCTTGGCTTGGTTGGTTTATTGGATTGCTGAGTCTTTTAAGTTCATTAAAACCGCGATTGCAGATGCAGTTGTTTGTCACAATTATCGTTATGGCTTTATGCGTAGTGCCATTA
The DNA here is from genome assembly GCF_003003885.1 of Chlorogloea sp. CCALA 695. Classification (GTDB taxonomy): domain Bacteria; phylum Cyanobacteriota; class Cyanobacteriia; order Cyanobacteriales; family Chroococcidiopsidaceae; genus Aliterella. Next base: position 19,598 of record NZ_PVWN01000071.1, on the reverse strand, counting down.
GCAACTATTGAACCCTTTGCAGAAATTATTGGCGCTCGCCTAGAATCTCTCACTAATGCTAAAAAAGATACTAGCTTTAATGAACGATCAGAGCTTTACGAAAGAAATATCACCATTGCCTTTTCTAGTGGTCTGGGCAATGGTATTGGTAGTAAATATTTTGTTAATGAAAAAGGTTTGCTCCAAGAAGTGACGCTAGATAGCGGCATTTTGGATGTATTTTTCACCTTGGGTTGGTTTGGTGCGGTTCCTTACCTTGGGGGGATTATTCTTGCCGTATTTAATCTACTTACAAGTACGGAGGGGCGCTCTGATGCCTTTGCAAGTGCCGCTCGGGCGATTATTTTGGGTGTTTTATTTCAAATGCTATTTGGTAATGTGATGCTGGCACTTTCTGGGATGGTGTTCTGGGCTTTTTTGGGTATAGGTATGGCAGCTAATAAATATCATCAGTATGAGAAGTTGCAAAAGCGGATGTAGGTTGACGAGCAGATTAATTAGCCCAAGTTACGGCTTGCTCCCATCCTAAGCCCCGACGAGTGATTTCTGGAGTAGCTCCGGTAAGATCGATAATAGTGGAAACGCGATCGCCTATTTCTTCAGAATTATCATCGACAATTATATCTACGAGCTTTTCTAAACGATCAAATAGTTCAAAGCGAGATTGGGGTATAGTTGCTTCATCTTCGGCGGGTGTCAAATGAGCAGAAGTAGAAACAATCGGATTTTCCAATGCTTGCAGTAAAGCCAAACACACCTTATTGTCTGGGACGCGAATTCCGGTAGTTTTGCGTTTGGGGTTGAGGACTAGGCGCGGGACTAATTTCGTAGCAGGTAGTAAAAAGGTATAAGGGCCAGGAATTAAATGTTTCATAATCCGGTAAGCATTGTCGCTAACTACGGCATAGGTAGCAATTTGAGAAAGAGAGGGACACAAGAAAGTTAGCGGTTTATCGTTTGATAGTTGCTTAATTTGCCGGACTCGTTCGACGGCGGATTTAACGTTAAGATCGCAACCGATCGCATAAACAGTATCACTAGGATAAAGCATGACTGCCCCCGATCGCAGTTGCTTAATAATTTGTTCGATGCTGCGGGTTTGGGGATTATCAGGATGAATTTTTAAGATTGTCGCCATAATAAAATGTGTTAATTGTTTAAAATGCCCCTTGCCATATGAAACTAGCTTATTTAGATTGCCCAACGGGTATTGCTGGCGATATGTGCTTGGGTGCGATCGCCGACTTGGGGGTTCCTATAGACTACTTAAGTGCAAAGCTCAATGGGCTGGGTATTGCCCAAGAGTACCAGTTGCGGGTTCAGAGCGTCCATCGTCAAGGACAAAGGGCAACTAAAATTCATGTAGATTTAACTAATCATCACCATCATGAGCGACATTTACCAGAAATAGAAGGGCAAATTATTGCAGCTAAATTGCCTCCCCAAGCCGAAGCTTGGAGCTTGGCTGTATTTCGCCGTTTAGCAGAGGCTGAAGGGGCGGTACATGGCACAGATTCCCATCTAGTTCACTTTCATGAAGTAGGAGCGGTAGATGCCCTTGTGGACATTGTGGGAACTTGCTTAGGTTTAGATTGGTTGGGGATTGAAAAACTATATTGTTCGGCGTTGCCTACTGGCGGCGGTACAGTCCGCGCTGCTCACGGGCAGTTACCCGTACCCGTACCCGCCGTTTTGAAGCTGTGGGAACTGCGTCAGTGTCCTGTTTATAGTAACGGGATTGAGATAGAATTGGTCACGCCTACGGGGGCAGCGATCGCTACTACTTTAGCTACAGATTTTGGAGCGCCTCCCCCGATGACGTTGCAAAAAGTAGGATTAGGGGCAGGTTCTAAGGATTTACCTATTCCTAATATTTTGCGTTTGTGGGTAGGAGAAACAACGGCAAAAATTAATCACCCTATTGCTGAAGCTGTCACGGTACTAGAAACCCAAATTGACGATCTAAGCCCTCAAGCGATAGGTTACGTGTTTGAGGCACTATTTAAGGTAGGTGCAGCCGATGTATTTACTCAGGCTATTGGCATGAAAAAATCTCGTTTAGGAACTTTGCTGACAGTTATTTGCCCACCCGCCAAAGTAGCAGATTGCGAAGCGGTTATTTTTAAAGAAACTACAACTTTAGGGATTCGGCACTCTAAGCAGCAACGCACAATTTTAGAGCGAGAAATTCAGCAAGTCGAAACAGATTATGGTGTAGTTGGCGTTAAAGTTGCATGGTCAAAAAAAGGGGCAGTTGCTAACGTCCAGCCAGAGTATGAAGATTGTGCCGAATTAGCTAGACGCGAGGGAATTTCTTGGCGAGAAGTTCATAGAATAGCTCTGCAATGCTGGTATGCACAAAAAAACAGCAGTTTGTAGTTATTTGCAAACAATAAAAGCCAGGACATTACCTGACTTCAAATATTTCCCCTCTTTTTTCAAGGGGACTCAAAAAGCAGTGTAGCTCTCTCTTACAAACTTTGTGCTGCTTCCTGCTTTTTGACATGGGTTAGGGGGATTTCCTCGCCGAAACAAGTTTCAAATGTTCCCCCTTTCAGGGATGTTTTTAAAGGGCAAGTTAATAACTACACCTTTAAAAACATATTGTAAGCTGACTTTTCATTGCATTAATCAATAGCATCTCCAGCTTTATCCAAAGTTTACTTTGTGTTTCTAGCAGCTTGATTTAATTTATTCTGCAAGAAATTACCAGTTTTTTCTACATTATTTTGGCTATCGTTAACTAAGTTTTTGCCTGAGTATTTAGCATTATCGGCAGTATTATCAATGTTTCTTTTTGCATTTTCCGCCGCTCTATTTACACCTTTAGTTGCATCTAAAGTATTGTCCTTAACATTTTCTGAACCGCGCTTTGTTCCTTTAGCAATATCTTCCGCCGTACCTTGAATTTTATCTTTAGCACCTTCAGCGTTATCTCTCAGATTTTTACCAAAATCTTCTGCGTTTTCGCCTTTCTTATCAAGGATACGCTTAGTATTACCTGTAAGACTTCCAGTTTGATCGATAACGTTGCGCTCGGCATTTTCTTTCAAAGCTGCGGCTTTATCTTTTATTGCTGATTCAGCTTTTTCTGCTCTAGGATCTAAATCGCTAAAGTCATTCATTGTTCCTTTTTGAAAGCGGCTAGTTGTAGCTTCATTAGGAACTTCGGGTCTGGGGTTTTTACCAGAAGTTAAATCTTTATCTGGTTGCACACCAGAAGGCACATTTGGTCTAGTACTTGGTGCGGTAGCTTGGGCGCTGTTACAAGCAGTGTTGAATATTAGCAAAGCTCCGGCTAAAAAGGTCAAAATTATTTGACTCAATTTAACTTTTTTAACCCAATTAATTATCTTGTTCATAGTTTTACTCCAGTTTTTTTTGATGAAATTAATCTTGAGTTAAGTATTGCCCTAATCCATAAAATAATTAAGGCAATAAATGCAAATCATTTATTTATGCAAAGCCGGATTGCTCTGAAATTCTGGTCTTCTTCCAGCTTCATCAGCTTTATCTTTGACAAAACCCGCAGCTTCTTTAAAAGCATCAGTAGCCGCTTCTACACGATTTTCTACTCGTTCACCTAAATCTCCATTACGTTGATTTAGTCCACCTAATTTAGGCTCTGCAAAGTCTTTGCTAGTCTTTATTGGTAGCTCCGTTTCTTTTTGCGCTCTTCCTGCGGGTGTCTCCGCACCGGGATAGAGAATACCGTTTCCAGGTACAGGCGGGTTATTTGGGTTTGCACCTTGAACATTTGCGGAATTACAAGCGGTGCTAATTGTTAGCAATATGCCTGCTAACAAGACTGTTAGAACTTGACGCAACCTTATTTTTTTGAAAAAAGCAGTTAACTTATTCACCCATTCCTCCTTGTAGCTTTTAAGACGAATTATGCCCGAACGCTATTTTTTAAACACGGTAAACATTTGTGTAAATGCGATCGCTTCTAAAAAATAGCTTTTTTACACTATTTACTTAAATTAGCTGATAATCAATCAACAATCGCTAACAGTAGCAATTCAGTAGCAAGAGATACCTCTAGCCAAGGTCACATTCTTATTTACTTAATTAAACGCTTGTTATCTAACTCTAGAGAGATTTACAACTTTTCCCATTGACAGGTTTATTTATAATGTTTAGTAGAAAAAATATTTATTATACAAATACAAAGATTTGCTAACTTTTGCTACAATTTTCCGCAAAGTAGCCGTAAGTAATGTGGGCGTAAAATTAAACTACAAAGGCTCGCTGCATAGTTTGAGTAGGCGATCGCTATATATTGCTTTAAGTACAACTAATTTTTAATCGTTAAAATTTACTGTTTAAGTTTGTCATGTACAGTCTTAACCAACTTGGCGTTATTTCTGAACTCTGCCAACGTAGCGAAGTTGGCAAGCGTTTACCGTCCGCTCTTTACGTCCATGTTTCGGCTTTACCAAGTCTCGATCCTGTGTTACAAAGCTATGAAGAAAGTGCCAAGTTTGCCAGAGCGTAGCAGAATGTAAATATTGTCAAATTCAGTACAGATAAGTTCAAAATTTCTTATTTGTTTTACCCTGATTTTGATACAGATCCTCATCCCGCTTTACAATCAAGCATCATTGTTGATTTACAAACTTTAGCAACTAACTACCGAGACTACCGTACCTCAGATAACCCGCCCATACTGCACCGTAAAGAAACTTTTGTCACGCCCGATTATCCGCTTTACTCAGAGTTTGCAGCGTTAACTCGCCTTGAACAAGCTTTAGGACTGCTCCGTAATACTACAGCAATTGGAACGCGGGTGCTATGGGAGCAACGTTTGGAGTTGCAAGGAGTTGAACTACGAGGACATAGCTTAATTGTGCATCCAGAACGCGCTAAAGGCGATTCTCCCCGCATTGAGCGCCATAAAGCAGCGATCGCTCGTACTGAATTATCCCGCCCGGTACGCCTTGCTGTGGAGGCAGATTTATTTAGTTCGGAAACTACTTTTTTTGATTATGGTTGCGGCTACGGTGGCGATATTCGTTGCATTCATAAGCTGGGTTACAGCAGTACAGGATGGGATCCTTATTATTCCCCTGACACTCCCCCCATCGCCGCCGATGTAGTTAATTTGGGGTATGTAATTAATGTTATTGAAGATACTGGAGAACGTCGGGAAGCTTTGATTAAAGCTTGGGAACTCACGCGCCAAGTATTTATTGTATCCGCGCAAGTATTGATAAGCGATCGCACTAGAGGACAAATAGCTTACGGTGATGGTGTAGTTACGCGGCGCAATACTTTTCAAAAATACTACGAACAAGAAGAACTAAAAACTTACATCGAACAGGTATTAGAAGTAGAGGCGATTCCGGTAGCTTTGGGGATTTATTTTGTTTTTCGAGATCCAAGTCTTGGGCAAAGTTTCCGCGCTTCTCGCTATCGTTCTCGCGCTACTACGCCGAGAATTCGTGTCCCTAGTAAGCGGTTTGAAGATTACCAAGGGTTACTTACTCCCTTAATGAAGTTTATCAGCGATCGCGGACGATTGCCTGTAAAAGGCGAAATGCTGCAACAAATGGAACTACTAGCGGAATTTGCTAGTTTTAAACGCGCCTTTCAAGTAATTTTGCAAGTCACAGATTCTCAAGAGTGGGAAGAAATAGCGCAAAAACGCCGAGAAGATTTATTAGTATATTTTGCTTTAAGTAACTTTAGCCACCGCCCAAAATTAGCAGAGTTAAAACCCCAAGTTCAAGAAGACATCAAAGCTTTATTTGGTAGTTATAAGCAATTACTTCTCAGCGCGGATGAAATCCTATTTGCGGTTGGCAATTTGGATATTATTGACCAATGTTGCCAAAAGTCCGAAGTTGGTCAAAAACTGCCTAATTCTTTAACAATTCATGTTTCCAGTCTAGAATCTCTTAATCCCTTACTACGCCTCTACGAAGGTTGCGCTAGTCGCACTATTGGACGAATGGACTCGGCTAATGTCATTAAATTTCATATTAAAGCACCAAAAATTTCTTACTACTTTTACCCAAACTTCGATCTTGAACCTCATCCTACTCTATCCGCTAGTATGCAGATAGATTTACGGGATTTGCAAGTAATTTATACAGATTACGATGGCGAATTTAATCCTCCAGTATTGCACCAAAAAGACACCTTAGTTACTTGTGAGTATCCGCAATACGCCAAATTTGTTAAACTAAGCGACAGAGAACAAGATTGGGGTTTATTAGATAATTGGCAGGAAATTAAGCGCTTGAAAGGTTGGCAAAAATGCTTAATAGAACATTGCGCCACCATCGAAAATCATCAATTGCGGTGGCGCAAAGATGCCGATCCTTATAAGTTAAAATTACTACGTTCGGCGTTAAACAAAAAAAGAGTTAATAGCAAAAACTTTTTCAATACTTAGCTAATTCAATCCAACTTTCTATCCCTTTTCTAGTTGGTGTCCCTTTAGCGGTAAACGTCCAAATATCTCGCTTATGCTGAAGCCCGTAACTAATATGAATTGGTCTATCTGCGCCGTAGAAATAGATAGAATCAAAGGGTAAACGCGATCGCAATATCCATTCAACAATGCGATCGCTCTTTTCATCTACAATCAAAAAATCACAAGCAGCGCCTAGTCTTTCACAGTAATATTTACCGTTTTTTTTGACTTCGTAAGCCATATGCTGATCTCTATGGGGATCTATTCGACCGTTTTTAATTCCTGTCAAAGGATCTTTTTTGTCTAAATATTTCCGTAAGTCTGAAGAACAAAAGCCATAAGTTAGCTGAAACTTATCTTTTCCAAAGCAGTCAATTATCGGCTCTAAAATAAATTGACTCAAAGCTTGTAGTGCTGTAGCCGATTTTAAATTTGTCGGATAGCAATTAATTTTTTGGGTGTATTTCTGATAAGTATTAGTACAAGTGCAAAAATCTTCAAGTGTAAAGTATTTACCGACTTGCATAAATTAAAAACTTAATAATTACAATAAAGTTGTACTATCTCCATAAATAGCCAGCATAATATTGTACATTTCTAAAAAGTTAATCATCGAATCGCATTCTTCATCTTTAAAGTCTTCGTAGTAACGAATTAAATCGGCGATGCAAGTTTCTAAATGAGAGTAAGCAGGTTTGCAAATAAGCACAATTTTAAGTAATACCGTTACTAAAGTCAAAGTATTACTTTGAGAAATTAGTAGCAAAAATAATGGCGATGGCTGACGATGATTTTCTGTAGTTAAACTTTCAATTAATCGATTACAGGTAATAATTATTAAGGAGTCAGTTAAAACTTCCTCATTGTGCTTTTCATAAAGAGATAAGATTTTTAAGTTTAATGTATCTAATAATTCTTCGTGATCGATGAAAATACTTAAGTATTTGTGCAGATTTTGCTTATAATTTTTATATTTTAATCCTTTAGTTTGCTCTGTGAAAATTTTTGCAAATTTCTTATAAGTAGTTGGTTCACGTTTGGCTACGATGGTTTTGATTAGCCTTAAAACTTCATCACTTACACTTGTTGGGTTCCTTGATAAATTGCTTTGAGTATCAGTTTCTGAACGAGCAAGGTACATTGTCAAATCAAATTTAAAGCGATACCTTAAATGTTTTGCTCTTTCCTTAGCAGCTTCCCGGTGTTCTAAAGAATTTTTAGGATTGACAGATTGAGCTACAAATATATGAGAACTATAACGTTCGCTCCAGTGGAGTGTTTTTGGCGTTTGCTTTTGTTGGCTAACAACTTTATCTGCAAATAGTTTAATCTCTTGGTAATCTTGACTATTTACAAACTTTTTCAACCAAATTCTTAAACAATTACTAATTGGTGAAAGCGAAGTTTTTTCAAGACTTGGGTTTTTGAATAACTCAACTAAACTATGTATATGTTTTATTTGTTTAGTGGTTTTCCAGTTATTTATTAATATGTAACAGCAGCGTTTAAGCGTTGTATAAAATATATCTTCTTCCCCAGAAACCACAATTTCATATAAACCTTCAACAGCCGCCGAACTGGTAGAACCTAAATGCTGAATAAATAAACTATTAAATTCTTGCAAAACGGCTTCAGGCGACCAACTTTTAATAATACCCATTAAAAAAGAATATATTTTATCTTGAGCTTGCTCAATATCTTCCGTCGGTCTAATTATTCTGACACTTGCTTGATAATTTTGATTATCTGTCATAACAGCACTTAATAAGTATAAAGTAGTCTAAAAAAAATGTTTTAATATTTAGCCCACTTGGGTAATTATGATAATTTTTATTTTTAAAATAGTTTTAGGTCATTGACTTAATCTAATTTATTATTGATAAAGCTATTTCTATCTACTGTTATATACCACCGAGATTCTACTGATAACTTTACTAGTTATTAAGTTAGCAAAACTCAATTTTAGTAAATATACGGGCTTTTGCCTCAACATAGTTTTAATTTAACCCAAAAAAATAATTTGATTGCTTATTACAGATTAATGCCTACAAGCAAACGATTTGATACCAAGACGTGGCTTAGTATTAAGTTATCATTTTTAATTTTGAGCTTATTGTAGCATTGACCCCCTCTCAGTCAATTTAGTAACTGAGCCTAATACTTACTGGCTGTGCTTATTGCTTCCTGACAACGGCTTGTGAGTCCAAAAAGCTTTTTGGTCTTAGGTGTGCCAGAGCTTACTTCAGATTTTCCCTTTGTGCAAGCCCTGCTGTACCACTAAATTCTAAATAGGCAATAAATTACCCCGCGAAACGCTTTGTTCTCTTTTCTAAAAAGACTGAGTTTCCAGCATCCCGCGAGGTTTTTATAGTTTTGTTATGGGGGCAGAGAGACTTGAACTCTCACGACTTTTACATCAACGGATTTTCATCCTCTCGCAACTTTCGCTGCTGCCTAAAGATGAACTCTTTAGGTTTTGAGAATTGGACTCTCTCTTTACCCTCGCCTCGTTGCGTTAGGGTAGCTCCCGTCGAGTCTCTGCACCTTCCGAAAACCTAGGTTTTCGGCTTGGCTCAGGATTGCCTTGTCTGCGGTCAGATTTAGGTTTCCCTGAGTTTGAGAGCGGTCACTTGACAGATTTCTCCAGTCAAGGCTCAGTTTTCTAAGTCCGCAGCGTCTACCATTCCGCCATGCCCCCGGTCTTAATTTGAGCGCGACTTCTAACTATATACATAATCAATTCATTTGTAAATAGAAAAAAATAGGAATTTTTGATTTTAGGCTAAAATTGCCGTAAAGTCTGCTGAGGAGTATCCCAAGGCGCGAGCTTTACCGAATTTTATGGGTAGTCAATGCGTCAAAGTGCAAAGAACGTAATAATATAGCAGGTGAAATCGCCTTTGGCACTTGGAACAAAAAACCATGATTGTACCCTTACTTTACTTGATACTGGCTGGCTCTTACTTATTGGTACTACCTATTGGGACTTTGTTTTATTTAAGGCTGCGTTGGTATACGGCTACTTCCTTTGAGCGCGGTTTTATGTACTTTTTAGTATTTTTCTTTTTTCCGGGGTTATTACTACTGTCACCTTTTGCAAATTTTCGCCCCCAACGACGACAAGTTCAGGGGTAAACCATGCGAAAAATTGATGTTTTGGGCATTGGTGTCGGTATTTTTGTGGCGGGTGGGCTAGTTTATATCGTGTTGCAGGTAGCTGGTTTAGACAATATAGAAGCGGGTATCTGGAGTCAATTATTGTTGGTAGCTGGCTTGATTGGCTGGGTAGCGACTTACATTACTAGAGCCGCAGGCAACAAAATGACTTACATTCAGCAACGGGAAGCCTACGAAGAAGCCTATTTTAAAAAGAGGTTAGAGGAGCTTACTCCAGAGGAATTAGCACGGGTTCAAGCTGAAATTGACCAAGAGCGATCGCAAACTAAGTAATTCTAAGTCAAAAACAAATTTAGCTGGGGCTAGAGTAGCATTAGCAGTTCTATTGGCTTTGTAGGGAGCAGGAAGCCTAGGGAACTGATGTAGAGGGGGGTCAATATCATATAGTAATTGCAAGCTCTTTAGCGTAGATATACAATTTGCGCCCAGCGTCTCAAAGATTTTTTATATGCCACAACGCTTAGATGAGCTTCAACAAAGTGCTAACAATTGGCTGCTAGGCGAAGATTTCCAGCAATTAATTCAACTAACCGAGCAATTATACTCAGACTTGTCTCAATGGACACAGCAGGGAATAGTACCAAAAGTATTAATTGCAGAACAGGAACCTGTAAAGTTTTTAGCGGGTTTTATTGCAGCTTCGGCGGCTAGTTGTCCAGTTTTTTTAAGCAATCCCTACTGGGTACAACAAGAATGGCAGCAGGTATTTAAAATAGTTCAACCAGGCTTAATTTTAGGTTGTGGAGACTGGGGTTTAGAAATTAACAATTATTATCCTAACTCTGGGCCATTTTTAAACCCCAACTGGGTAATGATTCCCACAGGTGGTTCGTCAGGAAAAATTCGCTTTGCTATTCATACCTGGGAGACTTTGACAGCATCCGTTGCAGGTTTTCAGCAATATTTTCAATTGCAAGAAATAAATTCATTTTGCACGTTGCCCCTATATCATGTAAGCGGAATTATGCAATTTATGCGTTCTTTCACTACTAATGGCAAGCTAATAATTCAACCATTTAAGCAGTTAGAAACTAACTCGTTTAAAGCTCCAGTCAGCGATTTTTTTATATCATTAGTGCCAACTCAATTACAGCGATTGTTAGAAAAGCCAGATACCGCTAAATGGTTGTCAAAATTTAAAGCTGTATTATTGGGTGGCGCACCAGCTTGGCAAGAATTGTTAGAAAGGGCTAGAGAATATCAGATTAATTTAGCTCTTACTTACGGGATGACAGAAACGGCTTCAGGGATAGCAATTTTAAAGCCAGAAGACTTTTTAAAGGGAGAAAGTAACTGTGGACAAATTCTACCTCATAGTAAAGTTTCAATTTGTAACGATGTAGGGGAAAAATTAAAAAAAAACGAAGTAGGAAATATTGCTATTAATTCTCAATCTCTAGCTCTTGGGTATTATCCAAACTTATTTGAAAACAGAGAGGATTTTAGATTAGACGATTTGGGGTTTATCGATTCAAAAGGTTATCTAAACTTAGTAGGACGTAGGAGCAATAAGATAATTACTGGGGGAGAAAATGTTTACCCGATAGAAGTAGAAGCCGCTATTCGAGCTACTAACCTAGTTAAAGATGTTTGTGTAGTTGGTGCAAGCGATCGCCTTTGGGGACAAGTAGTGATTGCAATTTATGTCAAAAAAGAGCAAAAGGTTTCTGCTACTAAATTACAAATAGTGATCGCCAACAAATTAAGCAAATACAAACAACCTAAACAGTGGATTGCAGTGGAACAAATACCCCGCAATTCTCAAGGTAAAGTTAACTATAAACAAACAAATGCAATAGTTGAAGAATATCTAAAGGTTAGCAATCAAATACTTTAGGCTAAAGTTAGCCTAAATATTTTTTGTATAAATTTACTCTCTACAAAATTGTAACCAAAGCGACATACCTGTAGATAAGTCTTGCTTAGTTCTAAGACTTGGATTGATACAAATATGCCGAGTAATTGACTTAGCCATCAATTGATTTTTTTCGTCGAACACCTGATAAAGAATCTCAAACTTATCGCTGCTTAACTGTTGAGGCTGCAAAGTAATATTAATTTCATCTCCACAAAAAAGGGGGCGGAAAAAATCAACATGAGCGTGAATAATTGGGATAGCCACTGTAGAATTGCTAAAAAATAATTTGAGATTAATATTTGCCGCAACTAAAGAAGCTTCGTAAGCTTCATGACAGAATGACAATACGTTAGCAAAATAAACAACTCCCGCAGCATCGGTATCGCAAAAGTGAACAACTCTTTTGTAAGTAAAGGGCATTTTGTTAGGATGATTTAATTTAAGTGTAAGTTGCCATAGTTATCGCTCCCCTTAAAAAGGGGAAAAATATTTATTAATTAAACTTAAACAAGTTCAAGGAATAAGGGAGCTAAAGGAGTAGCTACTGACAAGAGAAATTGTAAAATATTTTACTAAGTGAAAGTAGAGCTTTAGCAAATAACAATGCTATGCTTTTGCGCCTTCAATTATCCTAAATGGAGAAGCGGGGTTACAAGCTGATAAGCACTGGTACTCTAGTGATAGCGCAGATTCAACAGTAAAAATATGGAATTTGGCAACCAATGAATTGATTTATACCCTAACTAAACACATCGCCACCGTGCAAGCAGTGGCGTTTAGTCCCAATGGTAATTACTTAGCAACGGCGGGAAGCGATCGCATTATTCATTTATAGGATACTACTTCTTAGCAGCACAAAAGCAAACTACCGAGACATCCTTGGGCGATTTCGGAAATATCTTTCTCCAGCAATGGCGAAACCCTAATTAGTGCTAGTTGGGATAAAACTATAAAATTGTGGGATGTACGTACAGAAAAGGAAATTAGCTATTTAAAGGACATACCGACTCGATTAGTTGTCTGGCTTTAGACCCGATGACAAATACGATTGTAACTGGTAGTTGCGATCGCACAATCAAGTTATGGAGTTATCTTTAATTTACGCATAGCATAATTCATCTTGGATAAACTTTTTCCAAACCTTAACACCTTAAATATTTCCCCCTTAATAAAGGGGGAAATATTTCATTAACCAGAGTATTTATCTACAAAGCTTTGCAGCCCTGATTTGTAGCCAGCACCAACCGCTTGAAATCGCCATTCTCCGTCTTTTTTATATAATTTGCCAAACTCAATTGCTGTTTCGGCAGACGCATCCTCATCTAATTCGTACTTAGTGATTTCCTTTTCTGTAGTGTTATCATAAATTCTGATGTACGAATTTCTAACTTGTCCAAAGTTTTGTTTTCTTGTTTCTCCTTCGTGAATAGTTACGACAAAAACTATTTCTTGAATAGAAGCATCAACTTTACTTAAATCTATTTGGACAGTTTCATCATCGCCAGCACCTTCTCCAGTCAAGCTATCTCCTTCATGTTTTACTGAGCCATCAGGGGAAGTTTTATTATTGTAAAATACAAAATATTTATCATTAGGAACTTTGCCGTTATTTCCTAACATAAATATAGAGGCATCTAAGTCAAAAGCTGCACCTGTATCTGTAGCATTAATGTCCCATCCTAAGCCAATTCCGGCATTTTTTAGATTAGGTGCTTCTTTCGATAAATTGATTCTTTCGCCTTTTCCGAGATTAATTGACATAATTGTTACCTAACTTTTTACAAGGATTCGTAGCTTTGTCTAGGATGAAAATAGACATTAATTGTCTATTTGAGAAGTAGAATACAACTATAGTTTCTACCTAACATTTAAGCGTAGGTTTTTATAAGTTCTTCTAAACCATTAGCTTGAACTCCATTCCCAATAGCTGCCATTTTCCACTCATTATTACGATTATAAATCTCTGCCATAATCATCCCCGTCATGCCTTTGTATTCTCCCCCAGACAAATTGTATCTAGCTAATTCTTTGTTATTAGCCGCATTGACTAAACGAACAAAAGCATTTTTGACTAACGAAAAGTCTTGATTGCGAGTTTTACTCTGATAGATATTAACCGTAAAAACCAGTTTTTGAATATCTTGAGGTATTCGAGCTAAGTCTACAATAATCTGCTCATCGTCGCCATCTCCCGCACCAGTGAGATTGTCTCCTAAATGGGTAATTGCTCCCGATTTGTGAGATAAATTGCCAAAGTAAACTACATTAGCTTTATCTTGAATTTTATCGTCTCCATTTAAGCAAATAACTGAGGCATCTAAGTCGCAGTCTTGAGCGTTGCTGAAAGCTCCAAATAAGCCGCCACCCGAACGTTTTGCTACATCCCAGCCCAATCCGCACATTAGCTTAGTCAACCCTGGTGCTTCTTTAGATAGGGAAATGCGTTGACCTTTTTCGAGGTTGATTGCCATGTAAATTATCCTAATTATTGGTTGCTAGAGTGACTACCTAGTACAAATTAGCTATAGCGATTGAGAATAGCTTGCAAACCGCCTTGATAGCCTGCTCCTACTGCATTCAGCCGCCATTCGCCATCTTTACGATAAAGTTCCGCCATAATTAGGGCGGTTTCAACAGAGTAGTCTTCTACTAAGTCATAGCGGATTGCTTCAACTTTTGTCTGAGCATTGACAACGCGCACAAAAGCGTTTCTTATTTGACCAAAATTTTGACTGCGTTGTTGCGCTTCGTGGATAGTTACCGCCACCACAATCTTTTGGACTTCATTAGGAACTTTTTTCAGGTTAACTTTGATAACTTCATCATCTCCTTCCCCTACTCCGGTGAGGTTGTCTCCCATATGCTGAATTGATTTGTCAGCATCAGGACTTGTGAGGTTATTGTAAAAAATAAAGTGATAATCGGAAATTAATTTTTCGTTACTATTTAGCAAAAATACTGAAGAATCTAAATCAAAGTCGTAACCTGTATCGGTGGCTTTGATGTCCCACCCCAGTCCAATAAAGATTTCTGTTAAACCAGGAGCAACTTTTTCTAAGGATACTCGTTGTCCTTTAGTTAGGGAAACTGCCATATTTTTTTGCTGTCGGTAAAAAAGTCAGAAGTTGATTTGTGCTACAAGGAATCTTTACCAATAACTACAGTTTGTAAGCAATTACTTTCGGAAAATAATTTACTTATTTGCCTATTCTATTAATTAATTTTGCTATTTACATGGTTAGGAGGTTTAAGGGTAGTTTTTTGGGTTGCCAAAATTGAGGAATATTTTTTTACATTATTAAACTCCAATCCTTTTGTCCTGCGCTCTATCTTATTTTTCGTAAGCAAAACTGCCATCCGTAAAAATACTTAAGATAAAAAGCACTTACTTAGTAAATAGATACAATTAAAAAACTTAGTTTTGACTTAATGTCGAGTAATTAATTTATATTAATTGTTAATAAGAATATTTCAAGGCACTTATTTATCTTTTTTTTGCCAACTTCTTACAATTGTTTGTAATTCTTTAGTGTCTAAATAATCTAAAGCAAAAGCTCTATGTAACAAAGGAGTAGGAATAAATCTGTCATATTTTTGCAGCTTTAATACCTCTTTACTACTAACTAATTGTTGCGGCGCTATTTGCTGAGTGCATAAGGAATAAATCTGGTTAAAAGTATCATCTATTTTATCTTTACTTAATTTAAGCAGCATAAAGTACGGACTTACACCAGTAATACTTTTAATTTCTAAAGTATCTCGACAATATAAATTGAGTAATCTTTCAAAAGTTCGATAAGCTACCGTTCCCATCCAAGGTAAAATGCAACAAATATTGCTTTTTATTGGTAAAACATTGAATTGGTTTATTCCCGTAGTTTTAGCCAATTGACGCGCGGTTTTTAATCTTTTTTTAGCGCCAGATTGTAAGTAGCTGTATTCTGTATCTTCTGCTAAAACTTGCTGCATTTTCTGCAAAATCTTTGTATGAATGTTGCTACTACCACCGCGCCAAGCAATATTTGCGATTCCTTCAACGGGTTTAACCCAAATAGTGTTTGCCTTTGGCTCAATATCAAAGATTTCCCAGTTTCTACCTGCTAGAGTAAAGCGATTTCCTGGAGGTGGCATAATAATACTGCCAATTTCCATAGATTCATCTCTAACTTTATACTCTTTGTTGTCAGTAAATACGGCGTAGAACTGGAAAGAGTTAACAATTTTCTCTCCTTTTACCCCAATAATTAAATTACCTTTTTCTATTTGCTGTAAATGATCAATTTCTAATAAATGATTTAATAATAAGCGAAAATCATCGGTAGAAATAGCTGTAAAACTTGGCAATTTTAAAACTTGCGCTGCTAACGCCGCCGGGGAAAGTTCGCCCATTGCTGCTAAAATACTCATAGTTTGGTGATAGAGCAAGCTCATCGGGTACTGCAAAGGACGGATGGGTTCAATCCAGCGTTCTTCGAGATAAAGTTGGATAATTGCGATCGCCTGCAACAATTGCCAAGGAATTTGATAAGGTAAAGCGGATTCCCCAGAAAGCTCTTTTTCCGTACATACAAACCCCATCTCGGACGGTTCTCCGCGCCTTCCCGAACGTCCTAACCTTTGCAAAAAGCTGGATACTGATATTGGTGCGCCTAGTTGCATGACGCGCTCTAATTGACCGATATCTATGCCCAATTCTAGAGTAACAGTTGCGGCCGTTACTGCTGAAGACGTGCGATCGCGCATCGCCGATTCTGCGTCTTGGCGCAATTTAGTTGAAATACTCCCATGATGAACATGATAAATGTCTGGAAACCCAACATTTGCAGCTATTTGGCGCAAATTAGAAATAACTGATTCTGTTTCAGCGCGGTTATTGGCAAATATCAGACAATTGCGAGACTTAGTACGCTCAAAAATGTGTTGATAGTAGGGATTTGTAAGAGATTCTTCCTCTTTATCTGGCGTATAAAAATGCTCTACAGCCAAATGTAGTTTTCTATGTCCATTTTGGATATCTGAAGTGATAACTTCTCGATTAGTTCCAGCTTGCAACCACTTGGCGGCGGAAGTATAATCGCCTAGAGTTGCAGATAAGCCAATCCGACGCGGTGGAAGGGGAATAAATTTAGATAACCGTGCTAATTGACAAAGAATTTGACCGCCACGTTCGGAACCCATAAAAGCATGAACTTCATCAATAATAATAAATTTCAATTCACCAAATAAACGATTTAGTTGACTATATTTATTTATTAACAAGCTTTCTAAAGATTCTGGCGTAATTTGCAATACTCCTTTAGGATTTTTTAATAACATTTGTTTACGACTTAGTGCAACATCACCGTGCCAATAACAGACCGGGATATCAGCTTCTTTTAATAAGTCATTTAACCTGACAAATTGATCGTTAATTAATGCTTTTATCGGACTAATATATAATACACTAATCGTATTTGTTGGGTTCTGCTGCATTAAAGTTAAAATTGGCAAAAAAGCCGCTTCAGTCTTTCCTGAAGCCGTACCCGCAGCTAGTAATACATGAGCATCTGTGTCAAAAATTGCTTGACAAGCTTCTATTTGAATCGGACGCAATTCTGTCCAATTGTGAGTATAAATATATTCTTGAATAAACGGCGCAAGCTTAGAAAATGTGGAATCGCTCATAAAGTAAATTCAGCAAATTCGCTATTATCTACATTGTTACTTTTACTATTAGTAGTAAGTGAAAAACCAGAACTATGCAGTAATTTACTTATAGTCAAATCTTGGTTTTGCTGTAAAACATTCAAAACACTCACAAAATCGCGCACTATTTCGCCAGGAGTTAGCAAAGCACTTGCACCTAAACGATTAATAACTTCTTGCATAAACATTTTTAATTCATCATTTGTTAAGGTTTTTTCTGTACTGTAATGAACCGCATGAACATCAGCTAATCGCTGAAAAAGCAACAATATTTCTGATTCTGTTAGCGCTTCCAACTGAAAAACTGGGCTAGAAGTATCTTGAAAACCTTTTGTAAAGCGGCTTTTTGTCGTTCGTCGCTTCCAAGCTAAATCATTAAACAGACCGCGCTTTGAATCTTCTAAAAAGTTAGGAGTTCCGCCGATATAAATGCCTAAATGTTCGGCTTTACCTTGCATGGTGTCATTAAATATTGCCAGCAACTTATCATAATTATTTTGCCGTGATATAGTATGACTTATTTTGTATAAATGTACAGCTTCATCTAATAAAATTATTAATCCTTTATAACCAATATCGGCAACAAATTTAGCTAATATTTTAATGTAGTCGTACCAGCTATCATCTTCAATAATATCTCTAACTCCTAAAGCTGATTTTGCCTCAATTTTATTAGCAAAATCAGCTTTTAACCAACGTAAAGCGGCGGTTTTTTTAGTATTGTCATCCGCACGATAGCCGCGCCAATAAGTAGTAATAACTGTTGCAAAAGCAAAGCCATGTACCAAACCTTCAGTTTCTTTAATTGCTGCTAGGATTTCTCCTTCTACTGCATCATCAAAACCTTCATCATTAGGACGCATCCCTGTAGCTTGAGCAACTTGATTTTGAATGCCATTAATCCATCCTTCAAGTATTGGTGTTAAAGCACTACCATCAGGACGAATTTTAGTAGAAAGATTCTGCATTAATTCTCGATAGGTTGCTACTCCATGTCCACTTGCTCCCACCAAACGCCGCTCTGGCGATAAGTCTGCATCAGCAACTACAAACCCCTGCTCCATTGCGTAGTTACGAATTAGTTGCAAAATAAAACTTTTACCTGCGCCATAACGTCCGACAATAAACCGAAATGCACCGCCACCTTCACCAATATTATCTAAGTCTTGTAATAGGGCTGTGACTTCCTTTTCTCTACCTACAGCAATATGTTCTAAACCAACTCTTGGTACTACTCCCGCACCTAAAGAATTGATTAAAGCTGTAGTTACTCTTTTCGGTATTTTAATAGACATTTATAGCGTTTTATTTAAGTTAAGTATTTTGTTTAATAGTATTAAATATTCTTCCATAATTCCTAAAGGTATAGAATCGCTCCGTGGTTCTATTAATAAATCTCCTATAGTATCTAACGCACATTCATTTATAGAATCAATTAATAACTCTGGCATAGTAATGTTATCCTCAGCAATTCTTTTAATAACTGCACTAGGATCTTCTTGCTGCATAATTGCTTCGATTACTTGCTTTTCTGATTGACTAATATTAGAGATAAAGTTTTGCCATTCTTCAGGGATTTTATCGGCGGGTTTTTCCGAGATTAAATATTTTCGTTGTTCAATAAGTTGATTTACTTCTTGCTTTATTTTATCATTTTTATCGTGCTGTTCTAATAATTCTTGATTTAGTAAACTGAGATGAATTTGAGTAGTATCTTTTTGCTTTGCTATTGCATCTAAAGATTCACTACATTCTGCTTGCTGTTTTTCCAATTGCTGAATCTTACTTTGCAACTGGTGAGATTTTTCTTCTAGCTGTGGTTTGAGGCGATTAAGCAGCGTCACACCGTCTTCTAGCTCTTGCTTTTGAATGTGTAAGTGAGTAACTTGGCTACGCAAGTCTTGTAACTGATTCTCAAAGGAGTAAAATTCTGCCTCTGTATCGTGCTTTAATTTTTTAAGCGATCGCACAGATTGATCTATTTCGCCTTTATGTTGCTCTAAGCCTTGAACTTGCGCCTGTAATTCTTGCAATGTAGTCTCTAGACTATGTTTTTGTTGAACTAATAAATCTAATTCTTGAGTAACTTGTTGCTGATAATAGCGTTGTTCGGTAGTGCGTTCTGATAATTGGCGCAATTGAACTTGGAGAAAGTTAATGTTAGTTTCAGTTTGCTGCCTTTGCTCTGCAATCACCCGCAAAGATTGATTTAATTGGGATTGCCACTTTTCTAGCTGATAAATCTCTGCTTGTAAATCATTGAGAATTAGCTTTTGCTGATTTCGCTGTTTGAGATTTACCGCAGCTATTCCCAAAAATGTAGCAGGTATAGTAATTACACCTGTTTTTAGAGCCATTCCTACATCTTGGCTGACAATTAAGCTTAGGACTAAGCTGGCACTAAAGACAACCGAACCCAGAAGCAACCGATTGTTTACCATAACTAATAACAGTAAA
>NZ_PVWN01000070.1 GCF_003003885.1 Chlorogloea sp. CCALA 695 | reverse complement strand
CGGTAGATTTGCCCCAATAGCATTTTGTTTTGGTAAAAGGTTTTGTTGTCGATA
This sequence comes from Chlorogloea sp. CCALA 695, assembly GCF_003003885.1. GTDB lineage: Bacteria > Cyanobacteriota > Cyanobacteriia > Cyanobacteriales > Chroococcidiopsidaceae > Aliterella. The sequence goes on along the minus strand of NZ_PVWN01000070.1, from coordinate 20,705 downwards.
CTGCGCCACTTACCGTCTGGTCCGGTCGCCTATGCGACTACATAATTCCGGTGGGGTTTGGGGAGGTCGCCTCCCCATCGCTAGTCGGTAGAAAGCGGCAAGAGTCGGCATAAGTCGGCAACTATTGACGACTGCCTAGCTATTTTAGGGACTTATTGATTAGTACAGTCAATAAGTGAAAATCGAGTCGGCATAAGTCGGCATAAGTTGGTAAAAGTTGTTTATTTTAGTCAACAAAATGTTTCTTAATGGTTTGCTTTTTCTTCGATAAGTGCTAAGTTAAATTTGAAGTAACGCCAGTCGGTATAAATCGGTAAAAGTTGTTTAATAACGTCAACAACTCCGAGAAACCGCCAAACAATGTTAGTACAGTAAAATCAGAAATTATTGAGAATTGCTGCGAATGTAAATTCGCAAAAAACTTTGTGTTGGCATTGAAATAAAGAGGAATAAATGCCTGAGCTTAAAACAATGGAAAGGCAAATCGTTTTAGTCTTAACTTTAGATCCTGGGTCATCGCTGACAAAGATCGTGTATCAGATTGTTTACAATTGTTGGGAAAAATCTGAGCCAAAGATTTTGTTGATGGAACCCCAGGTAATAGAAGTAAGCCAAGAGTTGATTGAGGCATACGAGGCGCAAAGGTTGACTAGCGCTGACCCAGAAAACGAGGCTTGGATAGAGTGTGAGGGGGAGTTTTATGCGGTGGGGTTCTTAGCCCAGAAACAATTTTACGCTCATGCCGGACTTAATGAGTTGAAGTACGAAAGAGCAGTATTAAAGTTGATGGCAGCCGTAGGAGCGATCGCAGAGCGTGAGGGTTTACCAGACTCTTTTTCTGTGGCGTTGGCTTCGTTATTGCCTTACAAAGAATGGCGGGACTGTGAAAAGTTTGAGCGCTCGGCTACCAATGCTTTATCTAACTTCTGCTTTCGTGGCAGAGCATTCTCGTTACCTTTACAGGTGTTTGAATGCAAACCTGAAGGTGCGGGACTGGTATTGACACGTGGGAGAAAGTTAGGGTTAGCAACCAAAGAGCGGGTAATCTTAGTGCTGATGATGGGCTACCGAGATGTATCCTTTCTACTATTTGAGCGTGGTAAGATTGTTGATGGTGGCACGTCACCAAAACATTACGGGTTAGTGTTGTTAGTTGAGAGGGTACAACAACGTACCTCTGGGCTTGATAGCGAACCATTGCTTCGAGCCATCCATCGGGCGGCAATGGCTAAAAAGCCAGGGAAGGACAAACAAAAGTTGTTTCAAGAGCTAGTGCGGAGTAAAAAGCCACAACATCAAGCTGAAGAAATTGCTCAAATTATGGAAGCGGTGAGAATTTCCCGCCTTGAGTATTGGAGCATTCTGTCTGGATGGCTAAAAAGTATAATTCCCACAGGTGTTGATGAAGTAGTTATTGGCGGCGGAACAGCGGAGTGTTTTCGCTCGGAACTCAAGTCTCACTTTGCGACTATTGATATTTCCTGGGCAGCAGAATTAGAGGAGGATGTGAGACTAGCATTCAACCTCTCACCAGAAAAAGATACTTTGTGTTTGCGACTAGCAGATGTCTATGGATTATCTCGTTCTCTCCTTAAAAAAATAGAAGGCGGTGTTGGTCTTGTCAGAAAAATTTGAGATCCGTTTTAGTATTCAGGCGGAACCAGGTAGCCCAGAATTTGAACTACTGCGCTATTTAAAAAATTCCGGTCAGACGCTCTACCCACTTAGAGATATGGCAATGACGGCGCTGATAAGTCATTGGCTACCACTGGTTTATAGAGATAGCAAAAAAGCAACACCACAAAAATTACACCAGGTAATTCGTGACTGTACTCACCGCTTAATGATGCAGCTACAGTATTTTCGAGAAATGGATGAAATGGCACAAGAGCAAAATCAACTTAGAGATAGTACCTCAAACGGTCAATACCCCGCGCAAATTGAGCCATCTCCTCCGGCTGGAGAAAATGAAACCCAATACGATCCTGACGATTTATTTAATAATTAGTAGGTACAGTATGCCTCAAAGAACGGAAAACATCTCAAATCTATTGCACGAATCGCCACCATTTTTCATTTTCCCTACTTGCAAAGGGAACGCAGGCAAAGTTACGTTGTTGTTTGGTTCAGCATTAGTAGCAAGAGAAGTGGCTTATATGCTGCGCGGCGATTGGGATGGGTTAAATGCTGTCACTATCTACCAGCCGGATATGGTGGCAGTAAAGAATGCTTTAGCTTTACTGAAATTGGAACTAGGGCTTGAGGAAGTTAATTACTGTCATGCCAGAGAGTATTGTTCAGTATTGGTACTTCCTCCTATCCAAATTTTCTCTACAGCCCGTAGCGGTAAGTCGGTGTTGATGGCTGAATTTCTAATGCAATTTTCAACGGAAGGCATAGGAGATCCTGAGTAAAGCTTTTGTCGGTTGATCTCATCAAACTCACCGCTCTGTTCACTAATACAAGAAATTAATCATGTACCAAAAACACGAACTATTTGCCGAATTGTCTTCTGTTGACATTGCCGAAACACTCAAAGCCTGCGTTCTAGAGCAAAAAGATGAATATATGGAAGATGAAGCTGACCGCTTCCGCGAATGTCGTGCGCTAATTGAGCAAGGCAAAACATACAAGCAGGCAGCAGCACAGTTTCGTAAGCAGGACAAACTAAAGGAATCTGGCGATGCCCACGCGGATACCAACGAATTAGAAATATCTGAACTATTAACCCTATCTAGCGAACAGGCTGGGACGAGAATTACTTTAATTGAAGCAGGGAAAATCTTGTCAGCCTGCGATTTACCGGATAAAGAGCAGTATGACTCCCAAGAATGCGATCGCTTCCTAGAGGCGTGTACTTTAATCAAGCAGCAAGGTAAGACTTATGAAGAAGTAGCAGCACATTTTGGGATTGCTCAACAGAGCAAGTCTAACGCTCATAGTATGTTGCTTGATGAAGTTAGGCAACTGCTCAGTCAACCTGCTTTTAGCCAAGCAGAACAAATCCGCGAAGCACTGCCCCAGATGGCAGTTGAGCAACTGGAGGAAATCAAAGCCTTGTTCTGGCAAATGACCGCTCAAAGATTGCGCCAGTATGTTGACTCTGGACAACTAGAAGCAGAGATTCGCCAAGCATCTAAAAGCGTGTTGGCGACTTCTTCGGGAAACTCACTGGGGCTGTTGGGGTCAATCAGCAGCCCGAATCAGAAGCGTTTGCCTGGTTAATTGACGAGTGTATCCAACAGCGCATTACTGTTATTTCAACCACAGATCGGCAGCTAATTGAGTTAAACAACTATAAGTTGCGCGAACAGGCTAAAGCGGTCGCGCAAGAACAACGTTTGAACAAAGCAAGGATGGAGCGGTGGCAAATGTGGCTGAAGTGGACGGTTGGTAACTTACACAAAGCATCCAATCGGACTACTTTCTTTTATTTAGTGTGGACACCACTAATAATCTTCTATTGCGCGATCGCATTTATGGGGATGCCCGTTGCCGTAGCCTGTCCCAAGGAGAACGGTGTCTGCCACAATCTTAGAGTGCTGGCGGTGGAGACTAAATTACTACCGCAGGTTTTATGGGATAAGTTTACCAAAAAGTAAAATGGAGATTCTTGCTTTCCTACTTGGACTTGGTTGCCTGGTCTTAATTGTTTGGGCGATCGCATTATTTGGTAGTTTAGTTTTTGGTCGAAAGCGTCGGGCGCGAAGCCGACCTCACGGGCAACCACCGTCCCCGCCTCCAGAACTGCGACCGCCCTTCTCATCTCAACGTTCTCTCCTTGTAACACCAGTTCCAGGGAGTAAGGTAATTGCTCTAAAGCAAGCACCAGCCTCAACCAGGGTTTGTCTTCCTAGCAAAAAGCATCAGCAGTATATTCGCCTTGCCGTTCTTGTACTGGAGCAACTGCGTTCAGGTGAGGTGCAATTACCCAAAGCACTCGCTATCCTGCGTAAAATGAACCCCTATGCCTTTGAAGAGTTGCTGCTTACTTGTTGTCAAAACCAAGGGTGGAAAATCGAGCGTAACTTTCGCTATACGGGTGACGGTGGTTTAGATGGGCGCGTGACAATCGCTGAAAGGCTTTATCTTATACAGGCAAAGCGTTATAGCGGTTATATTAACCCTAAGCATATTCATGATTTTAACCAGGTTATTCAACGGGAGAAAGCCTATGGAGGATTCTTTATTCATAGTGGCAAGACTGGCGAATTAGCAAAGGAATTACTGCGGGAGTATGAGATAAGTTTGCTTAGTGGTCAGCGATTGGTTAATTTTGTCTTGGGGCAGAAGTTGAAGGTTTTGAGGTAAAGATGCTAACTGAGGTTATTATGGAGAAAATTTTATATAGTCAGTTTATTTAAGATAAATAAATGTAAATGTTAGATGCTGAATCGTATGTACAAAAAATATTGGTAAACATTGAATGAGTGAAGTTAATTTTTATTCTCTTGATGAGCAAACGAAAAAATTGATACTAGAGGCTTTTCTAGGAGATAATGGGGAATGTGTTTCTCTAACTAGCGGCAGATGGGGTGAAATCTATATCTTTGATCAAGGGGAAAGTGTTACACCAAGATTCGTATGTGCAAAAATTCCCAAGCAACTAGCCAATTGTTTACCTGAAGAAACTTTTAAACGATTTGTCAATGAACTTAAAAAACAATTGACTTATGATCATATGTTCGTCCATTGGGCATTCGACTTTAAAGAAGTAATGGGGGTGCCTGTAGCTTTGTTTCGTTATTGGGGTAATGACTTAGATAAGTTATTAAAGCAAGGGGGAGTAAGCCAGCTTCAAAAGTTATCTATTATGGTCTACATATGTGTGGGGTTAAGACATTGCTACAAAAAGGGATTAATCGTACATCAGGACTTAAAACCATCAAATATATTCTTAAGGAATATGACGGAAGAACATCGAAATTTACCTAATATTGATATCTATAACTTTGCACTGATTGCTGACTTTGGTCTAGCAAATGCATCATCAGAACTTGGTATTTTTGATGGTAATCGACCATATATGGCTCCAGAGCAATGGAGTAAAACAGATTTATCGTCATCTACTGATATCTTTGCAATTGGTGTGATTTTATATGAGTTAATGACAGATGGATACCATCCAGTTGGGATCAAGTTGCAAGACTTCTGGCCATATCAAAAAAACGGTAATAGCAAAAAATGGACAAGAGAAGGTGCGTGGCAGAAATGGGTTAGTCAAGGATGCAAGATTGACAATTCTTTGTCTCAGCTTGACTCAAAGGTATTAACTTTTATCGAGAAAATGATATGTGTTAATCCAACAAGCCGACCTACTATAGATGAAGTGATAGCATTTCTACTTGAGCTTATTAAAGAAAAATGTGAAACAAGCTATACCCAAATTGAATTTCTGATTAACCATTATGATTCTCAAGTGTCAAACGAGTTTTTAGATAAAAGATGGCCGCATTTGTTTGAAGTATGGAAGCAGTTTGAAGCCAAATTTGGTTGAACTAATTAGCGTTAGTAAGCATTGTAAGAAAGTTGTTAATTAATCTGCTTAACTACACTATTAATTTGAGGCATTGAGTATCGACCTCTAGTAACAGGGTTAGGATAACGCTAATACATAAGTTTTTTCTCAGCATTTATAGGCTACCCAATAAGTGAGGTTGTAATACTAATCTGATAATATTCCACACCCAAGCCTATTGCTGGCAGTTCCGGCTAATCAGCCTCGGTGGAGCAGTGTTTGGGGAACGCAAGATTTACTACAGCGCTGAAGCTGCGCTCAAGGCGGGGCTGGAGTGGTTGATTGGGGGGAGTTAGAATAGGATGGTGCTGCTTTCTAAAACTACAATTTTTGCCCCGTATCGAGCAACATACCCAAGTCTGTGCTAGTTGCCGGAATCTAAACACTCTATGCCAGAAGAAGTTGACAAGAAATCTTTGAGTGAACGCGACATTTGTACCAAGTACATCACGCCTGCGCTAGTTAGTCACGGTTGGGATTCAGATGTGCTACTCCAGGCAGTATCTTTAATCACGCTGTTAACTCCAAGTGCAAGCCTGCCTTACCAATTCAGTCGTAATACTTTTTCACATCGGTTTCTGCGGGTACAGAAAAGCCGTGTTGCAAATCGTTGACAGTCCCAACTGAAACCCCAAACTTGGCAGCGATCACTCTAAACTGACCAAAGTAGAAATTATTATTAGCTGATGTAATAAAATTCCTAATGTAGTAATAATAATACAATTGTAATATACTCGTTGTCAGTTGGTTGCCAAAGTTATATTTGACAAACTTAGAGTTAACTTTGTGTAAACCGAAACTTACTTTGTTGTCTGGTAAGGCTTAGATGGCTTTTAAGGTTCGCTTATTGTCGAAATGAAGCATAAGCCTTTAGGTTTAAATTCTTTATAAAGTAGTCATTGAATAGTTTAAGAACCGCAGTACCCTACTTACTATGTGAATCTAAAGTATGATTCTATTTATCGGATGCTTAAAACTTCTCTAAATGTACTAAGATAATGATCCTAGTACATTTGTACGTGACAAGTAATATTCTGTGTGTTTTATTTCTTTGATAGTAATCAATACAGTCAAGTCGAACAGGTCTTAAATTTGATGAAACCTAACTTCCAGGAAAAAAAAGCAACGCAAGTCGCCGCGATGTTCCTCAAATTCGGAGGTGGCAAAATGAACTACATGAAGCTGATTAAGTTGATGTATCTTGTAGAGCGTAGTGCCTTGCTTGAGTGGGGAAGACCTGTAACATATGACTACTATGTATCAATGCCTCACGGTCCCGTTCTTAGTGAGACATTGGATCGCATTAATGAAGGTGCGGCTCCAGACTCAGACAGCTATTGGGTAGAGTATATTTCAGCATCTTCTGATTATCAAGTGAGCTTGCTAAAAGCAGGCTGTAGCGAAGAATTGTCTGAGGCTGAAGATGAATTAATAGAAAGAATTTTTAAAGAATTTGGTGATTGGAATCCATGGGAATTAGTTGACTATATACATAAAAATATTCCTGAATGGGTTGATCCAAAAGGTTCTTCTATTCCAATTGAATACCACAGTATTTTTTTAGCTGGTGGCAGAACACATAGAGATGCCGAGTTAATTGAGTCTGAAATTGAGGACTTGGCTGTGATGAGCAATCTATTAGGTTAACTTAGTATGGTTGCAGCCAACAAAATTAATCTTTAAGTTGCCTTTTGTATAGTTAAATCAAACTATTTATGGGTGAGCATATTTATCCTGGTAAATGTATTCTCTTACCAAAACCTAACCAACCAACACGCCATCTTTGGATAGTTTTAACCGAAGCTGATAAAAATTCATTAGAAGTTGTATTTGTCAACTTAACTACTCATCGTCATGATTCTGACGACACTGTGATTTTAGATAAAGGAGATCATGAGTTTATAAAGCATAGAACAGTTGTATATTTTGCTGATACGAGGTTTGCTCCAGTTAATAAACTTAAAGAAATCGCCAAGCAAGACGAATATAATTTTCACAAAGATTGTTCTACAGAAATGCTAAAACGAATACAATGTGGACTATTAATCTCTAAATTTACTCCTAAAAAGTTTAAACAATACTGCAAACCAGTATTTTCATTTTGCTAGTATAAAATTTTTATCTGTCTAAAGATTTCAGGTATTCTCATTATAGCCATTGGCTAAAACGCTGTAATTGAAGTGACTGACGAAAGCAATTATCCTCATTCAAAATATAAATATCTAGAAAATAAGTGTTGCGAAAAGTTAAGCCCAATTGACTTAACTTTTGGTCTAGTGCAAAAATTCAGCTAACCGCAAGTTATGCCTTGCAATTGCCTACGGCAGTGCTGGAAGCAATCGCTTACCATTACAAAAATCAGCCGTGAATAGCCAACCGCGAACCGTCCAAATGTATTTTGACGGAGTTGAAGTGCTACGGATTGAAGATGGCAACAAGTGTCATGAAATCTTATTCCCACCTGGTCATCAACCGGATTTGATGGAGATGCGATGGGATGGGGAGTTAGTTTATGCTATCTCAAATGCCACTTCCGAAGTTCTAGTCAACCGTCTACCTAAATAGTTCAGCCCAAAGCAAACTTAATTTATTTGAGGTGGTATTTTTGCACCAGCAATTAGTCACAGCTTTCGCCAACGGATTTACCAATGGCGATGATTTTGCCTCAATTACTTCAGCCCGGAAACTGGCTCAATCGGTTCTGAACCAAACAATTGAGCCGGGGACACCGATAGCAAAAATCGTAGATGAATCCATAGAGCAGGGATTAGTCTTGGCGGCGCGGCAATTAGTCCAGCGCTCTAATGACCCTATCGAAACTTGGCAGCAATGCTTGGATTTGTATGATCGCCAGCCAGCGCTAAATACTCGTACCAGCACGAGCATTCTCCAGCAAGCCTACAGTACCCCCGTTCCTATTGCCTTCCTCGCAGCGAAGTTAGCCCAAATTGATGGGGAGACAACAGTTTACGAACCGACCGCAGGCAATGGGGCGCTGCTGTTGCTTGCTAATCCAGAATTAGCCATAGTTAACGAACTAAATAGCGATCGCGCGGCGGCATTGAGGGCGCAAGGATTTACTGTAACCGAGCAGGATGCTAGTAGTTTTTTGCCTGATACTGAACCAGTAGATAGAATAATCACTAATCCACCCTTTAGCTCTTTAAAAGATGCTCAAGGACAAACGCGAATGTTTCGGCGTGGTCGGTTGACAACAAGCCAGTTGGATCATGCGATCGCACTTTCGGCTCTGGACTTAATGAAAGCCGATGGCAGAGCGGTTCTCATTTTGGGTGGGAAGATGGGTGACGAGAGTTCGCGCACAGAACGTTACAACACGCAGTTAACAAGGGGATTTTATCGCTGGCTGTACAAGGATGCTGGCTATAACGTTACAGATCACTTTTCACTAGATGGGAGTTTGTACCGCAAACAAGGTACAACTTTCCCAGTGGATGTAATTGTAATTGAGGGTAGAGGTGAAACCCAACTAAAGTTACCTGGCGTACAACCACCCCGTATTTATGAAAGTTATGAGAACTTGAAGGAGGTTCTAGTTTATGCAAGCAGGCAAAGTGTACAACCGCAGGAAAATAATGGAATTGCCGTATCAGGAGTCTATTCCAGGGAGGCTGTGGTCGCCCAAAATAACACTCAGTCCAGGGAGTTTTTGCCCATTACGGTGGACGACAGTATTACTTCCACAACAGTTAGATCAAATAGAGAGCAAAGAGGAATATCTTTTACTCCTGACCCGGCGAGTGGAGTGGCTAATCGAGCAAGCGATCGCAGATTGGCTAATAAGTTACGAACCACAAGAGGAACTGGAAGCCGAATGGCGGATAGCACAGGAGATCAACCAATATCTACCGATGTACTTGGAAGATCGCAGCCGCCAGGAGAGTCCCCATCAAATGGCTTCTTACCTGGTGATGAACTACAAGGAGTTACAGGACGCAGCGTTGGAAGAGCAACAGTTTCCAGTAATTCCTCACCCAGATTTGGAAACAGGACTGAATTATCTAACGGACATGAATCTAATGGATTGGTTAGCGTTCATGAACATGGAAGCAAACCCACACTACTTTCAGGACTAAGTAATATGGCGGAAATGGCACAAACTCCTAGCGTGAGTCTAGACAAAGCTCAAGAAGAAATTGAAAATCAAGTTGCTTACAAAGCTAGAAGTCAAGCATTTTCCTTATCAACTCTAGCTCCTGCTTCTTCTCTTAAAGGATTAGAGAATACCTTTAATAAAATAGAAGCCACAACGGGAATGAACGTTGATGAATATGTACGCAAAAGTTTAAATGAACCGTCTATTGAAGAACTGTTTAGACACTACGCGGCTGAACAAATCGACTCATTAGCGCTGTCTATCTACAATCATGAATATGAAAACAAAGCTACTTTAATAGGACACGACACAGGAATCGGTAAAACTCGGATTATCTGTGGTTTAGCGCGATACGCACAACAACAGGGGATGATCCCAACTATTGTGACCGTTGATCCAGTTTTGTATGGCGATATACTGACACGAGATGCAGTAGACACTGACAACAGTTTTAACCCGTTAATAACTAATAATAGGGTAAATATAGAGCTTAAAACGTCTGATGGTACATTAACCGGAGAAATTAACACTCCTAACAATCAATCAGAGAGACTTAGACAATACACTCAAGCTGGTAATATCGGTCAATACGACTGCGTTTTCACGACTTATGGGCAATTAACAGGTCCCGCTAGTGTTGAGCGACGAGAATTATTACAAGCACTAGCTCCCAAAACTTTCCTGATCCTGGACGAGAGCCACAAAGCCGGAGGACCTGCCGGAGATAATCAAGTTGAGAGGAAAAATTCTCAAGTTTCTTCCTGTACTGAGTTCTTCCAATCGTTAGTTAAAGAAACTAGAGGTTTTGTAGCGTCTAGTGCAACAGCCATCAAAGACCCCATCGTTGCCGCGAGACTATTCTACGAAACCACTGATTTAAACCTAGCCGCCACCGACCGAGATAAATTCGCTGACCACCTCAAAACAGGCGGCGTACCCTTGCAGCAGCAAGTATTTTCGATGTGGGCAGAATCGGGGGGCTGCATTCGCTGTGAAAAGTCTTACGAAGGGGTAGAGTTTGGCGTTGCTAAATACCCGGTTGACCTGCAAACAGCAGAAACCAACTCAAAGCTTCTTAACCTAATTTGGCAGTTTGACTACATTAAGGAAAAAGTAGTAACTGGAATTAGTGGCGATTATGCTGACGCGGGGGAAGCAGCACGTAAAAATAACCCAGCATTAGGAGACGCAGGAGCAAGCAGCACAATTTTCACGAGCGTCTTACACAACCTAACAGCAGTTACAGCCTTGGGATTGAAAGCCGAGGAAACAGCAAACGCAGCGATCTCCGACATCGAACAGGGACGCAAACCGATTTTGATGCTGTTCAACACGATGGAGTCAACTGTTAGAGATTTTGTGGATAGCCACAACCAACTAGCCGCCCTCCACAATGCCGAGTTTCCCGATAGCCCCATGCAGCCAATTAGAGTTGGCGATGATATTACGATTAATGCCGGACAATTATTTACGCGCTACTTGGAAAAGGCAAGGTCAATTAAAATCACCGAGCCGTACTTGGATGAGCTAACGGGAAAGCAAGTAACTCGTACTCATCGTTTAACCGATACAGAATTGGGGCTAGAAGGGGTTGCCGCTTTCAATCGAGCAGAAAGAGCGATCGCCTCCGCCGACTGGAGCAAGCTGCCTATTTCCCCTATTGATTATATCAAGCAGAAAATTGAAGACGCGGGGCATTCCATAGGCGAAATAACTGGGCGCAGCCATATTCTCAAGTACGGCTCTGCCCAAGACCTGGCATCGGGGGTAGTAACCTACCAAACCAGGGAACGGGGAACGGCGCAGAAAAAGCAAGTAATGGATGATTTTCAAAACGGTAGAGTGGACGCGGTGATTACCAACTCTACAACAGGCTACTCCCTCCACGCCTCTCGGACTGTAGCCGACCAACGGCAGCGAGTAATGTACATTGTTCAGCCGCATCTGGACGTTAACCAAGTAGAACAATCCATCGGGCGCAGTCACCGGAGTGGACAAGTTAACCCAGCAATTCACCCTCCTGACAAGCTAGACGAACAAGGACAACCGATGTGGGGGAAGTATCCTGGTACGTTTGGATTGCCAGTATTTAAGTTGGTAGTCGGACAGGATTTGCCGACCGAAGAAAGGGCAGTGGCAATCTTAATGAAGAAGATGAGCCACTTGAAGGCAAACACGACGGGTAATAGCTCCTCCAGCTTCGGTTTGGCAGATATGCCTGACTTCATCAACGATTATGGCAATGAGGTAGCGCAAAACTTAATGGAGCAAAATCCAGACCTCCATGAAGCTTTAGATTTTCCGCTCAGTGGCAAAGATGGATTTAAAGATCCCAAAGCAATTCAAAAAGTGACGGGTCGGGCAGTAATGCTAACCAGTGACGCTCCACCGACACCAGAACAACCTTATCCGTCTCTAGCTAAACAGGCGTGGCTTTACGAGACTTTGACCTCCGACTACAAGGAGTTACTAACCCAGAAAATTGCCTTGGGTGAGAACGAATTAGAAGCACAGAAGCTAGACTTGCAAGCGGAGCCAGTATCGCGGCTAGTCCTCAGTCCTGGAAAACCGGAAGTTGATAGTCCCTTCACTAAACCCGCTTACTTAGTTGAGGTAATGGCAAAGACTGGGGCTAAACCAAATACTACTGAGCAAGTTGTTAATGCTGTGCGGCGGGAGTTGGGCTTTGAACCTATTGCTGATAAGAGCGATGGCGCATTATTCGACGTGCGGGAAAAAGGTGAGGAAGTAGCGACCCAACTGGTAGAACAGTTAAACGGCAGCGTGGGGGAATATTTAGCGAGTCAGAAGGCTGTAAGCGAAGCTGGAATAGCTCTAGCAAGTGAGAGAGTAGAGAAATTTCAACAGAGGCTTAGTGCAGGATTAGAGGAACAAAGTAATCTACAGCAAAGCCTTGATACTGCGGTGTCTTCAAAAGACGTGGAATTGTCTGCTCTGCTCAACACCCAGTTAGAACAGCTTGCCCCAAAGATTGACAAGTTACAGACTCAACTTAGCAAAGCAAAACTTGATGTAAATAGTAAGAGTTTTCAGCAAGATAAAGAGCAGCGAAGTATCAAGGAATCATTAGCTGAGACTAGCGCTTTGCTTCAACAGTTCCCAGTAGGGCAACCTGTCCGCCTGATGGACAATAAAACTAAAAACTACCTGTACGGGGTAGTGTCGGTGGTAGAACAAAAAAGTAAGGCAAATAACCCTGCTGCGCCAATTAATTGGAAGGTCAAGCTATTAGTAGTTGATGGAGTGCGATCGCTATCTATCGGGTTAAAGAATTTATCAAAGGGCGGTAGTCAAACTCTAGAACCTGTTGAGTCGGCTAGTTTTGCAAATGTCAACCAAGAAGTTTCTATTTATGACCTCTTTGACCAAAGACAAAGTGAGTCGAAAGAAAAGCGTTATTTGGTGACGGGACAGGTTTTGGCTACCGAACTAACAGGTAAGTTTGCCCAGGTGAGTGACCACCAGGGGCAAGTTCATCCGGTTTATCTATTGCGGCGAGGCTTTGACCCAGCAATAGATATGAATATTAAGCCCGTCATGCTCAAAAGTGTCGAGCAAATTAAGCAGTTTTTTGATAAAACTCAAAAAGTCGGGCTAGTCAAAACTGAAGACGAGAATCTAACAATAATTGCTGATATTAAACCAAGTAATATTGGCGGCATAATTATCAAAACTCCCAAAGCCACTGCTGAGGGCGGGATATATTTTAAAAATGAAGGCTTGTTGCAACTGACTGGGGACTTTACTAGCAAAACTGAGTCAGTTAGGGAAGGTAATAAAACCAAATCTAAGGGAGTTATGACTGTCACTGTTAGCGCAGATAAAACTGATGAAGTTTTAGCTTACCTTGGGTCTAAATGGGGTTTGGGGGCTTCGAGTCATAAGGATGTGGCACGAGAAATGCTAGGGCAAGTATTACCATCCTGGGAGCCGTGCAATGAAATTAACCCCGATGTCGAACGGATACTTATTACTCGCACTCCTCAAAGCGCGAGAGGCGAAGCTGCAAAGCCAAGTTTAGAAAAACCGGAGTTATTAGGCAATCTCAACGCCGCTAACGTAAGTACAACAAACCTCACTGAGACTAAGGTTACAGCCTCAAAAGTAACAACTTCTAGGGTTGAAGGCGACAGTGTAGTAGCTCCCTCCCCACCTACGCTGCCAGCGCCAGACGCACTAGCTTCGACACCGGAAGTTACAAACAGTGTTTCGCCAGATAAACAAATCCTTGAGCCAAAGATTCAGCGTGGAGGAGCAGAGACAAATATTGCTAAACTACTGCACCAGGCAGGATTAGCTGTAGAAATTCTTAAGGGCGATGATTTTCATCTTAAAGTTAATAACCAGCCCTTTACTCCTTTGACTATTGAGCGGCATGGAAAAGAATTGTACTTAACCCATTACCTTACTGATAACTATGGGGATTTGTTTATGGACGCGGAGATGGTTTTTAACGTCTCTGCCCAAGGACAATTAACTCTAACCCAAACAGCTAGTCAAAATCCACTAACAGGCGGGGAGTATCGCACTAATGGAGATCGCTCTTTTGGTCAGACATTCTCTCGCAACCTGATAGAGCAGGGTTTTGGAAAAGCTGCGCTATCAGCTTTTCAAGCGAAACAACAGTCAGCATCGGTACAGGAACAAACTTCAGTAGAAGTTAAAAATCTACATCTTCCAGCACCAGGACAAGAAGAAATCCCAGTAGAGGTTGAGAGCCTACAGCAAACAAAGGCTCCCCAACAGTTAGAGAAAGCCACCGTTGCTTTAAAAGCTGACGAGCAGCCCTTAGAGCAATCACTCGCCGTCGCGACTGTAGTTAATAATCCGATAGTACAAAAAGTTGTAGAGCCATCGTTGCCACCTCCACAAACAGCAGTTAAAGAACCAACTAAACCTAAATCATCTTTAAAGCCTTCTGCCAGCACTCAGGTTTTACTAGAAGCACCTCTTGGAGTTCAGTTAAGCTTGTTTGATGTTGGGTTAAGCCTAACTCCTGCTGCTGAACTTAAAAGCGTACCTCAAAATACAGCCAAAGTAGAAAAAGAGCCAACTCTGGCTGTAAGTCAAGTAAGTGAACCTGTACAAAGCGTTAAAGAGACTGTTGTAACTCCACTCTTAGAAATGCCATCAATAAACAAAGAACCTAAGAGCGAAAGGGTTACTTCTTCCGTGCCTTCATCTGAGCCTGCTACAAGTACGACAGAGACAGTAAACCCCATGCAGCTTTTTCAGCAAGTAGTAGAGCGCGTTGATAAGCGGACTGACGAAATGCTTGCTACTTTGCAATCTTCTAGTCCATCACTGAACACGCTGCGGGATTGGTACAAGGCAGCTAGGGAGATTGGTAAGT
The DNA here is from genome assembly GCF_003003885.1 of Chlorogloea sp. CCALA 695. Classification (GTDB taxonomy): domain Bacteria; phylum Cyanobacteriota; class Cyanobacteriia; order Cyanobacteriales; family Chroococcidiopsidaceae; genus Aliterella. Next base: position 5,696 of record NZ_PVWN01000070.1, on the reverse strand, counting down.
CCCAGAAATATCTTAACCGGATTTCTGAAATTGGTAAGGAGTTCAAACAGGGGGAACCATTGACGAACAGGGCTATTGAAGTCATGACAACAGATTTCCAGGCGCACTACAAGCAATTAATGGTCGTTGAGCAATTGAGTAACCTGGGCGACGGAGACTTGCTTGCTCTTAGTCAAAATATCACTAGCTACTTAAATTCTCCGCCGCCTACTCCTCCAGCCCAAGCTGACCGACAGAAAGTTGAGTCTGAGGTAAGCCGCATTACAGACCATATCAACGCTTTAGGAAGCCAACAAACCGAACAGTTAGCAACTGTTGAAGCTATGCAAAAAAGTCCCTTTCGTAATTGGAATGGTAAGTACGATTTAGCCGTCGCCCAGGTAGAGCAAACAGCAAACAAGCTGGATAATGCGACTTCTCATTTGCAGCAGAGACAAAACCAACTAGGGCAATGGAATAAACAAGAAATGGCTTACTCTTTGTGGGATAAATCACCTCAAACAGTTGAGATGCGGAGTCTTGCTAAGGGGTTACAGTCGCCTCAATTGCAAGAGCGGCTGACTAGCATTGCCAAGGTTGAGCAACAGGCATTTGCGCGTAGCCAAGCTTCTGGCACTCGGCAGTCGGGATTATCAGCTTGATCAGCCTAGATCAATAACCGCGCATTCTGATTGATCATCTAGTTGAGCATACAACATATCTAACAATTCGTCTTTTGATGGCGCTTGCTCTAGATTTTGGATAGTTAAGCACCAGTGTTTGGAAATACCTAAGTCTTTCCTTGCCACACTAAACTCTGAGGACTCAATCAGCTTTACTTGGCTTTGAGGCATCGCCTGACCGCCGCTCACGTTCATGGCTACAAGCACAGGCTCATCTTTGGTACGCCATAAACGAATCAAGAAGTTTGCCTTGAGAACAAGACTTAGCCATTGCTCTGGGTCTTCAGGATTAGCTAATCGGGGTAATACTCGCTCTACTCGCTGACCTAAATGAGCGAGTAGAGCAGTTTGGACTTGGCTCAGACTAGGAGTAGGAGCTAACAAGCTTAGGCTATGAGCAAGGCACTCGAACCACTGTTCGGCGGGGGAAAGTTCGGAACTATAATCTATATCCAGTTGGGTTAGTAGTACCATATATATTCACCTAATAACTGGTAGTGATTAACTTAAGAGCAAGAATTGCTGCACTCGTCTTCGGGAATTATTGATCTGTCAGAAAACATCTTTCTTTTTACTTCTTTATGCCGACTCGCGATTTTGTCAGCATTCTCCTAAAGATAATCAGCTAGTGCTTCAATAGAAACCTGCACATCTTTACCGCCTTTTATATAAACTTTCGCCATTAATTTATCTGGGTTATCCATTATTTCTCTTAGCGCTACCAAGGTTTGTTTTAATTCTAGCCTTGCCTTTCATTTCCAGTCCTCTACTTGGAGAAAAATTACCAGAGTTAGCTTGTTCAATCACAACCCTAAACCATGTCCGCGATCGCTACGTTGATTTTGCTTTTTTTGTAGAGCTATTGCCTGCTTTTGCGCTAAATTTTGTTGTACTCGATTAATCTTTTGCTGAACCGATGGATACTTAATTGCCTCAGCCACTTGATACATTTGTTTCGTTTGTGGAGCGCTCACCCAAGCTCGGTAAGTCTCGGTTTGTTTTGCCCAAACTTGAAGCTGATGATGTTTTTTGTCTTTTTGAGCTACAGTTTTTTCAACAATTGCCATCGTTGCTTCTAGTTCACCTAAAGCAGCATCATATTGTTTATTCCAATTTCGCAGGGGATTTTTTTGCATAGATTCAAGCCTAGTAACTTGACTCTCCTGTTGTTTTAAAAGAGAGCCAATTAAAAAATGAAGTTTATTAACTTCCTGTTGTACAACCAATTGCTCGGCTGTTGTAGGTGGTTGAGGTGGCTTGCTAACGAAAAAGGCTTGTACTCGTTCAACTGTATTTATTAGTTCTCTTTCAGGTAATTGTTCAATTGCAGCTAATATTTCTGACTTCTCTGGGGAAAGCGAATCTGCTTCATTAGACTGTTTTGATAAAGGAAGCCGAGCGGCTACTGCCTCTTGAGTCAGGCTTTGGAAAAAATTAAGCGAACCAGTTTTAGCAACTTGATTTGCGAAAGCATACACCGCATTTATGAGAGATTCATGAGCAGGCGGATGGTCGGGATTAATGACTAGAATCAAGTGTTTAGTGATACCTAATGCTTGCCTAACCTGCCCTAGGTTTTGATTTCGATTAAATCCAGGTGTATCTTTCGGATCTCTTTTGCTCCTGATAGTGTCAAGCTTACTTTGCTCGGAATTTGGGTTTGAAGCAACATCAACTGCGATTAACTGCTCAATACCTTTGTTGTCCTTCAAACGCAATATTACATCCGTTGCAACACACAGATCGAGAAGTTTAGAAGCTAGTTTGGTCTTCTCCTCAATACTGCCTAATACTTTTCTCCCAGCAACTATTGAGTCAATCCACTCATTTGCTAAGGCGAATTCTTTTCTAACATAGGGTTTGGCAAGAACGAGCTTGTATTGTAGTTTGTTTTCTAGTAAGGTTACAACTTTTTCTAGCGCGAAGGGAGTTGCAAGTAAAATTCCATATTGTTGGGCAAAAGCTTTTGCCCATGTCTCAGCTTTTGCTCCTTTGGTAGGGTTTTGGCTCATAGCTCAACAATAGTACACTCAATACGTTTTTCTAAGTGCATCATTTCTGGAAATTTCTCATAGATTTCTAATGGCTCTGGCGCTTTCTCATACAAATCCTCATCTTGATAGTGATCTAAAAATTCTAGCTCTGGTAAGAAAATCCAAAGACCGTCGATGCCCAAAGCATGACGTGCTTGACTGTGGGATATGTCATTACAGATTTGCTGCATCTTGGCTGCTTGTTTAGGATCGCTTGTAGCTGTCCAGCCAATTTTCTCTTTACCATATTCGACAATTACATTAATTCCTAACACCTGTTCCAGAAGCTCTGAAGCACTCGATTCTGCGGGGATTTCTGCTAATTCATCTGGCAGATATCTGGTAATGGATTGCCAAATATCTTTAGCTGGTGGGTTGGCAATTATTGGGAAGGTTTTGTCTGCAAAATTTTGAACCCACTTACTTAAAATGCTCATGTTGTAATCCATAATTACCTTTTTTCCTCTAACAAAGAAAGTTCCACCCCAGCATAATACACTCCCAAGATTTGCTGATAACTATACCCAAGATTTGCATAAGCATACGCTCCATTTTGGCTCATGCCCGATCCTTTGTGTGCCTTGTTTACAATCGCCTGAGTTGCTGCATAAAGTGATTCAACTACGCCCTCCTGATAGCTAAGGATTTCCCCAGTGGTTTCACTGGCAGCCTAGTGAGTTGTGTTCGGTGGAAATGCCCTTGTATGCCTGATGTCTTTCATCGTTGCCTAAATCGTACCACCCGTTAGCAGGACAGAAGGTATGTACCAAAGCATAAGACCTTGCTGTGATCGCCTGGGCTTTTAGCGCCTCCATCGGTGCGGCGGCGCTCATTTCACTACCGACAACGGATGTAAGGCATTGCTCCAAATCAACGTAATTAATAGCAAGTAGTTTATTTCTTTGCGCTATCAACAACAGCTTGCCTCTGTACCAGTTATTACCGACGAATACCGCTCCACCGTCAGTTGGCTCAATCCATAGGACAGAAGGTATTTACCAATTCTTGAATAAGATAGTCGAATTATGTGCAGTGATTTGGAATGATTGACCAGGTAGAAGCGGCTCTATACTTTGCCTGTTGCCGTCGATAATGTTTGCTGACGTTGAGGATGCTATCGCAATACTACTAACGTTTTGTGCGACCGCTGCTCGGATCTCAATAGCTGGAGCGGTATAGGGGCGCGTAACTGCCCTGCTTTTCGAGCTTTTTGCTTTTGGTGAATGCTTTCGAGCTATTACTTTTTGAGACTGCTTTTTCGCTGAAGTTGGCGGATGGTCAGCAAAAACTTTCGGGGCAACTGGAGTAGTCGGCGGCAGTAGGTTGAGTGGTGGCAAAGGTTTCTGAGCGTCAACCGTTGTGGTAGAAAATGGTTGCCCTAAAGACATTATCTGAAACGTTAGGGGAATAACCACCGCAGGCAGAAACAAAAACAGAAAACGCATTTTAGAACCTTGGAGAATCTCTTAACATTGCAGCATACTCGGTATCAAGCATATCAATATGCTGAATATAAATGTCACCAGTGTCAAGCGGTAGTAAATTGTTGTCTGGCATTATCGCACTGTCCTCAACGTAAACCCTTCGATAGTCAACGGGTAGCCTAATTGCGTTCGCGTAACCTGTAGCTAGTTCCTCGTTTTCCATTGTCAGGCAGACCACTAGCGTTCCTTGAGGATAATCGTGACTAAGACCAGCGATAGTATACGGCAGTTTTATGGCAGCAGCGTAACCTGCTATGCTTGCTTCTTCACTAGGACTATGAACAATTAGTTGAGGTGGAAACCATGTATTACCCCTACGGTAAATATAGGGCAAATCTCGGCCTTTTGAAAAACCCAAGCCGCGTTTTGTAACGACAAATTGGTTTAGTTCCGAGCAAGTATCGTCCATGCTCCGAAAACCGTGAACGGTGCAGTAATATACTTCACCTGGTTCACAATCTTCTTGGGCTTCTAAAAATATGTCTAGATTTTCAGACTTGGCTATTTCTTTTATTTTCTGAGCGGCTACTGCTTGTTGTTCAAGCGCGAAATATGACATAAATACATCAAAAGCTTGGTGCAGGTTCATAAGTTATAGTTTTTGTGAAAGTTTACTTGAAAAAGAGGGATATCAACAAGTGCAATATCCCTGGGCAAAAGTTATTTAGCAAGCAATTAATTCTTGGCTCACTACTTCAACAATCTCTGCTTTTGCTTGCTGTAGTTTAATCTTTATTTGACTGACCAAAAACGCAAGCTTCTGATCGCGTCCATTGACTTTCTGCGCTATCCCCAGGGCTTTCGCTATCTTTCTAGCCTGCCGTAATTTTAACTTGTTTAAGTCTACCCCTCTCAACAAATCTTTGAGGTCGGGATTAGAAACATTGATGGTTTTAGCTGGAGGTAGTAATCGCAAATGCTTTTGCTCTCTTTGAGCTAAATTAGTTGAGGGTACTATTCTTCCTTTGTCTTGTAGTGGCAATAACCAAGGGTCGGGTAATTGACCTAATTCTTCTGGTTTGGCAGTTAGCGGTAATTGACCGCTTGGCTGTTGAGGGTTAGTTAGAGGCGAGTCTAAAGCGATGGAAACTTGCTTGTAAGCGACAACTAACCTTGTACCGAAATCTATTGATGCGATGGTTATGAAGCCTAATGAGATCGCGTTAAACAGAAACGTCAGTAGTTCTTGTGTAGACATGATAGAAATCCTTTTGTTTAGTTCGGCGTGTAGAGAGTGCCAAGTTTTTGATGTCGTATATTTCCTGCGTTAGTAGTTCTAAAGAGTGCTACTATTAAGCTACTGAAACTTTAAAATTTACTTGATTTAATAATACAATAAATCAAGCTATAAGTCAAGCATTTTACTATTAAAAATTGCATACAAAACACTTGTTAATAACTAAAGACAGACCTCAGTTAACTTGTCTAATTGTCAAGTTTAATCTCCCGCCATCCTTTAGCAAATTGCTAGTATTGGGGACAGTCCCCTTGAAAGCGTGGAAAAAGTTTCGACTTTC
>NZ_PVWN01000132.1 GCF_003003885.1 Chlorogloea sp. CCALA 695 | reverse complement strand
GCGTGTTCTCTTATTCTTGAACAATTATTGCCGCGTATTAGCGTTTGCAATCTCTCTTTCTGTTCCAGAAAGGGAAATCCTTTTGCAGGCATTGTCCCCTCCACCCCTTGCCCAATCAACTTTATATATTATACTTTTTTAAAGTCTATTAGCTTACCAGCATTTAACTGAGTTACTTGTCGAATTGCCAAGAGTCTTGCAGCCAGTGACTTCAAGATAAGTTTTTGTAGATACTTAGCTCTGCGCTTGTCTCCAACATTCACTGCTTTGTACGCTCGTCTTTGCAGGCGAAATAAATCCCTCCGAAATTTCTTCCAGGGTAGATTCTTCCACAGTTCACTAGCATTGTTGCTGTCGGGTAAGGTTCGAGCGTTACCGCTCTCCCCTCCCCTAAGAACCGTGCTTGAGACTTTCGCACTCACACGGCTCAAGCCTTACTTCAAGCTATAAAACTTGGATGCGCGAATGTACCTGCTTATGACAAGATTTGTGCAAATGCTGAAGGTTGCTTACGTCGTCTAAGCCTCCCTGAACAACAGGTACTATATGATGAGTTTCTAACTCCTCTCCGTTTAACAGGGATTCCCCGCAGATGGGGCATTTCCAATTCTGGGTTTGAGCTACTAAGTAGTAATTACTTCCTTTTGCCCAATAGGATTTCCCCAGTTTTTGGAACCTTTTATCCCAGTATTCTTTCAAAAAGGGGTCATCAAGACTCGCTTCCCCTTTAACCTTTACGTGGCGTTCAATGGGCGTGTACCCTATCTGGTAGAGAGTTTTTTCTATCTCCTTCCCTCTACGGTCATTTGTAGTACAGGCGAACGTCCATCTGTTGCCTTTAATGGTTTTAAAGTAACGCTTCCGAACCCATTTGGTGTTCTTGATGGGGTGTCTACGCTTTGCCCAACTCCAAAGGTATTGCCATACCCAATGTGCGATATAGCTGAAGGTTTCTTTGCTCACTACACCTTTGTAGTAGTTCGCAAAACCTCTAAGAATTGGATTAAGCTTTTTAATTAAAACTTCCTGTTCTACGCCATTAAGGTTACTAACCTCTCTACCAATCCGTTTACAGAAGTCTAGGACTTTCTTCTTGGAAGGCTTGATTAATAGTTTTCCGTTATCATGGCGGTGATTAAAGCCGAGGAAGTCGAAGCCATCTTCCATAGACGTAATTAACGTCTTCTCAGGACTGAGTTCAAGACCTCTTTGTGACAACCATGCTTGGATCAGGTCTTGGGCTGTTTCGAGACTTTCCTTATCTCTAGCCGTGACGATAAAATCATCGGCATAACGTACCACACCAAGTCTTGGATTGGTGGCTTTAATGTAAGTTTCTAAGCCATGCAAGCCAATATTAGCTATTAAGGGCGATATTACGCCGCCTTGTGGTGTGCCTTCTTCCGTTGGGTTGAATTTCACTTGGAAAACAAAACCTGCTTTTAACCATCCTTTGATGAGTTCCTTCTTTGGAAAGTTACCCACTATATTCAATATGGATTCATGGTCAAAGTTGTCAAAACAGCCTTTAATATCAGCTTCTAGTACCCAAGTGTCTCTGCCAGAGCAAGTTCTTATGTAACTTTGTCCTATGGCATCTTGACAACTTCTTCCCGGTCTAAACTCATAGGAATTGGGTTCAAAAACGGATTCCCATTCGGGTTCCAGTGCATTCTTTACTATTGCCTGTTCGATTCTGTCACGCACGGTTGGGATACCGAGCGGTCGTTTCTTGCCGTTAGGCTTAGGTATTTCTACTCGTCGTGTTGGTTGAAGTTTCCCCCATCCCAGTTGTTTACCAGAATCACCCGTTCTTCTGGGGTATTGAAGATTTCTCTATCAAGGCCTGCCGTTGATTTCCCTGTGTTGGTTTGGGTGATACGTCGAACTGACAATAGTAAATTGGCGTAATTTTTTTGCATCAACTTCTGCAAGCTTCTTAGCTTACGGAAATTACCAAGTTTTCTGGCATGAAAGATTCTTTGACGTAGATTCTTAACTACTTTGTTGACCTTACGCCAGTTAATCTGGCTCCAGTCTTCTAGTGGTTTCTTTAGTCCGTTTGTAGACATCGTTGTCTGCATCTAACTTGTCCTCAGATTCAGTTTCTTTGTGTGTTTTCTTTCATATAAGACCCAGGAAAAGTCAGCTTTTCCTTTCGGTCAGGGGCAAATGCGCGAACCCCTATCCAACCCGTTACAGGCTGGCATTTGCTTTTTCTCCCATCCTCTGCCCTCCAAAGAATTCAGTCTCTGTTACCTCGGACTTACTAGAAGTATTCGACCTCTCCTAGACTCTGTGGGGTTTACCCTGTTGTACCGTTTAGTTCTCTGTTCTCTTTTTAGGTGCTATCTATTCTGCGATGGAGGTTGTGTTCACACGATTTATAAAAGACACATCTATAAATCCTATCCATTTACCTTTTGGTCAGAGCCTGTCAGCCTTATTTGGCTCTTTCAATGGATGACGCCGTTTAAACAATAGTTCACTTTCGTTCACCATTAAGAGTATCCCTCTTGCTCCTGACCGTCTTAGGCTGGCGGCTTCGGTTACTTTCGTGGTCTGCACTCCGCCTTTTTCGTTACCTACTTGGGCGTGACCAGACTTCAAGTGAAGTCTTTTACGTGAGGGTAGCGGGTGTGAAACCGCTAGGGAATTGGGTTCCCGTACTAAACGACCATTTCAGGTCGCGCGTGCCTAACCATTCTCTGCTCCAAAACGTGTGTTCTTTGAACCTTGACTCAGTCGGGTAAGGTTCGAGCGTCACCGCTCTCCCCTCCCCTAAGAACCGTGCTTGAGACTTTCGCACTCACACGGCTCAAGCCTTACTTCAAACTAGAAAACTTGGTTTTGATATGTACCTGTTTGTGACACGGGATGTGCAAATGCTGAAGGTTACTTATGTCGTTTAAGCCACTTTGAGCAACAGGTACTATGTGATGGGTTTCGATTTCTTCATCATTGAGTAGGGCTTCCCCGCAAATCGGACATTTCCACTTTTGGTTTTGTGCTATGAGATAGTTGTTACTACCTTTAGCCCAGTAGGATTTCCCCATTTTTTGGTTTCTCTTGTCCCAGTATTCTCTGAGTGAAGGATCGTCTGGACTTGCTTCTCCTTTAACCTTTATGTGGCGTTCAATAGGCGTGTAAGCTATTGGATAGATAAAAACGTTTTTATCTGCTCCTTGGCGACTGCTTATAGAACAAGCAAACGTCCATTTAACTCCATTTATGGTCTTGAAGTAACGTTTCCGTACCCATTTTGAGTTTTTGTTGGAATGTCTACGCTTTGCCCAACTCCAAAGGTAAATCCATACTCTATTTGAGATATATAGCAATCCTGAATCAGTTATGAAAAAATAGGATTTGAAGATATGCTTAAACATAGCTGTTGTTAAAGTACCGTC
>NZ_PVWN01000069.1 GCF_003003885.1 Chlorogloea sp. CCALA 695 | reverse complement strand
AAACAACATATCCGCATTATTGGGCAACCAGACAGCCCCAACATCCCAGACCTAGAAACTCTAGTTCGGCAGCACATAGGCGAACAGACAATTCGCAAGAATGCTGTACTAGCGGTGGAGTTTCTATTAACAGCCAGCCCCGAATACTTCCGACCGGATGACCCAAGCAAAGCAGGACATTACGAACAGCAGCGATTAGAAGACTTCCAGCAGTCTGCCTGCCAGTGGCTAGTCAATAGATATGGCGACCGCATTATCAGAGCCGAACTGCATCTAGACGAATCCACACCGCACATTCACGCCTATATGGTTCCACTGGATGATCGAGGAAAACTTAACTGTAGAGCTTTACTTGGTGGCAGTCGCTATCGCTTATCTGAACTGCAAGATGACTTTGCCCAAGCTATGGCGACCCTAGGACTAGAACGCGGCATCAAAGGTAGTAAAGCTAAACATACAGAAATCAGCAAGTATTACGCTGCTATCAATTCTGCACCTGATACTAATCTAGACATCTCATCAATGCAGCAACTTGTCGCAGATCGGCAACGAGCAGTCAGAGATAGCGCACAGATGGAGCAGACTGCTAAGGCACTCGCTCTAGAGGTAGAACGCTCCCAACAACGAATTAAAGAACTAGAACGCATTGCCAAGGAGCAAGCACAACAAGCACTCTTATGGCAGAATAAATATCAAGACTTAGCTAATAAGGTGCGGCACATTCCCCTCGAACAAGTTGCCTATGAATTAGGTCTAGAACCCGACCCTAAAGACAAACATAAATGGCAGCATGAAAACCACATTATCAATATCACTGGCAGTAAGTTTTATGACTGGCAGTACCTCAAAGGTGGTGGAGGTGCAATTGACTTAGTAATGCACGTCAATCAGTGTAACTTTAAACAAGCAGTGGCATGGTTAAATGACCGCTTAGGAGAATCAGCTACCCTTGAAGCTGTTACTTATAAAACTAGAGAAGTTATCAAAACCGAACAGCCTCCTCCCTTCATTGCTCCAACGCCGGATGCGGATAAGTGGCAGCAAGTAAAAACTTATCTTACCCGCGAACGCCGACTACCTAGCAGCTTGGTAGATAATCTGCATGACTTGGGGTTAGTTTATGCAGATGACAAGCAAAATGCTGTATTTATTCGCCGCGACTTGGAGCAACAAACCATCACTGGTGCGGCGCTACGAGGCACAGCCGGAGCCGATAACACATTTAAAGGTTTAGCACTTGGCTCTAAGCGAAGTAATGGCTGGTTTCACTTCCAAAAGGGAGGACAATCATCCGACCCAATTACACGAGCAGTATTGGTAGAATCGCCCATTGATGCCATCTCATTTGCTGTCTTAGACCGCACCGACTCGCTCAAGACAATCTATTTATCTACTGATGGAGCAGGGCAAGTTCCTCTAGAATTTTTACGGCAGCTACCAAATAAATCAGTCATTGTTGCTTACGACAATGACAATTCAGGTAATTTAATGACACTTAATGTAATGGAGCAGTTACCTAACTGTGTCCGCAAACTTCCCCAGGCACAGGATTGGAATGAGGAGCTAAAGAATATGTTTAATCTTACGCACCAACAACAGCGAGCAGCCGAAGAAAAACAGAGCAAAGGATTTAGTCGGTAGAACTCGTTCTTAACTCTGTCAGTTGCCCAAATTATCTAACCCACTAAAATAATGCTCTGACTACGACCAATAAAATTAGTTGCACCTATCTCGATTGGAGAAAAATTATGGGTCTTGACGTTTACCTGAAGCGATTTGAGAACTACGCTGCATCACAACGGCTTAAAGCTGAGTACGAACGACGAATGGATCGCGCTTGGGAGCAAATGGCTAATCGCCGAACTGATGATGAAATTTCCGCTCAAGAGGAAGAAATTTATTCACAGCAATGCCGAAAGATTGCCCGCACAATGGGACTAGATTCAAATGGAGAAGACCCACTTGTTCAAACAATAAGACTTCCTTCGCAAAAGTACCCCGACCACCGCTTTAAAATTGGCTACTTCTACAGTTCTAACAATGACTCTGGCATCAATCGCATTTTGAGTGATGCCATTGGCATAGATTTACATAGCATCTTCAACCCGCTAGCCGAAGAAGAGGATTTTCGACCGGATTGGACTTTAGCTCGTAATATTTGTCTCAAAGCGATTGCTGACTTTACTACTCATATCGAGCAACATCCTTATGGTGTGGTGCCACTAACGTTCGACCCTGATATTTCCCCAATTCAAGCTCAAATAACAAGCAAAGCTTTGGCACTGCAAAAGTTGGTGGCAATGAAGGAGCAAAGAACCGACACACAACCGAATAATTTTGGCGGCTGGGCTGGAGATTTTTTCTTAACAGAACCTTTAGAAGTTCTCGCAATCATCCCTGGAACTGCCGGGTTTTTAGATCGCCCGGATCTGCCTTGTTTCTATATAGTGTTTCAGCACAAACATCTCGATTTCTACTTGCAAGGCTTAGAAATTGTCTTAGAAACAATTGAATATGTCCTAGAACAACCAGATAGTGATAAGTATTATTTGGAGTGGTCTAACTGATGCCAAAGGGCTGCGACCAGCAACCCAACAATCATTAAAAGCGCCCTGTAAACAGAGGCGCTTTCAGTTAGTTTGCAAATTAAACTGTTAGCCCTGACTAACTTTCATCGCCTCTCCTAAATGCAGACGCAAGCATTCGAGCGCCCTGACTTCTAGTTGGTGTACGCCCTGTCTGCTGATGCCCAGTAACGCCCCAACCTGAGCAAACGTCAGTGCTTGACCATCTATTAATCCATAGCGCAAGATTATAACTTGTCGGTACTTCGGCTTGAGCCGCCAAAGTAGTGCCTCTAAATCGACGGCAAAACCCTCTTGGATAATTAACAACTCTTCTGGCGTGGGGCTGGAAGACGGCAGCAAGTCTCCTATTTCAACATCTTTGTCATCCCCTAGCCTTACATTCAATGACTGTGGTTGTCGCGCCCACTTCAAGCATTTTGTTACCTGCAAAGACGTTAGTTCTAGTTCTGCTGCTAGCTCAGTGATGTTGGGAGTACGCCCCAGCTTTAGGCAGAACTGCCTGCTTGCCGTCCTAATCTGGTCTAACCTCTGGTTCAAGCACATCGGTAGCCGGACTATGGTACTCGTGGCTTTAACAGCACGGTTGATTGATTGCCTAATCCACCAGGTCGCGTAAGTGCTGAAGCGAAATCCTCTATTTGGGTCGAACTTCTCTACTGCCCGTTGCAGCCCGATAGCTCCTTCTTGAATTAAGTCTTGGAAGTCTACCCCACGTTCTCTGTAGCGTTTGGCGATCGCTACCACTAATCGCAGATTAGCTTCAATCATTTGGCACTTAGCCTGTTGCCCACGCGCCAACGTTTTGGTCAAATCAGCTTCGCTCACCTTAACAAGCAATGCCCATTCTTGGGGTGTAGGTTCGCGGTGCAACTGTTGAGCTAAGGTTTTCTTGGCTGCTAAGAGCGGCATCATCGCTTGTACCTGCGTCCCTAAGAATACTTCTTGTTCTTGTGTCAGCAGCGCCACTCGCCCGATTTGCCGAAAATAGGTGCGGATGGAGTCTTCAATCATGCCGCACCTCCAAGGCGATTATTCCACTTAGGAACAGAGGCGCGGATTTCTTCTAACTCGACTTCTATGTTTTCCAGGTAGGGCTTAACTTGCTGTAGATAGCTAATGATTAGCAATACAGTTCTTGCTCGTCTTTCTTCTGGTACTAGGTCTGCTCGTTGTAGTTGTTCTAAGGCAATTTCTAGCAACTCTTGCAGCCGGATGAGTGAATGTAGCTCATCAAGTGCCGCAACAGTTGTACTGTGCAGATTTTGTGACATGATAAATTCGCTCCAATATTGGTTCGTCAATGTTGGGGAAGTCCTGGTGAGGTGGGTGGCTCCATCTCACCGGGGCGCTATCCAGTTGTTGATGTAATTAAATCAACCTTTGGCAAAAAAAGCGATCGCTCCAGGTTTCACCACTAAAGGCGGACGCTTTTGTTTTGCAGGGCTGTTGCCTTGCTTCCAATATCTTACTCTTTTTGTTGACTGTCAAGCGTTGATGATCAATAATATTTAAATAAGCGTTTAAGGAGATAATCAACTTGAGTGCATTGGATTTATTTGTGAAAGCTAACGTTGATCTATCTGACTACTGGCCCAAAGATCAGGAAGGAAAACCTAAAACCGTTAACTCTGTGTATGAGTCCCTATTAAACACACCTAACAAAATCAGCCGCAATACTCTTAAGTTAGCGCTTGATGGGAAGCTTGACAGGGGATATTTTAGCAATCAGGTGAAGCTTGCTAGGGCAGCATCTGCCTGGGCAGGCAGAGAAATAACACCTAATGACCTACTGAAGATTGAAGAAGACGATGGGGGGTAGCTCAATAAAGCTAAAATTCCCCAATCGGATTTTTCAATCAGGGAATTTTATTTACAGCGTAGCTGATTAAGCTTTGGCAATTTGCCAGTATTCTATTTTTAGGTTTAAGCTTGCCCCCTGGACAACTTGACTTTTGCTAGAAACAAAAGTCCCACACAGTTCATGCATTGCTGCATGCCAGGGGGAAAAGAAAAGAACCACTACACATGCATTCGTGCATTTGAGGTACTACCTCGCTGAATGGCTTGGCGGCTTTCGATAGCGAGGTAGATGTGAAGCAGTTGCTTTGATTCTATCAGGGCTAGATTGCTAAAGCCTAGTACAAGGCAGCAATTTTTATAACTGCGTTCTCTGATTCCTCAAATGCGCTCTAGTAACCACAAGAGGCATTTGTGACTCAATCTACAACATTTACTTATACTAATTTTGCAAGTTCATCAGAATTCAATGCCAGGCACTACAAGGAGTGTGTAGAAAACCGGGGATTGAATTCTCAGTGGCTCTTAACCAATTGCTACTCAGTCACAGCTAACGTTGCCACCCAACGGCTAGGCTACACAGCCAAATCAGACGGCATCTGGCTCTGTGGCTGCAATCATCAAAGTCAATACAAACCCGATAAACCTTGGAAGGCAGAAGGTGATAAGAGAGCCGCTAAGTATCGCTCTCCCTTCGGCGAATACGATGCTATGCTACCTACCCATCCTACTAATCCTCATTACTGGCATGACACCACGGCTCTCAAACAAAAAGCATACAAAATTGATGGGCATCCTTGCTTAGTTTTGACTGAGGGCTTTTTCAAGTCAATCGCTGGTTGTACTAATGACATTCCCACCATTGCCTTATTGGGTGTTGAGATGGGTTTAACCTCTAAAGATGCCGACTTGCAAGGTAAGCGGTACTTAGTACCAACTTTGGAACGTTACGCCAAGGAGGGGTTTGGATTTATCATCGGCTTTGATGCCGACTGTGCTACCAACGATAATGTCATCAAGGCACAGCTAAAGCTAGCCCATCAGCTTAAACTATTTAAAGTTCCGGTTTATAGTGTAACGGGGCTATGGACGGTTACAGAAGGTAAAGGCATGGATGACTACATCCAAAATAATGGCGCAGAACGCTTCAAGCGCAAAGTATTGGGCAAAGCTGTAAATATCGCTGCTTGGGAAAAGCAGTTTCAAACGCCTGAAACTCATAGAACTGATAAACTGCCACCTGCCGATTTAATCGGGCGAGAAATTATCGAAGATTACCGCGCTCGCCTGCTGTGGAACGACGAGCAGAAGACCTGGATGCACTATAGTTTGGAGCGCTCAGGAGTCTGGAGTGCCGTCAGCGAGCAGTATTTAGAATCGGTCGTAGACGCGATTTTAGAGTCCAAGGGCATCATCGGCTATGGTAGCGCCGCTTATGTGACTAACATCGTCGCCAAGATGCGACGGCGGCTGTTTGAGCGCCTTTGGGGTGAGCGCTCTGCTAACGAGATTTTGCCCTTTACTGATGGCGTACTCAATCTAGCTACTGGACAACTAGAACCCCACACTCCTGGCAATCGCCTGACTTGGTGCTTGCCACGCCCTTACAACTCTATAGCTACAGGCTGGACAAAGATCGATACTTGGTTAGAGCAGTCCACAGGGACAAATTCAGCCCATAAAGAAATGTTGCTGTGTTTTGCTGCCGCCGTCCTGCGCGGTCGCTGTGACTTGCAGAAATTCCTGCACTTGATTGGCGTGGGCGGCTCAGGTAAATCAACCTACACCCGCTTGCTTGAGGCGGTGATTGGTCCACAAAATTGTTGGAATGGTAGCCTGACTGACTTGGAAGATAAACACGAGGTCGCTCGGTTGATTGGTAAGCGCTTAGTTATCCTCCCTGACCAAGATAAGGTCACGGGTAGTTTGTCTAACTTCAAGCGCTTAACTGGCCAAGACACCCTCTGCGGACGACGCTTGTACAAGGATGGCATTAACTTCCGCTTCCCTGGTTTGGCAATTGTGACTTCTAATGCCCCAATCTTTCATGCCGACGGCGGCAGTTGGCTAACGCGGCGGATTCTCATGCTGGCGTTTGACCACAAACCCGCCGCAGGTCAGCTTAAGGATTTAGAAACTGAATTTGAACCAGAGCTATCAGCTTTTACTAACTACTTACTTTC
Source organism: Chlorogloea sp. CCALA 695 (assembly GCF_003003885.1). GTDB lineage: Bacteria > Cyanobacteriota > Cyanobacteriia > Cyanobacteriales > Chroococcidiopsidaceae > Aliterella. Next base: position 14,334 of record NZ_PVWN01000069.1, on the reverse strand, counting down.
TATCCCTAACGATGAAATTACCCGCGTCCTGCGGCGGCTCGGCTCCGATGGGGTCAGCGCTACTTTGTGGCAGTCCAAGCTCCGCACTGATTCTATTGCCGCTTGGGTTAACGACTTAGTAATTCATGCTCCCCATGCTCAAACCCAAATTGGCAGCGATCGCCACCAGTGGGCAGACCAACCTTACAACCCGCTTATTTCTACTTTATTTGGTTCTTATTGCCACTACTGCCGTATTAGCGGTCTTCAGGCTAAAGGTAAGAATAATTTTAGCGCTGACTTAATTGAGCTAGTCCAGCAGACCCTCGGTTGGAGTGACGTGCAATGGGCGCGTGATGCTACTGGTCGCCGCGTCATTCGCGGACTCAAACTGCGCTCTGACGGCGATAGTGCGCCGTTTTTAGAAGATAGCGTGGCAACTGACGACCTATCTGACCACCGCTCTGACGACCTATCTGACGACCTGAAACACTACTACAGCAATAGTTCTGACGACCCTGACGACCTTTTAACTTTAAAACTTTTAGCTAGTAAAGATGAATTAGAACATAATGCAAAAATTGATGGGGCTTTAACAGAAGTTTTTGCCTCCCCACCCGTCAGTAATCCTAAACCTGAATCACAGCTAACCTCTGAGGTGGTTAGCGAGGTGGTCAGTGAGGTGGTCAGTGAGGTCGTCAGTGAGCCAGGGGCGATGGCACAACCTCAAAAAGTTGAGCCAGAGCCTTTAAATGTAGAAACACAGGTAACAAATGCACTTACCACTCTGTCGCCACTACAAACTACAACGAATAGTGCCGCAGAAGGACTGCCCACTAAAGAGTTGCCATCCACACCACCGCAATTTAAGCAGAAGCAGTCAACGAATCGTCGGCTTCAGCCAGTGGAGATTTTAAATAACGCTGGCGATTGGGTGGCTGGCTACTTCGTCCACAGTTGTATTGCTGTTGCCAATTTGGTAGGCATTGAGCAAAAGTTCACGCTGTTTGATGCTGATGGGGGGGCTTATACCTTTTTGGGGCAGGTTCGTCCACTCTAGCTAGTTTGAGCGCTGGTAAAGCGAGCTCTCAATTGGCTGAAGAGGTGTTCAACTATCTTTTATAGAGTGTTCGGTTTTCTCCAAAAGTTGTTATCTAGAGCGGTGGTCGTTGCACTGGACAGCGATACCGATGGTGAAAAGATGGCGCAGAAAATCTTGGCTCAGTTACCTCACCAAGCAGCGCGGCTTTGCTCCAAAGCCAAAGATTGGCACGAGGAACTGAAAAAAGATTTGGAGTTAGCGTTGCAGCCCAAGCAGACTCCAGAGTAAGAACAAAGCAGAGGATTAAGCCTATGAAATCAGTATTCATGCAGCTAGCTACAGCTTTTCAAAGGGTGCTACCCCGCAGGTTTGTTCGCCAAGCGGACCAGTATTACTTTGATGATGAAGTAATCATTGTTTCCAGCGACAACGTAGAAGAAGTTTGGGACTTCGACGACCAAGAAATTTACTACCTACCTTACGATGAGTGGCAGATCCGTAGCGCTGTAGCTGCGAGGCATATTCTTGAAGATTACGAGCGAGGATATCGGGATTTCTCCGCACTGGTATTGATTGGGGCAGATTTACAGGGAGCATCGCTACAGGACACTGATTTCTCTGATAGCCAACTCTTTCGGGCAAATCTACAAGGCGCGAATCTACAAGGTGTAGATTTTTCTTACGCTAAACTTCGTGAAGCAAATTTACAAGGCGCGGACTTGAGCAATGCAGACCTTAGAGGATCTGACTTGAGCTATGCTAATTTGTGCGATGCCAACCTTGATGGAGCTATGTTCAAAGGAGCTTTTGTTACTGATACTAAGGGGTTGAGCTTTTAAGGGGGGAAGCCGAGATACCTGCAACCTCAGACATGATATGAAGAATCATTACAATGATTGCTGTTCTAGTTTTCGCTCCTTGTCCATAAATCCTTGAATTTATGGCGGCTTCGGCAAGTGGCACTTTTCTACAGCAATAAAGCCTTTTCTCCTACTTTTCTAATGGTATTAAACTATAATTTCATTAAGCCTTTATAGCTTTAGCTGTTGCCGCAAATCCTCTACATTCTTGATTTGGCTCCAGTTAATATCGGTGTCCTGTAGTAAGTCTATGGCTATCCCAATGAGGTGCTGGGGGAATACGCGCTCGCTCGGAGCAACAGGAGTGTTGTTGTTATCGCGGACGGTACGTGCTGTTTGGGATAACCAGGTGTGCTGAGTGCGAGTAATTTTAACGTTGATATTTACAAGTTTCTCCGGCTCTAGTTGTTCTCTACCTGGAGGCGAAGCTTCTAGTTCTTTTTTGTCAACCTTTTCTAGCGATGAGGTTGTCTCTTGCTCTAGTTCTTGCTTTGGCTTACTTATTTTACCAAAGTCACTGAGCTTGCCCAAGCCACCCATGCGAGATCCTTTTCTATTGGTCATGACACCTTCCACAGTTTGCTGCATTCTTTAGCCAGAGATTGATAAGCTTTTGCGCCACTAGAGTTTGAGGCATAGTCAAGAATCGATTTTTGCACCGCAATGGACTCCGCCACGCTGATATTTTCTGGAATCACAGCGTGTAGTAGCCGATAGTCCATTTCTACAGATGATTCAACCAGTAAGTCGTCCGCCTCGCGGGTCAAAACTAATCGTGGCTTATAGCGCACCCGTAAAGCTTCAATGGGCAGATCCGGTCTTTCATCTCGAATTAGCGTTATTGCCTCAGAAAAACCCCGCAAGGCAGCAGGTTCGCATAAAGTTGGCACTAAAACGCGATCGCTACTCAAAAGCGCCTGCACTGATGCAACGCTCAAGCTAGGCGGACAATCCATCATTACCAAATCGAAGAAGCCCGCCAAACGCTCTAGTGCTGGAGTAAACAAGTCTGATTCAGCCAATAAGCGAAACATCCCAATATCTCCAGGAATCAGCGATAGGTTTTTCGTCGCTGTAGCTAGAGGAGTAAACAACCCTTGAGAAGTTAACCAATCGAGCGCTGTAGGAGTTTGCCCATCCATACCTAGGGCAAATGAGAGCGTTCGCTGTCCATCAAGGTCAATTAGCAATACTCGGCGCTTAGGGCTTGCAAGAGCAGCCCCCAGATTCAAAGCCGTCGTGCTTTTTCCGGTCCCGCCTTTAAGATTAAATACAGCAACCTTTAACATACATAATACCTAAATTGCTTTATTGTTTAACTCTATTAAGGTATTAGACCTTTATATAATTGTTGTATCCCTAGCTTTCTCTCTCCAGATATATTCTACTTTTGATAGCTTTAACCTAATAATACTGTTAATTGTTAAAGGTATTAAACCATAACACCTTTAAAGTACCCTACGTCACTAGCAGAGCGTTCGCAGCTTAAGCAAGAGCGTGTTCCATGAGAAAGCTCTCAAATGCTTTTCTCTCATCAGGATTATGAAATGGAATCTTCAGACTCAATAGATGGCGAGGATCTTTCTTTTTCATCCCCAGGATTTCAACGCCTACTACACCGCCATGCTCGTTGAAATCAAATATAACACCAGGTACAACTTCTTCAGACTCAATAATTTTTGCGTCATCTAGTTGCAGGTAGGCAGCATCAACTTCAGAATCGAAATCTATTTTCATCATCTGTCCCAAGGAGCGCGGTCAAAGTAAGCAGTAACAATCCGCCAGGGGTCTGTGGTTTCATTATAGACAACACATACTACTCGATCGCCCGATTCAGGAATATAACCCCACGCTTTAAATAACTCTGGGTCTTCTGCATCGGCTTCCTCGTGGTCTGGATTTTCTAATACACGTACTATCCAGTCAAGAGAAATCCCCCGTTGCATAATTCTTTTTCGTGCATGGTTGGTCAGTATATAGGGGAAGTCAATCGGCATTGAGACATTTGGGCGGGCTAGCTACCATTTAACACCCTGCGCGTGTTAGTCGTAATAATAATTAAAGGTATTAGACCATAAGACATTAAGAAGAAGATGTAGATCGCAATCACTGGTTGCTATCCACATCGGAACTTGCGGGTAGTGAGCCTCGGTGTAAAACACTATCAGGGTAACGTTCTGGATGCTAATAACAGCGCGAATAATGGTTTGAGTCATGGCGCGAGCGCCTCATATCACCTTTTAGAACCACCTCTAATTATGAAACGGGCATCACATCAGAATTAACTGCGGTGACTTCCTCTTTTGGTTCTTTAGCTTTCTTCTCAAAAACCTTGATGCCAGCGTCAACCACTTCAAAGCCGTCGGCTGTACGCTGCCCTAGCTTGCCACTGACAGACCCACCCCAATCACTAAAAGCTGTGGCATCAGCTTCAGCCTTACGCCAGCTTTTGGCATTAATTAAAGCAGTGAAGATAACTCCATTTTGGTCGGTCAGCAAGATTTCGATTTTCTTGTTGGGTGCAGGTTTAGCTTCGGGGAGTTCGTTGAATTTGAGCGTGATTTCTGATTTAACTTCTGTCATTATGTCCGCAAGTATTGATGAGGGTTTTAATTTTAGGACAAGCTTTGGTGATCGTAATAATTAATCTACAATAACTCGCTATCGGAGGATAGAGCGCGATCAACTTCCTGATTTGGCGTGTCTGAGTCGGGATTAAGGATTAGGTCGTCATAACTGGGTTTCCCGACATGAGACAACATTGATAAAGACGCGATCGCGCCTCTGACTTGTTCGGGGCGTACCTCTAAGTATTTTTGTAATTCATCCAGGGTGCGATGTCCTGAGACTTCCTGTATGACCCGTAAGGGGATTCCGCTATCGCTCATCATTGTCAAGGCGGTGCGGCGGAACGAATGGGTACTCGCGCCATCAATCCCTACTTTGAGGCAGGCAGAGCGTAATATCCGTGCTGCGGAATCTGGGTTTATGTGTCCCTTGCCGTGACGACCGGGGAAAAGAAACCATTGATAGGATGGCGGGTTGTAGTCAACTAACAAATTTCTTAAATCCTCGCCCACAGGAATCGTGCGCGTCGCCAATTTGCCTTTGGTGTTACCTTTACGAATTATTAGTTCCGGGCGCACAAGCCTTTTAAAGTCGTAGACATCACCACGACGAAGGGTGCAGGCTTCAGCAATCCGACAGGCAGTGTACAGGCAGATGCCGAACAAGGCGCGATCTCGGCGGATAGTTAGCCCCTGACTAAATAGCAACTGGATCTCTTCGGTGGTGAGAATCTTCGCTCTCCCGTGTCGGTCAATTTTCATCCCGCGCCGCAACAATTCTAGGGTTTAATTCATAGCCTACCGAAGAATTGAGTCCTTGTTTACTGCTTAAGAGCTTTCTTGAATTTAAACATCTAAATGTTTAAATGTTTAGATGTCTAGACATTTAAGTGTGAGCAGGCTAAAATTAGCAGCATCACAATTTATTGAAGCGATGATTGTAACTATTGCTTCATTCAAAGGAGGGGTGGGCAAGACCACGACCGCACTCCACCTCGCTACTTACTTGCAAACCTTAGCGCCGACGCTGCTAGTTGACGGCGACCTGAACCGCTCTGCCTTAGACTGGGCAGCAAGGGGTAATCTGCCGTTTAAGGTAATTGACGAAAAAGCCGCCGTTAAGTTTGCCCGTCAGTACGAACATATAGTTATTGATACTCCGGCTCGTCCCGCTCCTGAAGAATTGAAAACTATAGCCCAAGGCTGCGACTTGTTGGTGCTACCGACCTCACCGGATGCTCTAGCAATGGGAGCAATGCTGCAAATGGTGGATGCGCTTCATGAGTTGAACGCTAACTACAAGATTTTGCTGACTCTAATTCCTCCACACCCTAGCCGGGTTGGGGAAGAGGCAAAGCAATCTTTACACTCGGCAGGTTTACCAGTTTTTAAATCTGGAATTAGGCGCTATGCCGTCTTCCAACGTGCGGCCCTAGAGGGAGTACCAGTAAATCAAGTTAAGGGCGATTCAAAAGCAGGTATTGCATGGCGATGTTACTGCGAAATCGCCAGGGAGATTTTGTCATGAGTAACAAGGGTGGCAGCAGTGGCAGCCGATTTGATGATTTATTTGGTGCGGCTAGAACTAGCTCAATTGAGCCGGAGTCGAAATTACAACCGATTGAAAAGCCTCCAGTCCGCAAAACTAAGAGTACCGATCCTGACTACATTCGCACTACAGTTTATTTACCCAAGCAGCTGCATAAGCAACTTAAGTCAGCCGCCGCGGACGAAGAAAGAGAGATGAGCGACATCATGACGCAAGCGATTGCTCGATATCTTGAGGAGCGCAGGGGGAAGCCTAGCTAAAACATTTGGATGTCCTTATGTTTAGATGTTTAAACATTTAAACGCTAAGTTGATGAAAATTACCGTTTGACCGTCATTTATTCCCATCCTACGAAGAGTGGAGGGGAATGTGAATGGCAAACAGAATTTTCGCTAGGACAACAGGGGAGAAATTTTTTTTGAGGTGGGTGATATGATAGTCAGCCGAACTGGGTAAGTTAAAAGCATAGTTAGCTAAGTCATCTCTCACCTCAAGCAAAAACCAGGGTTTGAGTAGCAGTAAAAACCTGCCACAAGTCGAAAAGTCCTGCAAAGTCTGGACAATTGTGATTGGTTGTCCCCCAAAAATTTTGGTGTTACTATAGTGCCTGTTTCAGGGCAGTCCAGTACTAGCAATGCGTACCGTCGAATTCAAGTTAGACCTAAATCAAACCCAGCAGGCTAAGGTAGATGACTGGCTCAATGTGCTGCGTTGGGTTTGGAATCGAGGTCTACATCTGTTAACGGAATTTGACAGTTTTACTTCTTGGGATAAGGTGTCAAAGACTTGGACTCCATCCTGCCCGATTCAGTGGGAGTACTACAGAGATGATGATGGGCATCTCGTCCCTTTCACAAGGCTTGCTCAGACTAAGCCATATCGGATGAGTTGCCCCATCTCGCAAGCTTATCGCCAGCCGGAGCTAGAATCACCTAATCACTTTGGGCTTCTGTACTACTTCGCCCAAAAGAACCACGAAGACAAACCTTGGTTTTGCGAAGTTCCCGCCAAAGTTGTCGCTGGTACGCTCAAATCCCTATCCGATGCTTGGTCAGAGTATAAAGCAGGGAAACATAAGCGACCAAGATATAAGCGATATAAGGATAAACTCAAAACACTCGTTAACAATAATTCCAAATCTGTCAAAATTTCAGGTAAACAAATTACCCTACCAAAACTTGGAAAGGTGACGGTTAAAACCCTTGATAAAAGGTGGGATGCTAAAGTTCCTATCGCCACGCTAAAAATTGTTAAGGAGCCGTCAGGGTATTATCTGCAATTAACGGGGGAACTGCCGCTAAAGAGATTTAAACCTTCCAACAAGGCAGTAGGGATATCTCTGGGGTACAAGGATTTATTCACAACCGACAGCGGCAAGGTAGTAAAGCCTCCAGCTTACTATCAAAAGATGGAGAAGAATCTGCAAAGGCTCCAGCGAAAACTCAGCCGACAACAAAACATCTGCCCAATTAGTACATACAATCCCGAATTAGCAGAGCATTTTTTAAGTTGCCCAATTAATCCCCACAAGGGTGCAAACAAAGCGAAAACTCAGCAGAAGATTTCACAGCAACATGAGAAAATTCGCCGCGCTCGACGGGCTTTTAATCACAAGCTTTCGACTAAATTAGTGCAGGAGTACGGCGGGATTGCCACAGCTAAATCTGAGGTGCGGAAAATTACCCGCCGACCCAAGCCAATAGTAAATAAGGAAGGCACTGGCTACGACCCGAATAGTGCAGAACGTAAGTCCCAGTTCAACAAACAAATTTTGGCTAACGGTCTGGGGCAACTGACAACCCTGATTGAGCAGAAAGCCGTAGTCAACGGGCGAGAATTTATTGAAATCGCTCCTAAAGAAATTCCAGATGAACCAAGGCAACGTGCCGAACGCTACAGTAAGCGGCTAAGGTTGCCCCGTGCTGTTCATCTATCAAGCTTCTTCGGAAGATACCGCGCTTGGTCGTGGGAATCAAAGCCTGGGGAGTCCCAAAGGACGTTAAACCAGGAAGCCTCGCAAGAGGCAGCTCTCCGTGATGCGGGGACAACCTCTAAATCTAGTTCAGCAAACACCAATCTGACCGAATCTTCAAACTTTAATGGAGATAGAGCGAGCCGTGCTACCTCTCAAAGCTCCTTGGAAACGAGATCTGAGCTTGCAAACCCCTGCAAGTCAGAATCATTTAAGCAGCTTCCGAAGGCGAAGAAGCATAGCTCTGCGCCACCGACCTCCGAAAAGCAATTAGGGAGAAAGAAGCGGCGGTCTACAAGGGAAAACGATTCTAGCTAGTTGTGAAGGTTGCAAGTTACTTTAATTGAATTAGTGATCGCATTTTTTATGGCTCTCAAGTGTTATTACAAAGTGCGACGCCGACAAATGGGCATTTATCAACAAATAAAGCCTATTTTAAAACAGTGCTTCTACGGGATAACTACAGAAACTTTACATTAAACAAGTATAAATACTGAACTTTGAATCTAGGTGATAGGAATGCTGTTTGAGGTGGGTAAGTTATTAGTAACAGGGAAAGAAAGCCCCACACCACCCAACCAACGGACAAACTCAAATGAAAGCTCAAATCGCTGCCAAGTACCTACAATTTTTAACCAAGAAGAACGCTAACAAAAATTCTGGTTTCACATTAATCGAACTATTAGTTGTAATTATCATCATCGGTATTTTATCGGCTATTGCATTGCCTTCTTTCTTAAACCAAGCTGCTAAAGCTCGTGCATCTGAAGCCAGAACTAACGTTGGTGCAGTTAACCGCGCGCAGCAAGCTTTCTATCTTGAGAATCAGAGATTTGCTGTTGATACCGCTGCTGTTGCTGCTAATCCCAGCGCTAATCCTCCTACTGCTGCTGTTGCCGGTGGTACTGCTAGTCAGCTATTGGGTATTGGTGTTAAAGATACGGTTAACTATGCTTATACTTCGGTGTCTACTACTCCTACCGAGAGCGTTATTAACAGGGGCAAATCACTTAACAAAGACCTCAAAGGTCATATTGGAGCTTCCTTCAGCAATCTTGGACAGACTCCTACACTCTTGTGTGCTGCTAAGGCTCCCGCTCTTGAAGCTACTACTGCTATGGATGTCCCAGTACTTACTCCTGCTACTGGCGTAATCACCTGTGGCACTAACACAGACCCCGTTGGACAATAACTAAGCTAGTCAAATTAGTTCAAAATATCTATCTGAGGTGGTTAAGTTTCTTTACCACCTTCTTTTTGCTTTCTAGCAAGCTCTTTGCAATTTGCTGTTAAATTTTTCCAGGTGACAATTCAACTAGAAATAGAAAGGTATAACTGAAACGAAAGATATCTCTGCATTTGAATATATACGTTTGCTTACTAAGCATAATAAATGTCAATACAAGGGCTTTACCCTAATTGAACTACTGGTAGCCATCATCATTATTGGAATTTTGTCAGCTATTGTTTAATCAATATTGCAGGTAGTCGGCTGCGTAATAGTCTTGGACGTTTCAGGCATGTTAAACGACAATTAAATAGACCGACTAACGACAACTAACTTGACCGCCTTCCCAGATTGAGGAGAAGCAAATTATCTAAAGCAATAGATACCTAAATGAAAGACACTAGGCAGTTGTTCATTAACGTCAATTAAGAAGCTGCCTAGTGTCTGGGAAACGAATTAATTCAATTCAGGTTCAACTATACATGAGAGCAAGAGAATCTGGCTGCACGCAAGAAACAGCGGCAGCCAAAGGAGGCTTGTCTGTCCGTACAGGCAGACGAATTGAAAAAGGAGAACATCAACCGCAAAGAAGAAAACCCCATGACTGGCGCACTCGCGCTGACCCATTAGCAGAAGTATGGGAGAGCGAGTTAGTACCGCTGCTCTTAGATCAACCTAAACTACAAGCAATGACACTATATGAGTATTTGCAACAGAAATATCCTGGCAAGTATGGATCGTCTATCCTGCGAACGTTACAACGACGAGTGCAGCAGTGGAAAGCCAGCAGTGGACCACCACGAGAAGTGATGTTTGAGCAAGTCCATCGACCAGGAGTGATGGGCTTGTCAGATTTCACCAAACTCAAGCAAGTGAAAATTACGATTGCAGGCAAACCCTTTGAACACCTGTTATACCACTACCGTTTGGCTTATAGCGGTTGGCAGTACGTGCAAGTAATTTTAGGCGGCGAAAGCTTCATTGCTTTATGTCAAGGACTACAGAACGCTATAGAAAAGAGTGGTGGTTGCCCATTAGAACACCGCAGCGACAGTCTAAGTGCGGCTTATCGTAACTTAGGCGGTCGTACCAACGAAGACTTGACTCAGATGTACCAACGGCTGTGCCAGCATTACCGAATGCGACCAACCCGCAATAACCGAGGGATTGCTCATGAAAATGGCTCGATTGAATCGCCGCACGGCTATTTCAAGAACCGATTGCATCAAGCGCTACTGCTGCGTGGCTCCTGTGACTTTGATCATATTGCCGACTATCAAGGCTTCATCAATCAAATGATGGAGGTACTCAATGCCAAGATTTGTCAGAAGTTTCAAGAAGAACAACCTTACTTACATTCTCTGCCAGAACATCGTTATCCAGACTATGAAATCCTCAGTGTCAAGGTGACTCGCCAAAGCACTATTACTGTGCGCTGTATTCTCTATACTGTGCCGTCACAGTTGATTGGTCAGCGTTTGACAATTCATTTGTACCACGACCGACTAATCGGCTTTGTGGGTAATGCTTTGGTAGTGGAATTACTTCGTATCCATGTACCTAGTAATAGTCACCTCCGGCGCGCTCGGTGCGTCAATTATCGTCATGTGATTGATAGTCTGCGGCGCAAACCACGAGCTTTTCTTCATTGCTCCTGGCAGCAAGACTTGCTGCGAGGGCGACAATTACCGCCAATTATGGCAGCAGATGTTGACGCAGCTTGATGATTACAATGCCTGTCGGCTGATGGTTGAAGCTTTATATATTGCGGCAAAACTTGATAAAGAACAGGCAATTCTTACTTATCTTCAGGCTCAACTCCAAGCAGACACCCTTTCCCTGACCGCTCTCCAACAGCATTTTCAAATAGTTAATAGTCCCCAAATCCCAGCAATGCAAATTCAACAGCATTCTTTAGGTCAATATGACCAATTACTCAATTATGTCTCCTCAAGCGACCGCCTCCGACACCCTGCCTCTGCTCCTCAAGGAACTCAAGTTGTCCCATATCCTGCAAGTATGGCAAAATCAGGAGCAGCAGGCTATCAGCCAGCAGTGGTCTTACACTCAATTTCTGCTTACCCTCTGCGAGTACGAGAGTACCCAGCGCTATCAATTACGAGTGCAACGAGCGCTCAAGGAAGCGCAACTACCCTTAAAATCCCTCTCTAATTTTGACTTCCAACGTTGTCCTACGCTCCATCAGCCTACGGTCATTTCTTTAGCTCAGGACACTGGATGGTTAAAACGTGGGGAGAATCTGTTGAGCTTTGGTCCTTCAGGCGTAGGCAAGACTCATTTGGCTGCGGCGATTGCACGCAGCTTGATTGAACTGGGTGCGAAAGTAAAATTTACTACTGCCACTGCCCTAGTACAATTGCTACAACAAGCTAAAGCCCAATTTCAACTCCAAGCTCTCCTTCTGCGGCTGGACAGATACGATTTGCTCGTTGTTGATGATATTGGCTATGTCAAAAAATCCGAATCTGAAACTTCAGTGCTGTTTGAGTTAATCTCCCATCGCTATGAACGTAAAAGTCTGCTAATTACTTCTAATCATCCCTTCAGTAATTGGGATGAGATTTTTTCTGACTCCACTATGACCGTCGCTGCCGTAGATCGCTTAGTGCATCATGCGGTCATTCTTGAAATTCAAGCCGAATCGTTCCGCAAGCAAGCTGCTGTGCAACAATCATCTTCTCGCGGCTTCAAGCGGTCAACATAATTGACGCGATTCGGTCAGGATAGTTGACATTTGACACAGGCAGCTATTTCTTGCCTTTATTGATTTTTTGATAAAGAATCTTGCACTCCAAGCCAGGTTTCATAGAACCATCCTCCTCAAAGCACTTATCAAACTGTGCCTGATTATTCTTGATTACAGGTAGGTACTTTTCAGTTTCCCCCCAGTACAAATGCATAATCGCAGCCCAAATCATCCCCCCAGCTACCATCGCCACACCTATAGCTGTTAATGGTGCTATCGAACCAATTGCAGCACTCAACCTAATTTTGTTCTGAAGCTTGTCCATCGCTCCATGCATACCCTTAGTTCGCTCCACTGCCTTATTTAGTTCTGCTTTAGCATCGTTAACCTGCTGCACTACCTCTTGCATAACCAATTGATAAGCTTTTCTATCTTCCGCTACCTTCTCGATGAGTCCAATGGTAGAATTTTTCAACGATGATGCCATAGTAGCGGTTCTCAAGGCTTGAGTTAGCGTTTCACTATTTGCATCGGCAATCGCTGATGTAGCAGCCATACCTGATTTTTTTATTTCGGCAACGATGGCTGAACCTACTCGCGTCAAATCTTCAATCAAGACTTTTGCTTGCTCGTTGCTCAACTGATAATTTGATTGACTTGACTGCTCAATCCTTTGCCTCTCCGTACTAATCCCACCCAAAATATCCTCGCACAATTGCACAGTGTACTCCACCGCGCCAATATACAAAAACAACACATCATCATCGGGCAAGTTTAACCGCCGAGCCGTCCGCATAATAGTTGCTTTATGTTCAGCCGTCATCCGAGTAATAATGCCATCTAAATAATTATCATCAATAAAAGTCATTCACCTAACCCCAAATACTTACCCGCTTTCTTCACCTCCTCCGTCATATCCATTAGCCAACGATAAGCTCTAGTGCGTTGGCTGCGCTGTAAAATAGTATTCTCTGCATCCACCACCGTGCGAAAAGGTAGATCGTTATCCTCAATCACATCCCAAGAAGTCCAAAACATCTCTTGCAGATTTAACTCTATCCCCCCAAGCTGCTCCACAACCTTCTTTCTAGTTTGCGAGGCATCATAGCGGCTAAAAGTATGCGACTCGCCAAACAACAAGTTTTTCACCACTACATAATCAGCTTGGTTGCCACAAAGTTCAACCACATCCTTCAACGCACCCACGGAGCTACGAGTCTTCCCCAACACATGAACAATCGTGACTCGATAGCCTGATTCTTCTGCCACCGAGAGCAAATCTAATTCCCGAATCAAACTTGTAAACGCATCTCTAGACCTAGCAGGCAGATCCACCAGCAGCAAATCTTTGTACTCTCCCAGAGTATCAATTAGATAATCCGCTTCACCTCGTACCGTAAAATCAACCCGCTCCACAGCATCCGGTTCTCCATCCAATAGCCCAACCCCTTTATCACCCACACGCTTATAACAGCGATATAAGTCAGCATTGCTAGTATCTGAATCAATTGCTTGACAACCTATTGACTCATAGCGATAAATATCCAACAATAACCGAGCAACTGCCGACTTACCTACACCCCCCTTATCGCCATAAATAAAGACCAATCGCTTAAGAGCAGAACTTACGGACTTATCTTCTTTAGCTGCCATAATATAATTCCCCCACTACAACTCATCGTTACTAGGAATATCCGCAAACTTACCCCGAACTACCGACTTAGGTTTAGCTGCCGATTTTGTGTCCGGCTTCATATCTGATTTAGTCTCAGCTTTAGTATCTGCTTCAATATCTAAACTGGTATCCAATTCAAGTTTAGTATCTGGCTTAATATCTGATACGGCTGACTCTTCAGCCGTTTGAGTTGATAGCTTAGAGGCAGTTTCAGGCGCACGTTTCTTCCCCTTTGATTCAGCCAAGTATTGCTTCAGCGTCGCTCCTTTAATACTAATTCCTTCCTCCGTAAGAATAAAAGCAACTTCCTCATAGGTATAACCGCGCCTCAAAGCTTTAGTAATCGTCGGCTTAAATTTAGAGATCGCCTCTCTTAGAGTCATCCCCTGTTTAGGCTTAGGCTGGATTCGAGCTTCTACCTTCTCTAAAATTGACTTAAACTGATCTTCATTAATATCAATAACCGTTTGCTTGGCAGGCATAAAACTACCTATTCACATAGGGTAAAGTCTAACGGAATTAACCCTACTGGTAAACTAATACTGGTAAAGATAAATTAAGTTTTGCCCACAGCGACCACCCGACAACAGCCAGCCCCAGCCCGAAGCGCCAGCTTCTTTCTTTCCCGGTAGTCATAGTAGTAGCGCCGCCCCCGGACCTACTGTTAGATTATTGGTAAGTGTTTTAAAGTCTTGACTTACTCCACAATTTTGCCCCTAACGGGTCGCTGCGCTCAAAATTGTTCCGCTCGCCCT